>DASRZI010000523.1:0-18530 GCA_035686605.1 Candidatus Zixiibacteriota bacterium
CTCTTGGTGGAGATGAGGGGACTCGAACCCCTGGCCTCCTCCGTGCAAGGGAGGCGCTCTCCCATCTGAGCTACATCCCCAAACTAATTGTTAATCAGTTAAAGTCACGAAAGCTGGTGGGCCTGGTTGGACTCGAACCAACGACCTCTCCCTTATCAGAGGAACGCTCTAACCGGCTGAGCTACAGGCCCTGACAATGAGACCTTAACATCTGAGAAGTGATAGAAACAGGCTAGCCTGAGCCCCGTTAAACGCAATCTCGCGATTGCGTCGGTTTACACCTTAAAAAGGAGGTGATCCAGCCGCAGCTTCCGCTACAGCTACCTTGTTACGACTTCGTCCCAGTTACCGACCCCGCCTTGGGCAGCTGCCTCCCGTTAGGGTTAGCTCACTGACTTCAGGCGTTGCCAACTTCCATGACGTGACGGGCGGTGTGTACAAGACCCGGGAACGTATTCACCGCACTATTGCTGACATGCGGTTACTAGCAACTCCGACTTCATGCAGGCGAGTTGCAGCCTACAATCCGAACTGAGACCGGCTTTGGGGGATTGGCTTCGCCTCGCGGCTTCGCAACCCATTGTACCGGCCATTGTAGCGTGTGTGTAGCCCAGGATATAAAGGCCATGCTGACTTGACGTCATCCTCACCTTCCTCCGGTTTAGCACCGGCAGTCTCGTTAGACACGTATAACTAACGACGAGGGTTGCGCTCGTTACAGGACTTAACCTAACACCTCACGGCACGAGCTGACGACAGCCATGCAGCACCTGTATCGGCTCCCCGAAGGGTCGATCAGCTTTCGCTTTTCTACCACCGATATGTCAAACCCTGGTAAGGTTCTTCGTGTAGCCTCGAATTAAACCACACGCTCCGCTGCTTGTGCGGGTCCCCGTCAATTCCTTTGAGTTTTAGCCTTGCGGCCGTAGTCCCCAGGCGGTCAACTTAATGCGTTAGCTACAGCACAGGGGGGTTGGATACCCCCTACACCTAGTTGACATCGTTTACGGCTAGGAATACCGGGGTTTCTAATCCCGTTCTCTCCCCTAGCTTTCGCGTCTTAGCGTCAGGAATAGCCCAGAGAGCCGCCTTCGCCACTGGTGTTCCTCCCGATATCTACGCATTTCACCACTACACCGGGAATTCCACTCTCCTCTACCATCCTCAAGTTTCCTAGTTTCGAACGACCTCTCCCAGTTGAGCCAGGAGCTTTCACGTCCGACTTAAGAAACCGCCTGCACGCGCTTTACGCCCAGTAAATCCGGATAACGCTCGCCTCCTACGTTTTACCGCGGCTGCTGGCACGTAGTTAGCCGAGACTTATTCCTGGGGTACCGTCCTTTCTCTTCCCCCAGAAAAGGAGTTTACGACCCGAAAGCCTTCATCCTCCACGCGGTGTTGCTGCCTCAGACTTTCGTCCATTGGGCAATATTCCTTGCTGCTGCTACCCGTAGGTATCTGGTCCGTGTGTCAGTACCAGTGTGGGGGGCCACGCTCTCACGTCCCCTACCCGTCTCTGCCTTGGTAGGCCATTACCCTACCAACAAGCTGATGGGCCGCTGGCCCCTCCCAGAGCGCCGGAGCTTTAGTCCCTACTCTCTAACAATAGGGACATCCGGGGTATTAGCCATCGTTTCCAATAGTTATTCCCCTCTCTGGGGTAGGTCACCAACGTGTTACTCACCCGATCGCCACTATCCCCTTCAGACGAATCTAAAGGTTCCCGTTCGACTTGCATGCATTAGGCACACCGCTAGCGTTCATCCTGAGCCAGGATCAAACTCTCCGTAGAAAGTTTTTTCCTTTCTGACTTAATTTTCAGAAATTGTTTGGGTCTCAAGCTGTTGCTTGTTTCTATCACTCTTCAGTTGTTAAGGTCCTTAGCCAGAACGACAATTATATCATCCAAAAACATTGTGTCAAGGCGTTGTGTCAAGATCCGGCTGCTGTTCTTCTTTTATCTTACGCTTGCTGGTTCTGGCGACTCTGTATCGCTAGCTCGCAACAACGGCGGGAATTATAGCTATAGAGTTTCGTTTGTCAAGCACTATACGCAAAAGTATATCTATATTCGAGGGGTATGTTCGATAGAGACTCCGTACAATAGTTCTGTTTTGCTTGTAGCCCCCACATATGCTCCCGTTTGGTCTTTTAACCCCCATATATGGTGCTAAACTGCTCTGTTTCTATGGTTGTTCTCTTTCTTTTTTGCTTATTTAATTATGAGTTACTCATAAATAAATACCCCGCATCCATGCATAGACTTCGGGCAGTGTTTCGAAGGTTTGGTCGTCTAATTCGTGTTCTAAAAACTGTCCGAAGAGGGTCAGGCTGAGACCATAGACCTGGCTGCGATTTACCCCAAACATGGCATTGAGTACCCCATGAATTCGGCCCAATTCTATGGCTGGTTGAGGAGAGACTCGAATGGATGTCCATGTTGGATGTAAATCTTTAACAGGCAGCGATAGATCCCATAAAAGGTAGAGGGAATCAATATCTGTAACGCCTTCGGGGATTTCTCGATCGCGGTCGGCCACATCCCTGCGCAGCAGCTCCATCCTAATGGAGAGTAAATTGATGGCCATGTCTGGAATATCGGCTCGTCCCAGACCAGTTGGCAGCTCCCGGGCCATGTCCAGCACTCTTTGCTTTAGGTCCTGGGTCAAGGCCACATAAACGTTTTTTCGACTAACTGCGCGCGATGGCCGGCCCCTTTTTGGTTTTTGTTCGAGCAGCGCGGCGAGCGTGCTCCTTCCTCGTTTACTCATCTACAGAACTGTTTTCCAGATGCCGGTAGCCACGGTGCTTCTTCAAGAATTCTTCCACGAACTCTCCGGTTATCTGGTTTCCTTTTTGGTGCAACAGCTCCAAGCATAGGTGCAAACTAAGCAGACAGATGCTTCTCGGATAGCCTCGAGTATCCTGCCATATGGGCAGAATGGCATCGTCAGTGAAAAGTTGACCTTGCCTGCTATCTCGACCCGCAGCCAGCAACCGGTATTCGATAAGGGCCTTTGTGTCATCTGGTGTCAGCGGATCCAGTGAAGAGCGGGTGGCGACTCGATCATTGAAGTCTGGTACATCTCTGAGATTAATGTCCAGTTCGGGTCGACCCAAGAGAATAAGCTGGAATGCCTTGGTGAGGTTCGGGTCGCGGAAGTTTATGAGCCGTCTCAGCTCCCTAAATTGATCTTTACCCAGCTCATGGGCTTCGTCGATGATGATGAGCGGCAGCACGCCGCGGGAGCTCTGTTCGACGAGAAATGCCCGGAGTTCGTTGATCTGATCTTCCGTCGCCCTGCGGGTTCTCCGGCCAAACTCGGCCGCAATCCGCCGCAGGAGGAGCAGCCCGCTTCGTGGCGGCGGTTCGTCTATCCGGGCACCGACAAAGTCGGGCCGGCGATCGTACCGGCTATGGAACCAGGAAGCGAGAGTTGTCTTGCCCGTCCCTACTTCACCAACGACGGTGGAAACACCTTGCCCCGCCTCTACCATGTAACTCACTTTTGCCAAGGCGCGTTTGGCCTCGGTAGAAAGATACATAAAGCGGGGATCGGCCTCAATACTGAAGGGCGGCACCACAACACCCAACCGATTCCAATCTTGCTGTGTTTCTTTTTCGATTTCTTGTACAGGGGAAACTTCGTTTATCATAATCAATCCACCTTAATGGATATTACTAAGTGATTGTTTCCTTGTCAAGAGTATATGTTTGAGATATAGCATGGCAAATGTGTAAATCTATATGCAATAGATCCATTGACATCCTATATTACTTTTGATAGACTGTTCTTCAGTTGCTGTTTATACTCTTCGCTAGGCGCTATCTGTGGATGTATTACGTAAACAATAGTTGTGGAAAGGCCGTCTTTTCGGCTGAACGCGCCAGGGAATGGGCTAAAAAGCAAGAAAAAAGGCCAAGTGTTTTCACACCTGGCCCTGTGACAGAATAAGCTACCAAAGCGCTCTTCTTCGGTGCCGGGTACACCTCGAAGCGCGGAGATGGCCCCTTTATTGGGGAAGGGGTTTTTGTGTCTCTCGGTAGCCTACATCTAACATAGAGAGCATAGCATACGCCGTATGACCTGTCAATGGATTATGTCACCTGCGACCTGGTTCTTGCGGCTCCCCATCCTAGGCTCGCTATGATTAAGAGCAAGGATTGGAGAAGAGGCTTAGGGGAACATACTCTCCTGCCCTCCTAGCAGCGCAGAAGAGATTAGAGCATCTCAGATGCCAGCATCAGGCCTCCGTGAACGGTGACGGTCTGGTGTCAGAAGCTTGCGGCCGATCACATACTGTTTTCCCCATAAAGTTAGATCTTTCCCCCCCATCTCGCAGCCAGCTTCAACAAGATATCCCCTCCCTCTCTGAAGGGTTACAAGAACTCCCTGCAAAGATCAAAGCCAAAGACAACTCTCTGGCCAATCAAACCGGCAAGAGTCATCACACAACGAAACGCTTCGTTAAGTTATATCCAGACCTGGCTCTGGGCATGCTTCGCCAAGAAGAAGTCTCCGCTGGTCGGGTCTGGTTAATACTCAAGTATCTTGATGCGGCTGGGCGTGGCTGGATTAGTCTCGAGTTGGTACGGCAGCGACTCTCGGAAAGAAACTCTGACTTATATATTTGTGGTAAAAGACAGCTTCGAAAGCTGCTTGCTCGGGGAGAAGGACTTTTCTGGCGACGGAGCCATGACAGAATCTGGTTGAAATCGACGGCCAAGGTCGCGGTTTCGCTTGATGTTCAGCGTCTAACAGGGAGCCCGGTCGCCCTCCCTGTCGATCACCTGCTCCAGGGTATCGGGCATGCTCGGGCCCACTTCTATGGCAGCTTTCACAGCGGTCGAATTCGGGACACGGGTCGTGGAAAACAGAAGAAGCCGATAGCTAGATCTACATTAACGCGTTTAAGTCACACCAGCCGGCGCAGCCAGCAGCGATACGAGAGCCGGGCAGGAATAGCTGCCCAGCCGAACTTTGCCCTGGGTGGCGCCAGCACGATCGATAATGATCATCGGGTTGCCTGGAAGCAGGGCACCGCGGCTTTTCGATTTCGTGATTCAGCAGGCAACATCGGACGAAGGGGAATTACCTACACTGCCTGGCAGTTACCAAACAACTACTCAGGCCCTCACATGACACTACCTAAAGGAAGACAAAAAAGAATCAACCGGGAACTTGTAGACCTGTTTACGAAAGGGATGACGGGGAACAACAAGATCTCGGTTTCATTCAGCCATGGTAGGGGTCGTAGAGCAGGGCCTGGAGATGGATGGATCGGCCGGTTATATCATGATCATAGCCTGTCAGCTGCCGCTAGTTTTAACCAATCCCCCAACGATGATGCTTACTGGCCCAACCGCCACGGCCCAGCCGGCAACCCTCAATTTTGGTTTCATATTTCGGGCAAAGCCGATGATTAGGACCCAGTGCTCCCTGCGGAACTTTCTGGCACCCATTATAGGGATAAATTATATGCTTATTTAGATGATGTCAGCTAAGAATGCTGAGTTCGCCAGCTTTTTTGTCCTTTTCGAGGAGCCTAGCTTTGGCGTTTTCATGACCTGCCGGCGATCTAGCCGTCATCATAGTCCATTGGTGTAACCCAATATGCTTATGTGATACCATACGCTGCTAGTATCAATCCATCCAAATGAGCGCAGCGTATGCAAATTCACACCCTAGATCTGAATTTCCAAAACACCCCAAACACCATCGCCAGCTATCTCGTTGTCGGCCCTGGTGGGCCGGTACTGGTTGAGACTGGGCCTGGTTCGACACTCGAGACCATGAAGAAGCGTCTTTCCGAGCACGGGTTCGTCCCCGCAGACGTCAAAAATGTCCTGGTCACACATATTCATCTTGATCATGCCGGTGCCGCCGGTTGGTGGGCTCAGCAAGGGGCTCAGATCTTTGTCCATCATGTAGGTGCGCCCCACTTGATCGATCCATCCAAGCTGCTGGCAAGCGCGGGCCGAATTTACGGTGATTTGATGGATCCCTTATGGGGAAAGATGCAGCCGGCGCCGGCTGATCGCGTGACCTCTGTTTCTGATGGAGATACGATAACCGTTGCCGGCCTCTCGTTTATGGCAATTGACACCCCTGGACATGCATATCACCACCACGTATACCAACTCGATGGGGTCGCCTTTACAGGAGATGCAGCAGGCATCCATATTCCTGGCCCCGCCTTCGTCGATCTGCCCGCACCTCCGCCCGAATTTAACCGGGATCTATGGCTGCAAACCGTCGAGCGGTTAGGCGAGCTTGACCTTGAGGCGATCTACCCCACTCATTTCGGTCGGGTCGATGATTGGAGGGGGCACCTTCAGGCTTTTCATCAATTAATTAGCGACGCATCTGAATTCGTTCGCATCCAAATTGAAGAAGATCTAGATCGCGACGAAATATTGGGGGCGTATCTGGAGTGGCAGATGAAGAGAGCTGGTTCGGCCCAGATAGGGGAGTTCCTGGCTAAACGATATGAGGTATCTAACCCGCTTTACATGTCAGTTGACGGCATGATTCGCTATTGGAATAAGCGTAAAGCGGGCAGATAACAATAGGCCTCCATCCGAGAACAGGAGAACACAGCCGCACCGTTTCTAGAGTGGTCTAGTAAAAAGGATTTTGATTCCCCGTGTCAGTCCAGGCCCTTCCCTACGTCGTGCTTCTTGGCGCTCTTTTTGGGACAACCCTCGTCGCCTCGCGTTTCAGCGTTGGCCAATTCGAGCCCCTGACCTATATTGGGCTCAGGCTCATGATTGCCAGCTTGTGTCATGTAGCTGTCTATACTGTCTCGTCCAGACGAAGTTGGCCGAAAGACCGGCAAGTATGGCGACATTCCGCCGTGCTTGGGATCCTGGGAACCGCTGTTCCGATGACAGCCATAGTCAGTTCATTAGCCTATCAATCAAGCGGGCTTACCGCCGTGTTGATAACCACCAGTCCGGCAATCACGGTCCTCATGGCCCATTTTTTCCTACCAGATGAACCCCTGAACAGGCGCAAAGCATTGGGAGTAGTGATTGCCCTGGCGGGGGCTCTGTTATTGGCGCTGCTTGGCGAGAGCGGCCTGCCTAATGTATCGAAGGCTGAACCTATCGGGTATATCCTGGTGACGGCGGCGATGATATTTGGAAGTGGGGCCACTATCTACGCCCGAAAATATATGCAATCCTACGACACAATCGATGTTAATAGCGTTCGGATGATGACTGCAGCAACGGTTATATTGCCATTATCGCTGCTCCTGGTTGGGTTTGACCTCAGCGGTGTTGATAGGCAGGGAATTACGGCTTTGTTCTATGCGGCTATCGTGGGGACATTCTTCGGTATGATGCTGGCTTTCTACAATATCCAACGGTTTGGGGCGACCGCCTCGGCCATGTCCGCCTACATCATACCCATCGTAGCCACCGCCGGAGGTGCACTACTCCTGGGAGAGGCGATTACAGCCGGAATGATAACGGGTATGGTGATAATTCTTGCGGGAGTGGTCATTATTAATCAAAGGCCTGCTCTAGCTGGCGACGATATCAGCCCCACGCCAGTCTGAACCAGGCCAAACGGGTCACGGAAGGCATGTATGAGGGAGAAATGTGATGAGTGAAAGCAATCGATCTCTTAGTGGCATCCAGGTAGTCGACTTAACTGAGGCGTTGGCAGGACCTATTTGCGGCATGCTGTTGGGCGATCTTGGGGCTGAGGTGGTGAAAGTCGAGCGACCTGGCACAGGGGATCAGGCGCGCAGCTATGGACCCCCATTCGTGGCTGGCGAAAGCGCTTACTTTATGAGCCTCAACCGGAATAAGCGAAGCCTCGTACTTGATCTACGGACGAGTTCTGGACAGGAGGTCATGCAGCGTCTGTTGGCGCGGGCCGACGTCTTCCTACTGAATATGCCTCGCCGGGCTTCCTGGAAGAAGTATGGCTTTGACTATGAGACGGTATCGGGCAACAACCCTGGCATCATCTATGCTGCCGTCAGTGGTTACGGGCATAGTGGTCCTCGTGCTGGAGAACCAGGGTATGATGTCATTGCCCAAGCTGAATCGGGAACCATGAGTTTGACAGGGGAGCCGGGCGGTGCGCCGATGCGCTTCCCAACTCCGCTGGCGGATATGACCACAGGACTGTATGCGACTATCGGCGTCTTGGCAGCTTTGCAGGCAAGAGCGAAAACGGGGAAAGGGCAGCTGCTGGACCTATCGCTTCTCGAGAGCCAGGCCAGCTGGCTGACGACCCTTGTACCAGCCTCTCTTCTCACCGGGCAGTCCCCCGCCCGCATCGGTAATGCCCACCCCATGTTGGTCCCCTATCGCCTCTATCAGGCTCGTGATCGAGCCATAAACATCGGCGTTGGCACAAACTCCCTCTGGAAACGTTTTTGCGCGGCAATAGACCGTATAGAGCTAGTTGACGATCCTCGATTTCAAAACAACGCCGATCGGGTGCGTAATCGAGACCAGCTGGAACCAATACTGGATGAACTTTTCCTGCAAATGGATGCGGACGAGTGGCTGGAAAAGCTGCGGGCCGAACGAATTCCGTGTGGTGCGGTGAATTCTCTCCCCGATCTCCTGGAAGATGCTCATTTCCTGGCTAGAAATGGACTCGTCGAGATGGAGCATCCGACGGTTGGAGCCTTCCAGATGCTTTCGAACCCCATTCACTTCTCTGAAACGCCCCCAGTCTATGAGAGGCACCCACCATTAATGGGCGAGCACAACGAAGAAATCTTGAAGGAACTGGGCTACTCGGCGGAGGAAATGAAACAGATGTATGCGGAGAGCTAGTTATGCCTGGGAATAGGCTAGCTTTCTAAGGTATCAATGAACTGTTCGACGGCCGTTCCAACGGAGACCTCGCCCGATAGAATCGCCCCCTGGTAGCGTTTCATCCATGTGTATAAATAACCCAGGGAATGGCGGAATTCGACTATCATTAAAGACGATAAAGGTCCTGCATCAGGGGTGAAGCCGGTTTCGCGGTAAGCTCTCTCCACACTCTCCCGGTCGTAATCCAAGCGGATGATATCGGCTTGAAGACGACCGTCGTTCCATGTTAGCTGGGCATAGGCGGCGCGATGGTCGCCGTCAAAAGGCATGCCCACAGAGCCGACATTGACGATAAGCGTATCGTCAAGACGACGGATGAGCGGGCGGTGCGTGTGACCGACGCAGAAGGCGGCTGGCGGGGGTGCGATCTGCGTTCGTAAGGTGATGTCAGTTGTATCCGGGTAGATACCGTCCCGGTTGCTAAGCATAGATGCATGGGCGGTTCGAATTTCTCCACCATCTGGGGTCTCCACCGAGATTTGAAAGGGCAGATCGACCAGCGTATCTATCTGACCGTTCAATTGGTTGAGCGTCCAGTAGGAGGTTTGATAAAGCTCGAATTTAGGACCAGCACGAGGTGCATTTGGGCGAGTATGATTGATGACGTAATCTTCGTGGTTACCCCTGATAACCAGCCAGCCAGCACGTCGTTGTCTCTCCTCAATGATCTGCAGACATTCCAAGGGTCGCGGCCCACGATTGACTATATCTCCGGCAACGACTACTGCATCGGGATGCCAGGCATCTATATGAGACGCAACGGTCTGCAGCGCAGGTAGATTGGCATGGATGTCAGCAAGTACCGCTATCTTCATGGGTAATCAGGGTGATATGTAATCATGGATCTGTATTTACGGATCTGTAATAGTGATCTGGAAAATGGTTCAGCTGAGGAACAGATATTCCGGTGACGTTCTTATGGTACTCCTGATTCGAACAAGGGCGGATTATAAAGGGGGGCCTCTTTTTCCACAACCATTCCTCGGATAGAATCACCGAAATGTAGCCTTCCCGTAGGAAGGGCCTTCACATACGAAGGTAGATCGAATCGCCGGCGGAAACACAGGGACTCGGACCGCTCCGGAGGACAAGAATGAAGATAGCCATCGGATCTGATGAAAGAACAAAGCTCACAGATGTCGTCATCGAGGAGGTTGAAAAACGAGGGCACACAGTTCTTCGGTGCGGGCCCTTGGATGACCAAGCTGCCTGCTGGCCTGATGTTGCTCTCCAAGCAGCCGAAGCGGTAGTTTCGGAAGCCGTTCAGGAAGGGATTCTATTCTGCTGGACCGGGACAGGGATAAGCCTGGCGGCGAACAAGGTGCCGGGCGTTCGTGCTGTCCTTTGTGGGGATGCTGAAACCGCCAGGGGCGCGCGGCTGTGGAACAAGGCTAATGTCCTCTGCTTCTCTCTACGAGCCACGTCTGAGGCCGTGGCCCTGGAAGTCCTCGAGGCCTGGTTTTCCACAGAATACGTGCCCAATGACGTAGACGAGGCCTGCCTTTTGCAGGTGGAGGAGATAGAACGAAAGTACAGCAAGGTCAGTGGATAAATAGGTTCGCCAGATGGCCTGACCTGAGACGGACTGGCCTGACAATGGCGTCCAGCGGAAGGAAATCAAGGAATAGGACGTTCGGTTCAAGAAAAGGTATTCAACAGGAGGTGATATATGTGCCGGAACATAAAGAAATTGAGATTTCCAGACCGGGCGCCGGAGGACAAGGAGCTGGAGCAAGCGGCGCTGCAGTTTGTACGAAAGGTGACGGGCTATCGAATACCATCGAAAGCCAACGAGGCAGCTTTTGACGCGGCCGTGACCAGGATAGCGGAAGTAACCCGAAACCTATTCGACGATCTAGCAATTCGTTGACAGTGCGGTTTGCCAGGGTAATTTGCTTTATTGGATCCTGAACCAGCCTATCTTTCCCGCCAGCAAGCGAGTCATCAAGGGGGACTTGGAGTTGACTAGCTGCAACCAGAGAAGGTTATAATTCCTTGACTAATTAGCACGCATGTTCTATTATTCAAGTTGAATAATTATGAATCTCTTTGGTTGCCATCTATCATGAACGCCCTGAGTAAACTGGAACTCTTCTCAACCCAGATGGATCTGGAGGTTGGTGGAGAGAATGAAGGGCGCCCTTTGCCGCTAAGACCAAAAACCAGGCCTGACAGGCCAGAGGTTTTGCAGAGCTGTGCTCGGGCGCCGTTGAAGACCAATCTTCAAGCCAAACAGGAATCATTGGGAATTACCCAGGCAGTTATGCCCGGCGGAAAGAGCATCACCTTGCTAAAAACGCTGCTAACCTCAGCCTGCGAGCGAAACTGTTTCTACTGCCCATTCCGGGCGGGCCAAAATTATCGCAGAGCTACTTTTACGCCTGATGAGATGGCGAGCACCTTCATGACCATGTACAGGGCTGGCATGGTTGAAGGTTTGTTTCTTAGCTCGGGCATCATCAAAGGTGGTGTTTCAACCCAGGACAGGCTCATCGACACAGCAGAGATTCTGCGGAATAAACACAACTATACTGGTTATCTCCATCTGAAGATCATGCCAGGGGCGGAAAAAGACCAGGTACGCCGCTCCATGCAGATGGCCAGCCGAGTTTCAGTTAATCTTGAAGGACCAAACACCAAACGCCTTGCCCTGCTTGCCCCCAAAAAGATCTTCTTTGAAGAATTGCTAGAACCATTGAAATGGGTGGAAGAGATCAGGAGGTCGGAGCTTCCACACGGGATGTGGAACGAAAGACATAGCCAACGGCTCAGCCGTAGGCCTGGCCAAAGATGGCCTTCGTCGACAACTCAATTCGTCGTTGGGGCGGTTGGAGAAAGTGATTTGGAATTACTGAGTACGACGGCCTATTTGTACGAGAACGCAGGGCTCAGTCGAACGTATTATATGGCTTTCAGACCGGTACCAGGCACGCCCCTGGAGGATCATCCACCCGAGGATCCCTGGCGACGGCACCGTTTGTACCAGGCCTCATTTTTGCTCAGAGATTACGGCTTTGATATGGAGGAACTGCCCTTCGATCCTAAGGGCGATTTGTCCCTGACGATGGATCCAAAGCAAAGCTGGGCTCTTGATAATTTGAGCCAATCACCGGTGGAGGTCAACCAGGCTGATCGGGAGCTATTACTTCGAGTTCCCGGGATAGGACCGAAAGGGGCGAGATCGATCCTTCAGGCCAGGAGGAATACAACATTTCGGCAGTTAGGGGACTTAAAAATGATAGGGGTCAATCCCGGCCGGCCGGCGCCCTTTGTACTGCTAGACGGCAAAAGACCAGATCACCAACTGCGACTCCCCCTCCCCCAAAAGGCCCTAAAAATCCAGAGCTAAAGAACAGCGCTGTTTTTGGCAGAGCTACTTACGCTGCCGCATGAGGCCAAATAGCATCGCTGCGGCGGCACCCATTAGGCCCGCGGCTAGGAAAACTCCTTGGCGAGAAGAACTTCTCTTCTCCTGCTCCCGTTTCTCCCGAAATTGATGGATTTCCTCGGCGATTGGCTGAACCCGCTGCTTCGGGGTGACGCCAAAGGCAAGATGCATGACGGCTACACCCAGTTTATAGTGTCCCGGCTGGCGCAATACGGTGGCGATATCGAACGGTAAAGGAGGACGACCAACGGAAAAGGATCGGAACTGTGTAAACTGAAGGACCTCCTGCCGGCCATGAATTCGAGCGTCGCCGGATTGTTTTCGTCCGCCAAATGGAAGTAATGGGACCGCGAAGTGGGCAACGGTGTCATTGACATTGACTGAACCTACATCAAGGCGCTCAGCCACGCGCATGGCATGGGCCGCATCCCGGCTCCAAACGGAAGCACTCAAGCCAAAATAGCTGTCATTGGCCATGCTGATGGCCTCATCTTCATCCTTGACCTTCATAATGGGCAGAATGGGACCGAAGGTCTCATCCTGCATTAGTTTCATCGAATGGTTGACGTCGACTAATATGGTTGGCTCCATAAAGAGGTCGTGGATCTCACCACCAATCAGGACCTTCGCTCCCTTTGCCAAGGCGTCTGCCATATGATCCTCTATGATATGCTTCTGCCGTTCAAAGGTGAGCGGTCCGAGGTTGAATGGGGTGTCTTTTTCGGCCGTGTAACCGTATTGAAACTCCTTTGTATAGTTGATGGCCCTGGACAGGAACTCCTCGTAAACGGAGTCAACGATATAAGCGCGCTCAACGGCCTGGCAAGTCTGACCTGTATTGTAAAAGGCGCCCCAAGTACCCCAACGGGCAGCAGCGTCAATATCGGCGTCTTCCAGGACGATCAAGGGATCTTTGCCGCCTAATTCGAAGGCGTAGGGGATCATGTTTTCAGCCGCCTCCAGGGCAACCAGATGCCCGGTAGTTGTCGATCCGGTGAGGAACACAAAATCGGGTCTGGCCGCCACCAGGGCCGCTCCAGCCCTCCCGTCGCCGTGTACCACCCGAACAAAGGGCGAGAGCTCAGGTATCTGTTTCACGAGTTTTTCGATGACGACCCCAGAAGCTCCCGCGACTTCGGAAGGCTTTAGCACGACAGTGTTGCCGGCCAATAAAGCCGAGAACATAGGAGACATCATCAGATCGAAGGGGTAGTTCCATGGGCTGATAACGGCCACAACGCCGTAAGGAACGGGTTCAGTCGAACACTTCTTGAAGATATATAAGCCCGGGGAAACGCGTCTTCGTCGCAACCAACGGGGCGCTCGCCGGCAATATTGATTGAGGCGGTCAACCATCATGAAAACCTCAATCATGCCATCCTGCCGGCTTTTTCCCGTGTCCTGGTTGATGGTCTCGCTGATAAGGTCAACGGAATCGATGATCAATTTCTGCAATTTACGCAAGATCCGAACGCGCTCTTTTACCGATGTTCGTCGCCAGACTTCAAAAGAGCGGCGCATCTCTTCGACTGCTTCTGTGACTTCCTGAGCCGAAGCCATTGCTACCTGCCCAAATTGCTCGCCCGTCGCGGGATTCACAAAGGTCAGCATTTCTAGATCATTGCTCATGAGTTACCTCGTTTTGTTCAACAGATATCTAACCAGCAGGAGCAGCGCGGGCAAGATAATAAGAGAGTAGAGGATGGCGCGTCCATTCCCCTGACGATGTCCTTGGCCATTAGGGGAGAATCCGGCTGGAGCTTCTAGCGGGAGCCGCTCAACCGCATCGGCTGCTGGTGGTATCAAGCTCATGGCTCGTTCAGACATGGCTGTGATGGTCAAGCTGGGGTTCACACCGAGATTGCCGGGTATGACCGATCCATCGACTACGAAAAGGCCGGGGTAATTGAAGACCTCATGAAAGGCATTGACCACACCGGTGGATTCATCTTCGCCAACGGCACAGCCCCCCAGGATATGGGCTGTTGAGGGCGTATTCAGCAGCACTTCATTGAAAGTGGTCTGGGAGATGCCGTCGATTTTCCCTGCGAACCTGTCGACAACGATCCTTCCGGCGTCGATTATGGCGGGGATTGGTAGTTTTCTATCTCTTTTGCTCACCAAGTTCTTGCGAAAAAGGGTTAGGGGTCTTCTTCCCAATTTCAAGTGCATCCGGTTTTCCACGGTCTGCATGACAAGGACGATGGTGCTGTCCCGAGCCCAGTCCGGGAGAAATAGCGTTTTTGCGAAGTCGCGAGGATTTTGAACGATATGGGAAACAAGACGACCTAATCGCTGCACAGCAGTTCCCTGCAGAGTGCTTATTAGCGGGAGGGCAATGAATCGCATGGCCGAGGATCCCAGGGGATAGCGTACTGGTTCAACACTCGTTACCTCGTCGATCCAGAATCTGGAGGTAATGGCAACTCCTCTGGAGTAGTCCACGTCAGAGGTTCGAGCTGTTACGCCCATCAAGGCCTCGCTGTTGCTGTGAACCATGGTTCCGATATGGGACGAAAGAAGCGGTAATGTATTGGCCTCATCACGACATCGCAATAGAAGGTCTACAGTCCCAAGAACGCCTGCGGAGAGAATGATGTTGCGTGCTCTGACCTCATGTGACGGCTTGTTTAGCCAGGCGGTGGTTCTTTTATAAAAAACCTCGTACCGAGCGCCATCATCTTGCGGACCATATAGGGGTTGAATTTCGTTGACGTTGGCTTCAGGCTGGATAGAAGCACCATATTTTTCGGCAAAGAACAGGTAGTTCTTGTCAAGACTGTTCTTGGCGTTGTACCGGCAGCCAACCATGCAGCCACCACAGAACATACAGCCACACCGCTCTGGGCCTTGGCCATCGAAGTAAGGATCTGGAACGGTTGTTCCTTCATCGCCAAAAAAGATCCCCACCGAAGTGGGCTCGAAGGTCTGTTCGCGGCCCAGATCCGCGGCAATCTCGCGGAAGATCTCATCAGCTGGGGTCAACTTGGGGTTCTGGCTTACCCCTAGCATCTGTCGAGCTGTTTCAAAATGAGGAGCCAGCTCCTGCTCCCAATCGGATAGTACCCTCCACCCTTCTTCTTGAAAGAATTTCGATTCAGGTTTAATCAGCGTTCCAGCATAGACGAGGCTTCCCCCGCCAACGCCGCTGCCATTTAAGATCATGATGTCGTCGAGAAGGTTGATTCCCATGATGCCGAAACAGCGGAGAAGCGGCATCCAGAGGTACTTTGGAAGATTGTAGTTGGATTTGGGGAGCTCCTCAGTGTCATATCGCCTACCTCGTTCTAAGACGAGGACGGTGTACCCCTTTTCGGACAAACGCATGGCTGACACGCTTCCCCCAAAGCCCGATCCAATCACTACAAAATCGTATGTTTCTTCGCCAACAACATTCGACCGGCTCATAATCAAAGTTTCCTCAATGTTTAAGACAGTGGTAATGGTATCAAAAAGGACTGCTGCCAGTCCGGACAAACAAGAACCCTGTAAATGATCTAAGGGCATTGATGCAACGCTTTTCTCTATGAGATTATTATATAACACACTGCGTCATGAAGCCTAAATGCCCCTAGGCGCTCGTGAAATAGGCGGCTGAGGAAGTGTCAACCATGGTTGACACTTCTTTGACGCGGTATGTGCTTCATGCTATCGTTTTCTATAGTTCTAAAGGCACTTTCAGCAAATTATTACTGTAGTAAACCAATCCCAGACCACAGGGTCTTCATACTTCGTGGTCTCAATAAAAAGTAACAAGTAGGAGTTTTCCATGGCTCGGATAATGGCGATTGCCATGCAGAAAGGTGGCGTAGGCAAGACAACTACGACGATTAATTTATCCGCCGGGCTGGCAGCACTCGATTATCGCGTCCTAGCCATCGACCTGGACCCACAGGGAAACCTGACTCAGCACGCCGGGTTTGACCCGGAAAAGCTGTCGCCAACCATCTATGACGCGTTGAAGGCAGAGGTCAATGGGTTGAACGGCGATCTTTCTGCGGCCATCTGCAAGACCAAGGAAGGGTTCGATTTGCTGCCGTCCCAACCAGAATTGAGCATGATTGAACTGTCCCTCATGAATACCCTGAGCCGCGAACGCGTGTTGTCTACCGTGCTTGAAGAGGTAGACGACCAATACGACTTCATCCTAATCGACTGCAGCCCGTCGCTCAATCTGCTGGTTGTTAACGCGTTAACGGCGTCACATAGCGTGATCATCCCTATCCAGACTGAATATCTGCCAGCCCGTGGAGCTCTCATGGTGCTTTCAACTATCGAGACCATCAGGCGAAAGAAGTTAAACCAGGATCTGGAGGTCGAGGGGATTTTGTTAACGATGGCCGACACACGGACCATCATGACGAAGGATATTCTGGCCGCCGTTGACCAGCAGTATAGCCATGGCCATCATGTGTTTAAGGCTTTCATCAGGCGCTCTATCAGATTTGCGGAGAGCGCAGTCGCGGGTCAGAGCATTCTATCCTACGATCCCTCAAACCCTGGGGCTGAAGCGTACAGGCAAGTTGCCAGCGAGATTGCAGAGAAGACAGCCGGTCGCGAAAAGACGGCGGCTGGAAAAAGCTAGGAGATACCCTCCCATGGTTAAAAAACGACCGAAAGTCAGCCTTGCCCAGACGATTCAACCCCGCTCGGGCGATTTAGGAAAGCTCTTCGCGTCCGAAGGAGATGTGGAACAGCCTTCTGGATTGCAGCTATTGGCCATTCGCCTCGAGGCCATCAGACCCGATCCAGGACAGCCGAGGCGCACGTTTCCCGAAGATAGTTTATCGGAGTTGTCCGATAGCATCAGCCAGGATGGCGTCATCCAACCGATCGAGGTAACGGAGATAGCGGACAACCAGTACATGATTGTCCATGGGGAGAGGCGATGGCGAGCGGCTCGAATGGTGGGGCTGGAGACGATACCGGCCGTCGTTCGCCGGCAGGACTACGATAGCGCCACCAGGCTCGTGCGCCAGCTGGTGGAGAACATCCAGCGAGAGGATCTAAACGACGTTGACCGGGCGGCAGGGCTGTTGAGATTGAAAGAAGTAATGCAGCAGGAGATGGAGGTAGCCCTCACTGAAGAGGCCGCGACGGCAGCGGATGGGGAGCGACACACACCCTGGTCGCGGACGATAACCTGGGCCAAGGTGGGCAAGCGTCTGGGATATACAAGACAACGCATCCACCAGCTTATTCGGCTGCTGGACCTGCCCAACGAGATTAAGGAAGACGTCCGCGAGGGCAAGCTCAGCGAAAGGGAAACGAGGGTCTACCACGGCCTTCGTAAGCGGCACCAGGAAGCTCTGCACAGAGCGCGGTACAGAGAAAACCTGAGTCAATCTGAGGTAAGGTCGGTGGCCCAGCACCTGAAAGAAGAACCTACCACGAGTGTAGGAAAAGCCATCGACGAGGTGAGGAATCCGCCGCCGCAAGATGAACAGGGATTCGAACCTTCATTCGAAAGCGCCACTAGGGCAGAGACGGCACTTTCTAGGGCAGTTCAGGCCGGCGAAGAAACGGCGGTGGGGGGTTCTGTGCCCACCGTCGCCGGACAGCAGCCGCCTCAAGCACTACGATCGCAACCATGGACAGAAGGGGGGGTGCTGCCGCCCCGCCAGACCAGGCCCACCAGCATCGACCGCCTGGATTATATCCGGGGACACCTTGCCCGCGTTCAACGACAGGGTTTGACGCCAGTCGAGCGTGAGGAGATCGTCCGCCTGTTATATCTCATCCAACAAGACGTCTCCTCTCTTCTAGGTTCCTTGCACGACAGACCAGATCCCGAGGCATAATCACCGACCGCGGGCCAGTTCAAGACGCCGCGCGCAAGAATACACGTACATTCACCAGAACATCGGGCCGTCCGCAACAACAAAACTCTGTGGTATATTGTCCAATTGGTTCATCATGGTCCTTGTTACTCAAAGATAATGACGAGCAGCAAAGCTACTCGCCGAACGACTCTTGATTTCTTGAGAGACATCTCAAACCCAACCACACAGATAAATATCCCGAAGGTAATACATGTCCTATACAGATGATCCCCAAGTCCAATCTATGATCGACAATATGCCTGAGAAAACGGGCAAATCACTAGCAGAGTGGTTCGAAATCCTGAGCGACAGCGGACTTGAGAAACATGGCCAGTTGATGAAACTGCTGAAAAGCGAGTTCGGAGTCACTCACGGCTACGCCAACACCATCGTCCTCATCTTCCGGCAGCAAGCCGAAGGAGGCGCTCCGGCTGAGGACGAGTTGGTTTCCTCCCAATATGAAGGCCCGAAA
>DASRZI010000524.1:0-6457 GCA_035686605.1 Candidatus Zixiibacteriota bacterium
CCCGTATTCTCACCCACCTACCTATTGCAGGCGGCATCGGGGTGACTGGAGAAGATGGAAATGAGTATCCGTTTCCAACCCGGGAGCAGGTTATCGATCTATTTGATCACATTCAAGATCTGGTAAGAAGAAAAGTCCCACAGGTTTTTGATCGTCTAGAGTTAACGCCATTGGCAATGCCAATACCGCTTCTTATTGAGCGGATGAGATCTGCTTTACTGAAGCATTCAGCTGATGGCGACATATATCAAACTAGAAGTTCGCCTTCTGATCCATTGATACCTTTGCGAGTAAGTACCGAGAAGAATGTCTGGATCTGGGATGCTTTAGGAGAGGTACTGGACACAGACGAGCTGGTGTATTTTCCTCGAGAATTTTCAAGCGATCATCACGGACTGACCAAATCAGAGGCAATCAACGATACGGCTATTTGCGCCGTACCAAGCTGGTCCGTGGGATTGGTTGAAAATTTGGCCATAATGCCCCAACAAAGCTGGGCAAAGACTTTAGGAGGCAGAAGATAAATAGAGGTAGGCTCTTTTCCTCGCAATTACTTACAAGTATTCCGATCCCAGGATTATCAAGGAGAAACAGGAAAGACACTTGAAAATTTTATTACCCGAATTCTTACTCACCTCGAAGAAACCAAAGAGGTAAGTGATGGCCGGTACGATGACAATTCAATGTGGTGCCTTGGTCAATATGTAAAATACATGAAGAAGGTAAGAAGTGACCACGTTCCGACCGCTTGGTGGCATCGAGTCATTGGTAGGGCTCGATTGGATGCGTACCGCCCTGGTAATAAACTTGCAACGCGGAGTTGGGGTTGCTCCACGACCGTGAGGCTACTCAAGACGTAATTGGTAATCTGCGCGGTCGCACGGAGCGGCAGGCACCATGAATCCGTGGGAAAATGAATATGGAATGGTCCAGAATCTATGTCTGTCGGTATTTTCACGGGCCATGAAATGACCTCGATACTTAGGGATCACTGAATCGATATGATCAATTCGTAGCTGTCTCATTCCAACCGTTTGCATGAGGAGAGTTTTATGCAGGTCGAGCTAAGAATCCGGCGTTTTAATCCCGAGGTGAAGAAGAAACCTTGGTGGGGAGAATACGACGTCAAAGATGTTGCTCCAAACGATTCGGTGTTGGACCTTCTTCACCGGGTTAAATGGACGATCGATGGTTCGTTGACCTTGCGAAGATCCTGCGCCCACGGCGTTTGCGGTTCAGACGCCATGCGGATAAATGGGACCAATGCCCTTGCCTGCAAGGTCCTCATTGGCCGGTTAGCCAAGGAAGGGAGTGAGAAGGTCAAGCTGCAGGTGGAACCGATTCTTGGGTTGCCGGTCGTAAAAGACCTGATTGTTGACATGGAGCCATTTTTTGAACACTACCGGTCAGCGTTGCCCTATTTTGTCAATGATTCGCCAGCGCCGGAAAACGCTAGAGAGCGTCTTCAGACTCCTGAAAATAGGGCTAAATTCGATGATACAACTAAATGCATTCTGTGCGCGGCATGTACGACCTCTTGCCCAAGTTTTTGGGCCAATGGTCAATATGTCGGTCCCGCGACTATCGTCCAAGCACACCGCTTCATTTTCGACAGCCGCGACGAGGCATTCCAAGACAGATTGGAGGTTCTCGATCAGCGATATGGCGTATGGCGGTGCCGGACGATATTTAACTGCACCAGTGCTTGTCCCAGGGACATCGAGGTAACCAAAGCCATTGCCGAGGTCAAGATGGCCCTGACTACTGGCACAGTATAGCCGTGTGCTATGCTTGATTCATTGACGCCAGGGCTCGAATTTCTCCAAGATAGAACCGCCAACAAACTCGCGAAGGATGGAGTCGCTTGGGATACCTTCTACAGTGACTGGATCAAACCACTGTAGAAAAGCCAGAAGGCGATTGGCTTCGATTCTCTCGGGCGTTTGATTCTCTACCTGAAGTAATAAGGGTTGAGCAAGGGGCTTTAGCACAGACAACTCATAGACCAGTGCCGAGTTGAAGAATACATTCGCATTGCTCTGGTTTGGAAATATGTGTCGCTTCTCCCCCCTTCGCACGCTTGGCCATCGCTTGATCGTATCTGCCGCCGTATAACCACGTCTCGCCGCATCGCGAACGATTCTGCGAAGCATCCGGGTGTCTGTTGTTGGCACTCGATTATGGCGGTCAAGATTTAGCTGAGTGAAGGCGGATACAAATATCCGGTAGGTTGCCTCCGGTGGGATGCCATCCACAATACGTGGATTCAATCCATGTATGCCTTCGATAAGCATAACCTGTTCGGAACCTATCTGTAGTTCGGGTCCCAATTCCCTTTTGCCATTCTGGAAGCTATAGCGCGGAGTATCGATCTTTCGTCCTGCTAGCAGCATCTGCAGATGGTGTCTGAATAACGGCACATCTAATGCCTCCAGGGTTTCGAAGTCGTATTCTCCATTCCTGTCTCTCGGCGTCAATTCCCTGTCAACGAAATAGTTATCCATGTTTATTGCCACGGGATGGATTCCCATGGCCAACAGCTGTATCGCCAAACGCTTACTAAAAGTCGTTTTCCCAGCCGAAGATGGCCCTGAGATCAGCACAATTTTTAAAGCTGGCCTGCAAGACGCAATATCAGAAGCAATAGTCGCCAGCTGTCTGTTGTGGAGCGCCTCAGCCACGAGAATGACTTCCTGCATCCTTCCAGCGCGAATCGCTGCGTTCAGAACGGCTACACTAGGTACGCCGATGACGCTGAGCCATTCGTCGTATTCACGAAATACGCGGGCTAGTCTCGGTTCATCCACAAACGGCTGAAGTTTTTCTGGGGCTCTGCGGCGTGGAAACTGAAGGATGAATCCATTTCCATAGAGACGCAGATCGAAAAGATCGAGATAACTTGTGCGCGGAACCATAAATCCATGGAAATAGTCGCGAACACCGGCTAATTCGTATAAGGTCAGGTAGTCCTTTCTTCGCCTGCTGAAGAGATCGGCTTTCTCGAGATCACCACTGTCGCGGAAAAGTTGGAGAGCCTCGTCCAAAGGAACTTTGACTTGGGTTATTGAAAGATCCGCCTGGACCAGTTCGACCATCTTACTGCGTAAGGCTTCAAGCTCAGCCGTACTGAGCCGGTGCCCATCATTCCTCTCATTGTAATAACCACCGTATGGCATTGAGTGCTGGACAGTGATGATCTTTCCCGGGAACACTTCCTGAGCAGCAACGATCATCAAGAAACTGAGCGAGCGTCGATAGATCCTTACTCCATCCGAATCCTTCATGGTTACAGGAACGAGTGTCGCGTCGTTATGTAAAGAATAGGATAGCTCTCTTAGCTGTCCATTGACCAGAGCAGCAACGATCTTTCCCCCCAGATCTAGATCGGCAGCTAAGATGAACTCCTCGACTGTGGTTCCGGCGACCCCATTGTACGCCTGGCCTGAGGGCAGGATCACCTGCACTTCATTACGGATTGCTGCTGGCTTGATGTTCATCATACCACCTAGAAATAATCTGTTAATAGATTGACGCTAGCGCCGACTGCCTCTTTTAGTATAGAGAGGACGGAATCGATATCTATTCTGGAAAATACATGTTCCTCCATCCATTCTGGACGTGACAAATTATCCGAGAACTCCATTGGAGACATCGACAAACGACTGGCGTAGATCTCAACGGTATGCAGAATTGCTCCGGGTTTGAGCTGTGAAACCAGGAAATTACGCCAATTTGAAAGATCATCGTTACTAGCAAAAGGCAACCAGCCGTTTGGTTCTGAAGCGCCCAAAGTTGCAGCTGCTGAATCGGGAAGCGAATCAAAAGCCTGCTTATCTAAATATGTCAGCAGCGTATTATGAACGATAAACCTATGGCGATGGTCGTCCCACTCGCCTGGACCAAGGAAAACTGGTATCAGTATCTTATGATACCATTGCAGGTCGAGCAGCAAATGGCAGCAATATGCTGCTATAAAAACGGCCTGGGCGGGGCCTAAAACCTCCGACCGATTGAGCTCTGGATATTTCGCCAGCATCGTCCAGCATGCATCGTCCATAAGTCCAGGGGGAAGGTTATAGAAATGTGTCTGTTCCCTTGGAATTGCTGCAATTGTCTGGTAGTCCGGTGCAACGTTGCCTAGATAGAAGGCTGGCAGCTGGTCACCAATGGTCTCACGCAGCTGCGAACCCAACCTACCGTCAACTAGGATACGTTCAGCCATTTGAAGATGCATAAAAGGCGTTGGCATAAGCTAGATTGTAGGACTAAATGGGCTTCAAGAAAAGAAAAGATTGCTCAGCAGCGGTCGAGTCGTGACAGTGCTTAAGGGTGCCATGAAGGACAATCACTCGGGGCGAACCAACGGGTTGCCAATCGACCGCGCAGCCGGCTCAAGCTTGGCAGGCAAGCCAATATAACCCGGGGATTACTATCGCTAATTTTTGTTTCGCTGACCCCTAATCTCTCCATCAAGTAACCGTCAACTGAATCACTGCCGGTGTCGAGTGGGTCAGAATCTAGAGGAACCACTAGCGCCAGTGGCACCGCATAGCCTCTAACGTAATACGTATAGCCATCTCGGTCTGTGAAATGAAAAACAATATGGTCCCCATATGTTCGTAGACCGGAAACGGGTTCCTCGTGCAAAATCAATTCTTCAACTGGAATATCTCCTCGGGTAAACTCCGTTGCAATGGTCCACTTCGTAGCGATGCTGGGCGAAATGCCATTTCGCACCGCGACCGCTCTTCCGTACAGATCAAGCACCTGGTTGACATATTCACGCGGCACGCGGCTTGTAACTTGATCCCAGCCACCACTGTATGCAGCTAGGGCAGCTGAGATGTCCCCTCCTGATTGTTGAATGATCTCACCGAGGATGGCGACGCCCCAGCTTAGATTGATTTTCGGATTAAACAGCTCATCCTCAGCTGGACGCCACTCCAATCCAGGCCCGGTTGGCATAATCCCCATCAGGCCAACCGCTCCGACTCTGCTCACAACAAACTGGTCACCATTCGATTCTGCTTCGATTACTGCAGCAACAAAGTCCGGGTCCAGCCCATTTGCGGTGGCTTCTTTGTTAATCAGTCCAGACCACTGACGGATTCGGCCAGGCCAATAAGATGAAAGCAGATCATCTTCATCTTGATCCTCGCTGTTTTCGTCACCTTCCAGGTATGCGGCAGCGCTAATTCTACTGGCATCGATGGCAATAAATACCGTCGCTAAGACGAGCGCAATCGCTAAAATCGGTTGTATTCGGCGTATCATATCGGTAAAAATCCGGCTCATCGTGAGCCTAGGATCTATGTTCGTTTTATCCCCATTTTATAAGGCCGGCTGCCGTTGTACTCTTGTTCAACGGTGTTAATGGTTCAGGAGCCACGTGTTTGTAGAGGGCATTAGGCGTCTCCCACATTAAAACCGGCAAGCGCCAGCATTCTAGCAGGCAGCCGATATGATGTCAATTCCCTCCCCCAATAGAATTTTCAATCTTTTCAGGCTTGTCATTCTTTTTAAGCAATAAGGATTGGGCAAAATGAATGGCGTTCTCTGATTCGACACGCCACCATTCAACTGCGGCATTTTGTAAAGGCCATTCGAACGCTCCGATATCTGGTTTGCTTTCAACCAGGATCGGCTCATCGACAGCTAATATAATCATGGCGATTTCCACACCCCCTTCTAAGCGGGTCTCTAGTTGGAAAAATCCAAAACAAGGATACTTTGCCTGAAGTTCTAGCTCTCTTATAAAGCATTGTCGGCTATTTCCCTGACGGTCATAACCGAATACTTCTGCCCGTGGAAAGTGGATTCCGTTTTCCATGATCCAGCGGTACAGGTGCAGAGTGTTTATCTCATGACCCCAATCGTCCATCAAGAGCTCGGGAAATATCAGGTCTCCTTTGCTCCGTTCCACCAAGGCGTAGCGGAGATAGACCGTCTCCCGACTAGGGTCAAGGATCACTGTCCCTCGCCCATTCGCGCTGATCAACTTTCCCTTTACCCCCTGTGCAATTGCTCTCATAGGATGTTGGTCTTTCTAAAACTCATAATTGTATTGAGATAGTGCCTGACATATCCTCATCTTATGCAGCAGGTCCTGATTCGTATACTTCCTCGGATATGCCATCCTTGAACTGCTCGAAGTTTTCCTTAAACATGATGGCCAATTTCATAGCCTGGGCATCATATGCCTCTTTGTCCTGCCAAGTCTCTCGAGGATTTAGGACGCTATCAGGAACGCCATCAATTTCAGTAGGAACTCTAAGATTAAAGCTGGGATCTAGTCGTAGTTCGCATCCCTCCAACTCGCCGGAAAGAACAGCGGAGACCATCTTTCTCGTGTAAGCCAATTTCATGCGTTGGCCAACACCTGCCGGTCCGCCTGTCCAGCCAGTATTTACCAACCAGACATCACTGCCATGATTGTCTATTTTCTCGCCCAATAAGG
>DASRZI010000525.1:0-6267 GCA_035686605.1 Candidatus Zixiibacteriota bacterium
TCGCCAAAACCTCGTAGTACCTCGCCAACCAAAACTCCCCTTACAATCAAACAACGGACAAGCAATAGTATAGAACGCAATATCGCTAATCACAATACCAATTGTATCTAAGATGTGATGAAAAACATCGCCAAGCGAGTATCCGGCGATCACCATTAGTATGCTATCTGACTGTGGATTATAGCAGATTCATGGTTCTGGCTGAAATTACCTGCAGGCCAAAAGCGTCCTTTTACACTGGGAACGAGCGGTTGGATATTACGTTAATTCACTATGTCCTATCTTAGGGGCCTGGATAAGGAGCGCTGCCAACTTAATCTTGTTGTCTAGATATTTTTCGAAGACTATGCCGGTACTAAATCGCCGTACAGCTTACTTGTTGTCAGTTGCCTTATCGTAGGATTCTCCGTGTCGGAGGCGAAGTCCCAAAATGCATTTTGGGCGATCGTGCCAGGAAGCGACGTGTTGCGGCCGATGCATATCTCCTGAGCCAGATCGACACCTTTGACATTTACAGATGCAACTCTCTGGTTAACCAGTCGTGATACGACGATTTGCGAAACGAATCCCACGCCCAAACCCTCCTCGACAGCCAGGGCGATAGCTTCGGAATTGCCCAGGATAAGTATGGTCTTCAGCTGTTCGATAGGTATGCCTACGCGTGCCAATCCTTCCGCTGCCACGTCAATCGTACCTGATCCTTGTTCCCGCAGTATGAAATTTGCCTCGAACAACTCGTGTGGCTCTATCTCACCGCGAATTGCCCATGGATGGGAGAGGGGGGCGATCAGTCGGATTGGGTCCGAGATAAACTTGTGAAATTCCAACGGTCCTGAATACTCTCCCGGGCTTGCCAATGCAAAATGGAGGAGCCCGTTGCTTAGATCCTCGACAGCTTCGCGACGCGGTAATACCTGGCAGGCTGCCGTCACCTGGGGGTGCATACGCATAAACGAGGTCAGCAGAATCGGTAGGACGTATTTTCCAGATGTTGTGCTGCAGCCAACCTTTAGATGGCCATACACTTCCCCTTGAAGAGAATCCATTGTCTCGTCGATGCGGACAGACCAGTCTACCATTCGTCGGGCCAACGGAACCAGGGCCTCACCTGCATCGGTGAGAACCATTCTTCGCCCTTTACGGACGAAGAGTGTCGTCCGAAAGTGCTGTTCTAGTGCTTGGATATGTTGGCTGACACTTGGCTGGGTCATGTGCAGCTGACGGGCGGCGGCGGTGAAGTTCAGCATCTCTGCCGCCGTGAGGAACACATTCATTTGATGGGCGTCTAACACAATATACTCCTATCTAGTAACGCTAAATCATCTGTTGATTATGATCTGACTCGGTCAGAATAGATCTCATCAAGATTTTCAAGAACGGTCGGTATTTTGCGGTTCGTGGTTTGATTCTTAAATCCAAAAACTAACCAGCGTGACCAAATATCGTTATCGACTATCGTTCATCGCGCCATGGCTGGATTTAAAGAGCACTCATACCCAGACTGAAGGGTTTGAGAGAACGAGCTTAATAAGCCACGCTTATCAAATCACCAAGCAATTACCACAATTGACTTATAATGTTATCAGATTGTGCTATATTTCACAAATAGCGAATTGCCATTTCTCGAACTAAATTGCGTGCGTGCTATTGGGTATATCTTCAAGAGGTAGGCGTTCGGTTTACAGCAAAGGACCTCTTGCCGTAATACCGTCACGTTAATGATTCCGAACCATCGGTCGAAGTTTTCTTTTGTTTTCTCGCCTTTCTTGAAATCATTCGCCGACAAGGATGTAAGCTATGGCAATTAACCATATCAAAAAACGACTTATCGCAAGATAACAAATCGCCAGATAAAATAGCATAAGAAGAAATACCGATTGAGGAAATCACAGCAGACGATGTTCGACAAAATGCTTATCATTATCAGAGGGGGTGGAGATCTAGCCACCGGTGTAGCATATCGTCTTCACAGGGTTGGCTTCCCCGTAGTCGTTTTGGAGCTGGCCTGGCCCCTCGTAGTCCGACGAAAAGTCTCGCTTGCCGATGCAGTACACGAGGGAGAGATCGAAATAGAAGGGCTTGTTGGTCGCCTGGTCCATGATTTTGCTGATGCATCGGCATTGGCCCTGACGGGCGTCATCCCAGTTCTCGTTTCTCCGCAGCTGCCTGACCTATATGCAAGAGTTGGGATTCAGAAAGGGCAATTCGAAAGTTCTTCCGCTGGATATCTCGCCATCGTCGATGCCAGGTTGGCCAAACGCAACATCGATACCCGGATAGACCAGGCGCCGACGGTGATCGCCTTGGGGCCTGGATTTACAGCAGGTTTGGACTGTCACGCGGTGATCGAAACCATGCGGGGTCATCATCTTGGTCGCGTGATCTGGGACGGGCAGGCCCAGCCAAATACCGGTATTCCGGGGCGAATAGATGGGAAAGGGGCCGATAGAGTCCTTCGGGCTCCTGTTGATGGCGACGTAGAGTGGGAGTATGAGATCGGCGATCTAATAGAAGGTGGTTCCGTCATCGGATCGATCAAGAATAGACCAATTACAGCTCCATTTGATGGCGTCATTCGCGGCTTGATCGCACCCGGAACTAGAGTGTCCGCTGATCAAAAAATAGGTGATGTCGACAGCCGTTCCGATTTCTCCGCTTGCTTTACCATTTCTGATAAAGCGCTGGCAGTTGGTGGGGGTGTCCTTGAAGCGCTTCTTACTAGGTTGAACACACCGGCATGGATGACGGATTAGTATCGCTGGCCCAGGCCTTAAACCTCGGGAGGTCAGAGCTTGTGGCCTTTATCGGGGGGGGCGGGAAGACCAGCCTGATGATGGCTTTGTCAAAGGAGCTGGGGGAGCAGGTCGTGCTGACAGCAACCACCCGCCTTTCAGTGTCACAAGCGCAGCAGATTCCAGAAGTGATACGGATCGGATCAGCCATATCCGCAGAGACCAAAAATCGCCAAAGGGTGCCGAGTTATTCGGCCGAGATTGATAGGCTATTTCGCCAGGTATCGGAGTCTCTGAAGCGTTCGGGCAGGTGCCTGGTCATTGGACAGCAGCAAGACGATAAACTGCTTGGGGTTGCCGAAGATTTGCCAGGGCAATTATTCGCAAGCGATGACGTTGATTATGTGTTGGTCGAGGCCGATGGATCCCGACGTCTGCCTTGTAAAGCTCCTGGCCCTCATGAGCCAGTGATTCCACCAGAATCGACCATTGTTATACCCTCAGTGGGAATGGATTGCCTCGGCAAGCCTTTATCTGAGACCGTCCACCGGCCCGAGCTCGTCAGTGCTATTACGGGGCTTGGAGCAGACCAATACATGACCGAGCAAGCATTGGCCCGATTGATAACTCATCCTCTCGGTGGTCTGAAGGGTATCCCTCGCCAGTCGCGGGTCGTTCCCTACTTAAACAAAGTAGACAGCGAAGAGCTGCAAGATAGTGCTCGCCGTATCGCCCGGCAGATCCTAAAAGAGGAGAGGATTGAGAGGGTAGTATTAGGGGCGATTCGGCTGAACCAACCAGTGAGGGCCATACATCGCCGGGTTACAGCCGTTGTCCTGGCGGCTGGGCAGTCATCGAGGATGGGCCGGCACAAGCTGCTTCTTCCCTGGGGTGAGACGACCGTCCTTGGCCAAACCATCGCCAACTTATTGAAAACATCGGTCAACGACGTCATCGTAGTTTCCGGACATGATGCTCAAGAAGTAGACGGAATAGCGAGGCAATACGGGGCCAAGTCGATCACCAATGCCAATTATGAAAGTGGGGAGATGATCTCCTCGGTCCAGACGGCTCTGGGCAGCTTGCCGGGAAACTGCGAAGCCATACTTGTCGTATTGGCTGACCAGCCGATGGTGGAAAGTAAGAGCATTAATAGGATCGTCGACACCTGGGCGGTTAGCAGGTCGGATCTGGTGGCACCAGTTTATGGTGATCGACGAGGAAATCCCGTGATTTTCGGCCGCCGATATTTTGAAGAACTTCTGTCGCTACCGGCGGGAACTGCACCCCGAGATATCCTTGCCCGCCATGACGCGGATTTACATCTGGTTCCTGTAGAGACGGATTCCATCCATCATGATATCGACCGAGAAGAAGATTATGAACGATGGAGACCAATAACCGGACGGGATTAACTCAATCCTCTTATTCAGAGTCTAGCTGGCGATAAGAACGGTTCCAATATACCAGGGGCGATCCATCCGGTCGGGGAACTCTGCTAGCCTGAACTTCTCCAAGATAGACATGGTGGGTGCCAGCGGAAAAACGTCCAGCAATAGTACAGTCCAGCCAAGCTAGAGCATCTGTTAAGACAGGTGCTCCGGTGACGGCGGTCTCCCACTCTCCCTCTTTAAAACGATCCTCCTCGGTCACCCAAGCGAATCGCTCTGATAAATACTCCTGGTCGCGGCCCAGAATACTCACCGCGAAGACAGCGTTCTCTTCTTCGAGGAGCGTGTATGCTCTGTGACGATGGTCGATGACGACCATGATCAACGGCGGTTCTGGCGACACTGAGGCAAAGGCGGAAATCGTCAATCCATGGACCTCATTCTCGGTCTTGATGGTTACGATGGTCACACCAGATGGGAAATACCGAAGGCTGTCTTTAAAGGATTTTGGAGCAACAGGCATATCTACCTCTTGGGTGGATCACAGCTGGTATGGATTTCGCTCCGCTTCGTCGGATCACTCATGATTGGGTGAAGACTATACCAAGGTAGCTCCTAACGACGGCGGCGATATCAGCTAGATCTTGGATTCTCTCAGCGTACTTCGCATGGTCGGGACCGTACAATATCGTTGGAACTGGATTCCTGCTATGTTGGCGATGATTTTTCTCCTCAATGTTGCCATGATCGCTCGTAATAATGAGCAGATCATCCTGGTCGTTCCACGAGTCGATTAAACCACCTAGCGCTTCATCAATGAGTTCGAGATGCTGTGTGGCCTGGTCGATGGAACCACGATGGCCGCTTCTATCGCTTGGCCAGTGTTCGAAGAAGGCGAAATTATAGCTACTGGCAACAGCAGCTATCTGCCTACCAGCCTCCTCTAAGGAATGGATCGGGATGTCTTTGTAACCTAGAAAATCGTGCCAACCCTGGCCAGTAAATCCTGGACTAACTGCCCTGCCTTGGCGCAAATCGTCAGCAGTCATAAGATCAAGTCCGGCGCTAACAGCTGCCAATGGAACGGACGATAGCAGCCTTTTCCCGCTTTCTATGGCGTCAAAATAACCTTGGGGGTAAGGTGTGATTAGGGCGGCCGTGCCACCATTCTCGATCACTTCCTGGAATAGATTTGATTCCCGGACAACAGCGGCGACCGCCGGGTTGGGCTTAGGACCGTAATGCTCGCCGACTATCTGCGGAACGTTGCGCCCGGTAAGGATGGTCGCCTGCCCTGTAGCGCTTTGAGGACGGCCGGGCATATGTAGATTCGGATCCGTCGGTGCTAAACTAATCCGCTCGTTGGATATTCGTCCCGGCCCGCCGCAATCCGGCCGAAGATACCAGTCTTCACCTAGCAAACCCGTCAGTGTTGGGAGGTTTGCCTCGATAAATGGATTGGTATCCGGATCATTTTCGCCAAGACCGACGCCATCGACGAAGAATATCAGAAGGTGGTTGTTCACTCTAATCATTGAAGAAATTCAGAATATCTAGAAAGCAATTTGCTGGATTGTGCCCCTACTTCTTAACGGCTGTCTGCGTTGGGCATCGGCAAACGTAGTTCACAAAGCTGCCGATCCCGAAATTGAGTTTGCGGCTAAATCATCCCTGACCAGGTGTGGCCCTGCCTTTCATCCATCCCTCAGCTTTGAGAGATGTCAATATGCAGGTTTATTGCAAATGCCGGCATTGGAATAATTACTAGTCCAGGAAGATTTCCGGGGCAAATAGCTGCGGGCGGCAAGGGTTGTAGTCAGGGCCGAGTACTATCCGATAGTTGTAACCGTAATCCGTATCTGGTACGAGTTCTATGGCGCTTTTGTGCTTGTCAAAAATCCAGCTGAGGAGCCAGTCGTATGAGCCTTTGAAGTTCTGGGCGTAATAGGAGATGGAAGTAGGATCACCGGGTGGATCATTTGGAACAGTGATAACCGGTTCAAAACCGTACCATTCTAAATTATCGGCCGCTAACAAGGCCAAGTCTGGATTACCAGATTGATTCACCACCTCCACCATTATGGGTGGACGAGTCGCTTTGTTCAGAGCTGGGGGAAGGAATAGACGTCGAAAGGTGTCTTCCA
>DASRZI010000526.1:0-7575 GCA_035686605.1 Candidatus Zixiibacteriota bacterium
TGACGACCTTACCTCCTCTGAGCACGGTGACCCTGTCGCTAATCCTCAGCACGATGGGTAGTTTATGGGTAATAAAGGGTACGATGGCCAGGTCATCTTGGGACATGGCTTCAATGGAGGAAAGCAGCTTATCGGTCTCAATGGGAGTTAAGGCTGAGGTTGGCTCATCCAGGATAAGAACCTCGGCTCCGCGATAAAGAGCCTTTAATATCTCGACAACCTGCTTCTCTCCCTCAGAGAGTTGCCAGACTTTTGCTTTTAGATCGATGGCGAACCCATATTTCTCACAGAGAGCCATGATCTCTTTTGATGCTCTCTGTAGATTGAGGATCTTTCCTGCCTTTGGGTGCCCCAGGATGATATTCTCAATCACAGAATGGGCGGAAACCAGCTTTCGGTGCTGGTGCACCATCCCGATACCAAGATCAATGGCGTCAAGCGGAGATTTGAAGATGACTTGCTTCCCCCCGACATAAATCTCCCCCTCATCTGGTCGATATTGGCCGAAGAGGACCTTCATCAAGGTCGTTTTCCCTGCGCCATTTTCGCCCAGGATGGCGTGAATCTCACCCGCCTTGATTTGAAAATCTATTCGGTCGTTGGCGACAACCCCAGGGAATCTTTTGGTGATTCCTCTGGCCTCCAGGACCACGTCGCCGCGTTTGATATCGTCTAGGAGCACTCTATGTCTTTATCAGTCATCGATGTCATCGCTGGTATCGAAGTCTTCAATCAGTTAAATACGGCAATCGTATCTCGCCAACCGTGAATTGGGGATTATTTGTCAGAGTGGAGTTTCCACTTTGTTGATTGGCACCTGTGCCGGCTTTGTAGATAGATTTTGGGATAGTAGGCTCCCGAATTTGGGATGATTCACCTTATTCGGGAGCCCATGATTTGCCTATCGACCAATGTCCTGCCGCTTTTATAAACTGCGGCGAACCTGGAGGGTTTACTACTCCAGGATATTGACACCTTCGACATCGAAGTTGAACAGCGAAAGCAGCCACTCGGCCGTTGGCGTTTCGCCAGCCGGTTTCACCTCAGTTCCAGCCGCAGGAACTGGTGTGCCATCAAGATCCAAGCCCGTTCCATTACTGATGAAGGCGTGTTCGGTAAATGGATCCCATTCACCGTTGATCATCTGGGTTCTTCTCAGCTCGACCAGCTCAATGATCGAATCCGGAATAAACGGGAGCGCCGCGGCGCTTATAGCCTCGATGCCAACCTTGTTGTCATTCATGATGTCGACAGTTGGGTATTCTGTGCCGTCAGCCAAAACCATTGAATCGTTCATTCCAAGGTACAGAACTGTTTCTGGATTTTTCTCTCCGGCAAGCCACTCGTTGAGCATATGCTCGTAGAGGACTTCCCAGCGGGTGTCAAAAGATACCGCGACCGTGTCCGTGTCTGACCATCCGTAAAATCCGACGATGTCCATGTCCTTGCCGATGAACCAAATGCCCTGTTCCTGAGCGACATCGAGCGGCGAACCGGAATCTGTCTGTTGAGTCAAAACGTCGACGTCATATTGGGTGATCAGCGTTTCCGCGATATCTCGCTCTTCCGCTGGCAGGTACCAATCGCCGACGTATTTCACGTGCACAGAAATATCTTTATCCAGCATCTCGGCCGCATCTTGCACACCGAGGATAAAGCCATTCTGCCGCCTAATAACCTGGACGGATGGGAAGGCCGAGACGATGCCGATATTTCCTGTCTCGGTCAGCGCTCCGGCAATCAACCCTTCTAGATACAGGGCCTGGTATTGTCTGGGGAACAGCCTGATGAAATTCCTGTCCGTCGACAGATCGCTGGCGATAATCGATCCGAAGTAAACATCCGGGTATTTTTCGGCGATATCTTTCAGCGGCAGCCCCATGAATTCGGCGTTCCCAATGACGATGGTGGCCCCGTCAGAGATCATCTCTTCGGCATAAGGAACCGTTAAGTCCGGACCCACTTCTTCTCTAAAAACATAGTCAACATTCGGATACTTTTCGGCGATGCGTTTTCCAGCGCGATCATGAGCGCCAGACCAGGTTGTTCCTTCGATGACGCTGAAATGCTCAATGGCGAGAGTCGCACTTTGCTCCTCTACTTGAGGCGCTTCTGCGACCACTTCTTCAGCAGGTTCTTCGACTTCCTCGGTTTCTGAGTCCGTCGAGCACATAGTCGTCCCCAGCACCATAAGGGTCAAGAGTAGTGCAATTAGGATCGCCCGGAACATGGAGCCATGCTTAACTGGAAATAACTTACCTATCATCTCATCCTCCTCCTATTCTTTACGTGTTGTTCAATATGACGCAAACACATATCCAGCAAAGACCCCCTACCTTGATTAACAAGCATCCGCACCCCTTCATCGAAGCAGATTAATTCTAGAGGAGTATGCCTGACCCGTCAATGAACTTGAATGACTCAGGATTTAATCCGATTGATCTTGTTGCCCGATGAGTAATGCTCATAATATAGGTGGTCATAAACAATATTTGTTAAAAACGGAGTTAATTTCCGGATGAATCGGCAGATCTGATCTTGGAAACCAGGTCGGACAGTCGTAAAGAGCCTTTTTGGATGGCTCTCAGGGTTGAGACGAATGCCATAAGCATGGAGCGAAATCCCCCGCTCGCAGGTGCCTAGAAGGATGGAGCATGAACAATTCGGTCGGCAGAACCGATTTCCTCGATGAACATGAAATAGCGGCCGTTCGAGTAAGCGATCTCAGGAAGTCATATGGGAAAGTGGAGGCGCTGAAAGGCGTCGACCTCGTCGTTCAGAAAGGTACGGTTTTTGGACTCGTGGGTCCTAACGGCGCAGGCAAAACCACCCTGATCAAGGCTTTGGTTGGCTCGCTGAAGCCAACAGCCGGAACTATCCAAGTGCTGGGTCTGGATCCTCTTGACCAGAGATGGACTCTCCGCAAGCAGATCGGATACATGCCCCAATCCACAGCCCTATACGACGATCTATCGGCTCGAGCGAACATTCTCTTCTTCAATCGTGCCCAGCCCATTGATGATCTCCCGTCCAAGGTAGACACTATTCTCGAGTTTACAGAGCTCACAGACCGGGCAGATGATCACATCAGCACTTTTTCAGGGGGTATGAAAAAACGAGTTTCTTTAGCTTGTGCCCTGGTACACCAACCTACGATCATCATCCTGGACGAACCAACGGCGGCCGTAGATCCGCATCTGCGTTTTAGAATGTGGCAGCAATTCCGCGAACTGGCAGCTCAAGGCAAGACCCTGTTCATCAGCACCCACCTGATGGAAGAAGCCCTCATGTGTGACCGGGTGGCCGTATTGCTCCGGGGTGAAATCATCGCCGACAAAAGCCCAGTGACCATCCTAAAAGCCGGTCGAACTCGCTTGGAGCTGCAGCGGCATGGCCAGACTGAAGAGAAAACCATCATCTCAACTCCAGAGGCTCTTGCTGATGAGCTTCATCCTTATGGCCTGGCGCCGGAAATCGAGGCAATCACCATAAAGCCAGACTCCCTCGAAGATGTGATCCTAGCCATTATCCAAGACCGAGGTGAATCATGAACCGGACCCTTGTCATGGGCCAACGAGTTCTGCAGCAGCTGGTACACGATAGACGCTTCTTCGTTATCTCCATCGTCGGCCCTCTGATCATCATCTACTTTCTGAAGATCTTCATGGACACCTTGCCACCGACCGTGCCTATTGGTCGCTACATCATGCCCTTTGCGGCTTTCATCATCATGTTCTTGAGCTTTCTACTATGTGCGATCGTATTGGTTCAGGAAAGGACCAGCGGCACCATGGAACGGGTATTTGTTTCCGGCTACCGGCGTGCTGAATTGATCGGGGGCTACGTCTTAGGCTATCTGGGCTTGATCACCCTCCAAGCTGTGGTCGTCACTCTAACCGTATTGCTTCTGTTCGACTTGGGATACGATGCGGGAACCGTAGGCCTATTGTTGGTGGTCAACTGGCAGCTGGCTACCGTATCAGTCTTGCTAGGCATTTTCGTCTCTACCTTCACTCAACATGAACGGCACGTCTTTCCCTTTATCCCTTTGATCATCCTACCCGCCTTCTTTTTATCGGGCATGCTGGTGGCTGTGGAGCAGCTCCCTGGCTGGGCCCAAATCCTAGGCTGGCTCTCTCCTCTGCGCTACGCAAATGACGCTATCCAGGAAATCATCTTGCCCGATGGCGACACTGGAGTGATGCTGTTAAATATCGCCATATTGCTGTTCTATGGGCTGATCCTGCTTGTTATCGCATCTCGAACCTTGAAGGACACGGTCTGAAGAGCCAGCACAGCTGTTTTCTAAGCTGTTCTTCCTGTTGACTAGCACATACCTGTTTTAGGCATGGCGTCCGGTTTTTAGGGGATCTAATCTACGCGAGATTGTCGCGTACGAGAACGATTTGGCTTAGTAATAATTAGAGTCTGACTTAGTCACGAGTCAATTTGTGGTTGCAATAAGGGCTATCGACTAAAGTTGGGCCAGATAGAACAGGCGATTCATTTGTGCAGCTGATGCAGCGCTGGCAGGTGAATAATCCACATAAAATCCCTCATTACGGTCAGCTATCCGTCCTATTCTTCTGCACAAACAACTCAATAGTTGTCATGGGACTGGTCTTATCCGGACACCCCTTAGCATTCACTGTGGAAAGTGGTTTAACCCTCTTCGCATGGCAGTTTCCGGAGCTCTTCCAATATAGCTGCCAACCGGCAGGAACAAACCAATACGGATCGAAATGAAAAAATGGCAGCATAGGGAGTGGTCCTTAGCGCTGAAGGAGTAAGATTAGATGAGCGAAACTATGGAAACCGTCATTGTTGGTGGGGGCCAGGCAGGGCTCGCCGTTAGTTATCTTTTAACCCAGCAGGGTCGACAAAACATCATTCTGGAGAAGGCGGACAAGGCAGCCGAAGCCTGGCGCAATCATCGCTGGGACTCCTTCACCTTTGTGACGACAAACTGGACAAATCAGCTGCCTGGAGCGGAATATACGGGACCTGACCCGGAAGGCTTCTTGCCTCTGAAAGACATCATTTCCTACTTTGAGGATTACATTGAACGATACAATTTGCCGGTTCGGTACAACACCGAGGCGCTGTCTGTTGAAAAAAGTGATGGTTCTTTCACTGTCAAAACTAGCGGGGCTACCTACGAGGCGGCTAACGTCGTAATCGCAACAGGTTTGCATCAACGACCGAGGATTCCAAGCTTCAGCGCCAAAATTGCCAAGGGGATCCAACAAATTCATTCTAGTGAATACCGGAATCCAGAAACGCTGCCTCCAGGTGCAGTGCTCGTCGTCGGTTCGGCCCAATCGGGATCCCAGATTGCTGAAGAGCTATATAAGAGCGGGCGCAAGGTCTACCTCTGCGTGGGGAGCGCCGGACGAATTCCTCGGCGATACCGGGGCAAAGACATCGGCCGGTGGATGGTTAAACTTGGATTGTTCGAACAGACAGCTGACACGTTGCCGTCACCAAAAGCAAGATTCGGAGGAAGCGCCCATATATCTGGAACGAAAGGGGGACACACGATCAACTTACACCAATTCGCCCGGGATGGGGTAACGCTTTTAGGTCGCATCATCGACGGCGAAGGGAGCACTATTGAGCTAGCCCCGGATTTGAAAGAAAACTTGGCTAAGACCGATGAGTTTGAGGCTCGGTTGGTGGGAGCGATCGACGCCTACATAGAGAAAAACGGATTGGATATGCCTGAAGGCACGCTTCCATCACTGCGGGATGGATATGAAGTCGACGAGAAGCTGAGCCTGGATTTGAAAACTGCCGGTGTGTCCAGCATAGTCTGGGCCACAGGATACAAATTTGACTTTAACATGGTCAAGCTGCCGGTTGCCGACGAATATGGCTACCCCGTCCAAAATCAAGGTCGAACGGCATACCCGGGCCTCTATTTTGTCGGACTTCCGTGGTTGACGACGATAAAATCCGGACTTCTGTATGGCGTTGGGGGCGATGCCGCGCTCATTGTTAAGGATATCGTCGAAAATCATCAAGTGAGTGGCTAGTGGACTCGGATTAGTACTTCATCTGAGGAACACACCGGACTCATCATACGCGCATAAAAGCTCTATTGCACTTGTGCGATTATCATCGTGCAGATCTACATATTCAGCTCAAGTCATCGATAACAGATACCGGTGTAAATCAAGAATACAACCTACGATGCGGCAAATGATGGAAGAATCTACTGTAACAACCACCCAGAAATTCTTGCTCCATTTATAGACTGTGATTGAAATCGAGTCAGATCAATAATTCAGTCGCGACTAAGGTATAGTTGATGGATTACAGTATGGAGCGTACAGTTCGGAAATGAGCGATCTCCGGCTTGACACCCCACGGCTTAGCTTACGTTTGATGCGATCCTCAGATCTCGATGACCTTCTGGAAATCTTTGGGGATCCAAAGGTTATGGCTTCCTTTGGCGGCGCCATATTCGACCGTGGGCAGATGGAACGCTGGCTGCAGCGAAATATCGAGCATCAAGAGGAACATGGTTACGGTCTCTTTTCGGTAATCCTTAAACCTCAAGGTCAATTGATTGGGGATTGTGGACTTGAACACATGGGAATTGAAGGAGATCTGGCATTTGAACTAGGCTATGACTTCCGAAGCGACTATTGGAACCAGGGATTCGCGACGGAGGCTGCCACTGCCGTTCGTGACTATGCGTTTGATGTGCTTCAGCTGCCTCGGCTAATCAGCCTCATAAGAGTTGGAAATTCAGCCTCGAGACGTGTGTCGGAAAAAATCGGCATGCAATTCGAATGTGCGTTCGAGCTTAATGGAATATCCTACTGGAAATATGCGATTGACGACAAATTCGCGGGGATTAGGGGATTTGGGGACTAGCAGGATTAGTTAAGTTATGGTTTTTCGCACCTTCTAGTTGGAATCCCTTTCAGCAGTAAGACACCTTAGATGCTTGGAGTGCGACTGCTTCAATCCTTGAGGTGCATATATACTTCAACCCTAACCAGTTCATAGAATGGAGATGGCTCATCTCGTCTGAAATATTGTGTAGCATAAAAATGTACGGATATTTGATTTAGCGGGTTTGCATCCGATCTGCTTTTTAGCTCTCAGCAGAATTCTAGAATAAGAACCGATCGAGTGCGTCTATTGCATGTCGCGGCGAATCGTGTGCTCTAAGAAAGGAATCGAACAAAATCGCATGGATGAAAAATATCAGATCGTTTACGTTGAAAAACCCGAGGAATCTGCATGGGGTATAATTGGACGCGGTGTTGGTAGTTACAACACTCAACAAGCGGGTGATAATCAATTTCAACGCCTTTGCTTTGCTCTACACGGAAGTGACAGTGAAATTGTTGGTGGCGTGTTGGGAGAAGTTTATTGGGGTTGGTTCTATGTAGATCTATTATGGGTAAAAGAGGATCTGCGAGGTCAAGGATATGGGCATCGTCTTTTGGCGATGGCTGAAGATGAAGCACGTAAGCGCGGTGCCAAGAATGCCTATTTGGACACATTCAGTTTCCAGGCGCCAGAGTTCTACAAAGACCATGGCTATCATGTTTTTGGCGA
>DASRZI010000527.1:0-7166 GCA_035686605.1 Candidatus Zixiibacteriota bacterium
ATCTTCCAGAAATAGAAGCTCTGTCATGATTCACTCTCAGTCTATAGAGGACCTATCGCCGTACTATTTGGTCAATAAGTCCAGAGATAACCAAACAAAAACACCTCCGTCCATCAAAGGGACGAAGGCGCTTAACGCTCCGCGGTACCACCCTAATTCTCAACCACAAATGTGGTCTAGATCGAGCACTCATTCGATGACGACTAGAAAGAGTCTAGCTATCATCGCAATCCCGGTAACGTGGGATGAATACGTCCAAGTCTACTAACACTTGCCTTGTCTACCTAGAAAAAAGGTTCGTGCTTTCGGTTGACGGCTCAGGAGTGATATTTGAGCAATTGATTGCACCCGACTCTCACCAACTCGGGTTCGCTTAGCACCCTACACTGCTCTACTCGTCTCCATCAGGGCCTTTAGATATGACCAATTGGGCGATTATGCCAAAAGCGGGTTCTTAAGTCAACAGCAAAGAGGTGTAAACCACGTACTTGGACTCCAAAGCAAATGGAACCAGATACCTGAATCCATAATTCGAACCTTTTCTCACCAGATGGATCTAGCTGGTTGAAAGTCCTTTTGTTTGAATGGGTGGAACGTCGACAAGCATATGTTACTGTGGTACTCTTTTTCTGATTAATCATAGGTCTGATTGGTGCCAGATCTGGTGATTAATGAAGCGCTGTACTGGTACCAATATGGGGAAATTGTGATCGGGGCAAACCGTAAGGTCGTCTGTATTGAGGATGAAAGCGAGATGATCGATCTCGTCAGCTTAATACTGAGGAAGCACAGGGTTCAGGTCGTCGGCGCCCTCGGTGGACATCAGGGTCTGGAGAAAATCCGAACAGAGAAACCCGATCTTGTTCTACTAGATCTGAGAATGCCTGTGATGAACGGATGGGACGTCTATAAACGGATGCAGGCATCGGATGATATGAAGGATATACCTGTCGTTATCCTTACAGCCATGGCCAATGGTTTTGACGAACCTCTTAATCCTAAAGGCAGCGGGATTGGCGACTATATTACGAAACCATTTAGGCCTAAAAGGCTGATCGAGAGCGTGAACAGGGCTCTTAATCCGAAGCATGTAAAAGGCTAGCTCCCATCAATCTCGATTCGTAATCACCAGTTTAACCATTGGCAATTTTCCTCAACTGCTTGATAAATCCATGACCTCGGGATCTTAATATGGTCATGTCTATCTGGGTCATATCCACTTTTTTACCGACGTTTATGAATAACATTGGTCTACAGCTGCGAGACATAGTACCCAAGGAAATAGGAATCGGTCTTTAGGACGTGGGTAAAAAAGAGCAAGGCATAGAGGGTGGGGGACTTAATTACAGATCAATACCCAGGGTCCTTGTGTTTCTACAGAATGAATCTGACGTGCTGCTTATCAAAGGGTCACCATATAAACGAATCTGGCCTAACCAGTACAATGGCGTCGGAGGTCACGTCAAAAGCGGGGAGGATATTCTATCTGCGGCGAGGCGAGAGGTACTTGAGGAAACGGGCTTGTTTCCCAGCTCCCTCAACTTAAAGGCAGTAGTCAATATCGACGCGGGAGATCCGTCGCTGGGAATTCTCATGTTCGTCTTCACCGGCTGGACTTCTCAGCGGATAACAAGGCCGTCTGACGAGGGTGACCTCCACTGGGTGTCTACATATGAGCTCGACAAATACAACTTAGTCGAAGATCTGGATTGGCTGCTTCCCCGAATATTTGAATCCAAGCAGGATGAGGCGCCGCTGTATCTTTCATATAAATACAATGACGACGACGAGCTGTTAATCGACGAAACACGCTGAGTTTAGAGTTGAACCCAAAGGTGTCCTCACTCCTATAACACAAACCAACGCAACTATTGCCCTCAATAGAGATTAGAATAAAATAGAGGTCCGTACTAGTAGGAGTAAGTTTGAAGCGGTCAGTTCTGGTTGTAGACGACGAACCCCAAGCGCGTTCAATGATGCGCTTGATTTTGGTTCGTGCAGGTTTTGATGTTGTTGAGGCGAAGGACGGATATCAGGCGCTAGATGAAGTCGAACGCCAGATACCCGACCTGATGATCCTCGACATCATGATGCCTGGAATTGACGGTTTCTACGTATGTGAGCAGTTGCGTTCGGACGAAAAGACAGCCAACTTACCGATTATCGTTTTAAGCGCTATGACAGATGCAGATAGCGTAAATAGGGGAAAGGAAGTTGGAGCGACAATGTATCTGAAAAAACCTGTTTCGCCGGACGATCTAACTCGGCATGTACAGGAAGTAATTGATTTGTAGAATGGAACCCCTCTCAGAATTAGCCGGAGACAATCAAACATGGTATTGAAGAGAATCGCTTTGGTGGTTATTTCGCTCATTATCGGATATGCGATCACGTACCTGATCGTCGTTCTTTTGGGAACGTCCGTTGAAGAGTTTTGGATGGGTCCTGAGGAACCGGTATCCATTCCATATTTCTTACTGGTGGGTTTCTTTATCGCTCTAGCTGCTTCAATTTGGCTAGACAAATTTATGGGGACGGAAATACTTCCGAAATAACAAATATGACGGCAGAAATCATCGACGGAACACGCATTGCTGGGGAGATTCGCCAGGAGGTAGGAGTAGCTGTCGCAGCCATGAAGGCTGAACACGGTTATACGCCAGGCCTGGCAACCGTTTTAGTTGGGGAAAACCCGGCTTCAGCGACTTATGTACGTATGAAACAGAAGGCATGTGCCGAAGCGGGTATTCGCTCGATCGGGCACAATTTACCGGAGGATTCATCGGAATCCGAGGTTCTTGAGCTTGTCGCATCGTTAAATGCGGATCCTGAGGTAAACGGCATCCTTGTTCAGCTGCCTTTGCCAGACCATATCAACGAAGAGAAAGTCCTAAACACCATCGATCTTGAGAAAGACGTGGACGGGTTCCATCCGGTCAATATCGGTCGCCTGGCTATGAAAGGCCGCGACCCACTATTCATCCCCTGTACTCCGCATGGCATTATTGAACTGCTGAAGCGAAGCGATGTGCAGTTAAGCGGGGCCGAGGCTGTCATCGTCGGACGGTCAAATATCGTTGGACTTCCAGTAGCTATGCTGCTGCAAAAGGCCAACTCGACCGTGACTATATGTCACAGCCGGACTGGAGATCTCGGAGAGCATACGAGGCGCGCGGACATCTTGGTCGCCGCCATTGGTAGGCGAGAGATGATCACCGGCGACATGGTGAAGCCAGGAGCAGCGGTTATTGATGTCGGCATCAATCAGAAAGATGATCCCACAAAGAAGCGCGGCTACCGCTTGGTCGGGGATGTCGACTATGAGTCGGCCCGAGAAGTCGCTGGCAAAATCACACCGGTTCCCGGTGGGGTTGGACCGATGACCATCGCGATGTTGCTCAGCAACACTTACCGCGCTGCGGAAATTGCCCTGGGCATCTAGCGATAGTTATTGCTGTCGCAGTTTAATCGAATAGTGAGGGGGGAGCCGCAGTGAAACCTGCTCAAAAGCGGACTTTGGTATTCCAAACTTTAGGAGGATTCGGCGTCCGAAAGATCTCCTGGAGTGTTGACATTTGAAAAAGAGCGGCCTTCAGGATCGAAGCGCTGTATTTCCTCGCGATCGATAAATCGAACAGTCACTCGACCATAGAATCCTACAATCTTAAATACTCCCGATTCGAGGCTCCTCTCAACTGGCTCAAGGCAATTCTTGTTGTAAAGAGCGTGCAGCGGTTCTGGGAATTTCCCCCAACGGGGCACAATAATATCGGCCGAATCGCGCAACGATATCATGTGATTGATCAAGCTCTCATCGAGCCAGGGCATGTCGCAGGCTACGACCAGGATATGATACGACTCTGCATAGTGCAGTGCGGCGTGAATACCTCCCAGCGGCCCACTATCCTTGTAGTAGTCACCGACCATCGCTAAGCCGAGGTGCGAATACGAATCTGGATTGTTTGTCACGATGAATATCTCATCGCCAAGAGCCTCTACCCTGCGTATCACATGCTCGATCATCGTGCGACCGCGGAAAGAAACGAAAGCCTTATCGACTCCCATTCGTTCGCTCTTTCCTCCAGCCATGATGGCGACAGCGATATTGTTGGATGCCATCATTTACTCCCGTCGATTAGAAATATCGTCTAACATATCGCCGCTCGTTCATTCACTACCGGCTACAGCAAGGACAACCGGATTGGAGAGAAACTATACCGGTGTTCCGGACAAGGTCCATGAAGATCTAAGGCGGCAACATGCTCGGCCGTGCAATAACCCATATTGTGGTCGAGCCCATAGTCAGGATACCATTTGGCTAGTGAAATCATATACCGGTCGCGACTGACTTTGGCTAATATCGACGCTGCTGCGATGGACAAACTCTTTGAGTCACCCCTAATAATTGATTCTTGGGGGAGGGACAGATTCCTGAGCCTCATACGACCGTCAATGAGCAGATATTGCGCTTCTGGTTCCAGCATAGCAACCGCTTTCATCATCGCTTGAGCGTTGGCTGGGATGATTCCCTCGCGATCGATTGTTGATGCTGGGGTCGATCCTAACCCATAAGCGAGCGCGTTTTCCATTATAAGGTCGTATGCGTGCTCTCTCTGACGTGCAGTCATCTTCTTGGAGTCATTTACGTTTCCGAGGGCTGCTATTTTCTCGGGATCGTTTAGCGGTAAGATAACAGCCGCGGCATATACCGGCCCTGCGATGGATCCCCGACCTGCTTCGTCGATGCCAGCTATCAATGTCGCTCCAGATGATTCGACAACCGCGTATTCGAGATCGAGATTTGGAAGGGGAGGGGAAGGCTTCGTTTTTAGCGAAGAACCTTTTTTTGACGGAGACATCAAGGCCTGGAAATCAATCGTAGATTCCTTTCTTACCATTCATCCGGATACCTACGACCTCTCTAAACATGTCGAAAGCGTCCCCGATTGGATTGATCCGGCTGTTGGATCGAAAGTACCAGTTTATCGGCACTTCAACGATCCGATAGCCTCGCCGCTGGGCGATATACAACAGCTCCACATCGAAGGCCCAGCCGTCAATCGTCTGTTTGGCCAGTATATCCAGGGCTGCTTCCCTCTTGAAACATTTGAATCCTGCCTGAGTGTCTTGGAAGCCAGGCACCGCAAGAATCTTGACCACGAGATTAAAGACTCTTCCCATCAAATGCCGGTAGCCAGGCTCGTTGTACCGGACCGCTCCATCAACTTCCCGGCTGGCAATAGCCACATCGTAATCGTCCAACTTGGGCGGCAGGAACTTGCTGACTTCGCTGATAGGCATGGATAGGTCCGCATCAGCCATGAAAAGATACTCACCAAGAGCGTTTCGCATGCCTGTACGGACAGCAGCGCCTTTTCCTTGTGCAGGTTCGAAAAGGACTTTGAGGAAAGGATAATCTTCACTTAACCGCTCGCTGAAAGCCCTGGTATCATCGCTGCTGTTGTTATCAACGACGACGATTTCAGCATTGTAATCTTGAGAAGATACGAAATCAATCACCTGAGGCAGCGTCTTCGGAAGTCGACTGCCTTCATTGTAAGCGGGAATAATAACGCTTAGCAAAGGGTTATCAGCCATCAAGAAGACCTGCCAGAAGGTTCATATTGTTCGCAGTTGATTCCTGAAGTGGAACGTGGTTAATTTCGATACAAGTGCAGGATCTTAGCTATCCCTGTTTTTTACGTCAACTGGCGATAGGAAAGTCGTTAATTGATCGTCGCTCATTCGACGGTCCGCCTGGATCTCTCTTCTCTTTGGTAGAATTTTGATGAAGCCAACCAATCCGGCGAACTGACCACGAAGACGGGCGCGCGCAGCTTCACCCCGCCAGGATTTCAACGCTTCCCAGGATATTCGAATCTGCGCCCGAAAGACAGCTGGCAGGTTTCGCCTCAATATCGGCCAAGGGTAGTTCTTCCATATAAGATAGAGAAAGTTGCGACCATCATAGTAGCTGCCGGTGACGCTGCCGCCAGTAGCTTTCAACTTGTGATAGACGACAGCCCGAGGCAAATAGACAACCTTCCAACCTGCGAGATGGGCGCGCCATCCCATATCCACATCTTCGCACGAGAAATAGAAATCATCATCCAGAAATCCTATCTCGTCGATCATAGATCTGCGATAGGCGGCTGCTGCCCCACAGGCGCTAAATACCTCCTCTTCCTCGTCGAACTGACCCAGATCATCTTGCCAAACGCCGCGATTTTCCGGGATTCCGTCGATACTGTAACTATCGCCTGCTGAATGAAAATGGTCTCGGCGATCAAATAACATGATCCTTGTGGCTAGAATGCCAGCTTCAGGATTTTGATCAAATGCTTCGACAAGGATGGATAACCAACTAGGTTCAGTTTCAGTGTCATTGTTGAGAAGAACAATGTATTCACCCAACGAACCTTCCAGACCGGCATTGCATCCACCCGTAAAGCCCTTGTTTTCTTCTAGTTCAAGCAATCGCACCTCGGGATAATTTGCCTTTACGTATTCCTGAGATCCGTCAGAGGAATTATTATCAACCAGGATGGTTTCGAAGTCAGTGAAGGTCTGATTTCTTAAGGACGACAGACAAGAATCGAGGTGGTGACGCCCATTCCAAGTAGGTATGATGATTGATACGCGGGGTGCCATTATTATCAGATAGTTGAATTGCGAGAAATAAAACTGGTTCTTAGTATAAATGGATCTGTTTGGTCTGGAGCGCTCGTAAGATCAAGCAGACGCTCACTCGCCAACCGGTACATAGCTCTCTATGTATTCGCGAAGCGCTTCCTGCCATGGTCTTAGGGTTATCCCGACGGCGGTACCAGCGATGTTCTGCAGGGCGGCGAATGGTGGCGGCGTCGATGCACGCTTGTACTCACGACTTAATATCGGCGTATTCGTCGCCCGCTCCAGTCCTGCCAATCGCAAGATTTCCTCCGCGAAAGCCCACCGGGAACAGGCCCCGGTATTAGTCAAGTGATAGGTCCCGTATTGGCCACTCCGAATTAATTGCCCGATAGCCTTCGCCAGGTCCTTGACGTAGGTTGGATTGGCGACCTCGTCGGCAACGACCCGGACTGAGCCCTCGGATCTGGCTTTCGTGATGATAGCATGGATGAAATTATGACCACCTGGAGCGTACAGCCAAGAAGTGCGGACGA
>DASRZI010000528.1:0-40878 GCA_035686605.1 Candidatus Zixiibacteriota bacterium
TCCGCTCCCGCCAAGCGAACCACCCGTTCCCTGGCAGCCACGGAATGAGATGTACTATTTCGTTCCCAGTTTGAATCTATGGTTCCAGCGCACTCCGATGCAGACGGCTCGTTTTGGACACACCTCAGCTCTTCAGCAGCTGGGAGGCACGGATCATCTGTGTACCGTAGGTGGTATCGGCAGCGGCACCGGGGGTGTCCCTGTCGTTCTATCACAAGGTGAATGTTACAACATAAGCACCGAACAGTGGAGCGTCACCACTGGCCCCCTTCAATACCCTCGTTACTTCGCTGCCAGCGGCGTGGATCGAAACGGCACCTGGTATGTCTATGGGGGTGTGAATCACCTCGGTCAGAACGTCCCCGTAACAGAAGTTTACGATCGCCAAACGAACACCTGGGTCACTCTCGATTCCAGATCAAGTCTTGGTACTATCAACAATTCGATCAGGCCTCCAAGAGCATGGCCTCACGCCGGATTTGTCAATCAGACACTATATGCAATCGGCGGCGAGCGGTCGACCGGTACCGGGGGTGATGTCATCAACCTGGTGGAGGCTATCTTCCTTCCTGATCTTGACACTTTTTTGCCAATCATCTACCGGGAAGAACCCAACGGTGAACCAGACAATACCTTTGAGAACGCCCGGGAGACGCCGCTTAATCAAGCCGTCCTTGGGTATTTCATTGCACCGGATGATTACATCGACGTCTATTCGTTCGACATCCCTTCCTTCCGCGGAGTGACGGTTAAGCTGCGCAATATTCCCCTCGGCAGCGATTTTGATATTCACGTCTATGACAGCGACAAAGTATGGCAGGGATCGAGCACAAACGTCGGCAACAACAACGAAGATCTTCCGCTCACTCTTGCCACAGGTAGGTACTATATAATGGTCGAGAGGGTATTTCCTCCACCGGGATCCGACCCAAGCCAAGATCCATATATCGTCAAGATTAGCGGATAGTTCCAGCAGCTGGCTGGAAACGGGAAAGACAATGCACTTCCCTATCAAGAGTGGCGCGACAGAGTTGCTATCCCTCTTTCGAGATGATTCCTCTAGACCGGCAAATAATATACGAGCAAGCTGCAGTAGAAGCCTTGGAGGGATTGACATAGACGAGAAGATAATGACCAGGCATCCGGACGGAAAAGCCGGTGTCAATATAGACAAATCGAAATATGATCAAATCCACCAGGCTGTTATCGAGTCACTTAAACAGGAGGGAGAGCTAACCTTTTCCGAACTCCGAGACGACGTCCATCTAAAGCTGGAAGCCAAATTCGAGGGTTCAATTAGCTGGTATTACACTACGGTGAAACTCGATCTTGAAGCTCGTGGGGATATTGAGCGAATTGGCACAAGCAGTCCTCAAATGATCCGATTGACCCCCTAAAAAATGCGAAAAAACTGGTCCCAAGGATAAATGGCGTACGGAATGATCTTTCTCCGGATAGCAGCATTCATTTTGGGCCTGATCATCGTCTTCTTGGCGATCCGCTCAGCTATCCGGACCCTGGTGCTTTCGCGTGGCATTCGGGATCCGCTTTCGTCAGCCTTCTTCGTTCCTGTTCGGAAATTGTTCATGTTCCGGGCAAATATGGCCAAGACCTATGAGCAGAAAGACTCCATCATGGCCTATTTCGCGCCGGTGAGTCTTTTGACTCTGCCTTTCGTCTGGCTCGCGTTCATTCTTATTGGATTCATGTCCATGTTCTGGGCCCTGGGCATTCAAGACGTGCAAGCAGCATTTACATTAAGCGGTTCATCACTGCTAACCCTGGGTTTCGCTAAGCCAGAGAGCGTGATCCAAACCATCTTTGTTTTTTTTGAAGCTGGTATCGGTCTGGTTATGGTCGCCCTTATCATCGCCTACCTTCCAACTATGTACGGAGCTTTTTCACGGAGGGAGACAGCTGTTACTCTACTGGATGTACGAGCTGGAAGACCCCCCTCAGCCGTACAGATGATCCTTCGCTATCATCGTAATCATGGATTAGAAGGATTGCACGAATCATGGAAGACTTGGGAAGTATGGTTTGCTGAACTTGAGGAAAGTCACACCTCATTGGCTGCTCTGGTATTCTTCCGGTCTGCCCAACCTGGACACTCTTGGGTTACTGCCGCTGGCACAGTATTAGACGCGGCTGCCTTGACTTTGTCAGTTCTCGATATCCCTTGGGACGCCCAGGCTGCCTTGTGCATGCGGTCAGGATATCTTGCTCTCCGGAGGATCAGCGATTTTTTCCAGATTTCGTATGACCCCGATCCGGTATTCCCGGCGAGCCCCATTAGTATATCTCGCGAAGAATTCGACGGAACGATCGAGCTATTCAAGGCCGCCGGCATTCCGATAAAAGAGGACAGGGACAGAGCCTGGCGGGATTTTGGTGGCTGGCGTATAAATTATGATGCGGTTCTCCTGGCCCTTTGTGATCTGACTATGGCACCGTATGCGCCTTGGTCATCCGATCGAGCCAGCCAAGACGCACTCACGCCTTCTTTACCAAAGGGCAGCTAAGCAAAGGACGTCGCCAGAATTATTGAGTGAGGACTGCTGTCCTCGCGAATTTTCGTCGACCACCTTTCTTTAGCCAGGCAAGCATTTGCTATGCAACGCGGCTTACATCCGCCGACTATGGGTGTGTTAAACTCGTGGATGAGGGCTTGGGATCGTGGTATTGCCGGCGTAGAGTGATTGAGACGAGAAGAGAGAATCTATGAGTTGGTTAACATTTTGGAAAAAGGGAAAAGCTGAAAAGCGACTGGCGATCATTGACGTCGGCGACAGCGAATTCAAACAGCAGGTCATTCAACGGTCATACAAGACAACGGTTGTCGTGGATTATTGGGCTGCCTGGTGCGGCCCATGCAGACAGCTAGGGCCAGTATTAGAGAAAATCGCCGAGGAGCCAGAGAGCGAATTTATCCTCGCCAAATTGGACACCGAGAGAAACCAGCGAACGGCCGCGCAATATAATATCTACAGCATCCCTGCCGTAAAGGCTTTCAGGAATGGACATGTGGTCGACGAGTTCACCGGCGCCCTTCCGGAAACACTAGTCAGACGATTCCTTTCAAAAGTAACCTCGGCCCCTCCCCCAAATCCAAAAATGAAGCGGAATCCTGATACGAAAATACGACTGCGGCAGGCCGAGCAGCACTTAACTAAAGGCAGGGGTTTCGAGGCATTTGTTCTTCTCGATGAGTTTCCGGAAAGCGAGGAGAAGATCCGGGCTGACAGCCTTTTGCCGCTGGCTCGATTTCTATTCGACATGGACGATGGTGACGGCTTGACCGGGAATGCATCCTTAGATGATCTTTATCTCTCCGCTGCCATGGCGCTTCGGAAACGCAAACCTTCCGCGGCTCTTGATCTGCTGTTCACCGCTCTCGAGATTGGAGAAGATTTCGACGCCCCGTATACATTGGCAGCGATCGACTCCCTTTTCTCGATGCTTGGAGACGAGAGCCAGATCGTAAAAGAGTATCGCAAGAGAATTCCTGTAACCGATTCGTGAATCATCCTATCTGAGATTTCGAAGAAGTAGTCCTGTGAGGGGAGCTTCCATCGTGGCAATCTTTTCGCCGACCAGATCTTCCATGCGGTGATAATGTCTTAAATGCAAATCGCGGTGGTAGGAGATGTTCATCGTAATTTTTCCGACTTTGACAGTCGCTATTTCAACGCCTCAGACTACGATCTCATACTGCTGGTGGGCGATTTGTCTAATTGGTGGCCTCGCGAAGGATTAGAGGCTGCTCGCCTTGTCTCGAAACTGAAAAAGCCATCGTTTTGCATCCCGGGAAACCACGACACGATCAATGCTTTTCAGCTTCTCGCCGAAGTGAAGAAGGTGCGATCTGTTGCAGCGTTGGCGAGCCTTGGGCAGGAGAGGCATCTAGAAAAGCTAAGTAAAATGATAGCTCCTGTGACCTTGGGTGGCTTTTCCGTCCATCCAATGAACATCGCCGGAGGTAATCTCGACCTCATCGCGGCTCGCCCGTTTTCAATGGGAGGCGATGAATTTGCCTCTCGGCGAATTCTCAGCCAGAAACACGGCGTCAATTCAATGTCTGAATCCGTCACTTTACTCAAGCGATGTGTAGATAACTCCAAATCTGAGCGGATATTGTTCCTTGCTCATAATGGGCCAACAGGTCTAGGAACGAGAAGAAATGATATTTGGGGGAGAGATTTCGACCAGGCTGGGGGTGATCATGGCGATCCAGATCTTCGATCAGCCATCGACTACGCTCTAGAGAAGGGAAAAGAGGTTGTTGCAGTGGTCGCAGGGCACATGCATCGCCAGATCAAGGGCGGAGGCACGCGTAACTGGTGGGTAAATGATAATGGCATTCACTACATCAACGCAGCCCATGTGCCACGGATTGCTGCCCATGGAGATGATTTTCTTCATCATCATGTTCGGATAACATACGAAAATTCGAATTTGGTCGCTGAGGATGTGTTCGTAAATGCTTCGGACGCATAAAGAGGTTTGTCGATTTTCCAGGGGAGCCTACTACAGGAGTAGTTCCCAAATTCTTATAGGTAGAAAGACCTAATTACAGGCAAGCTGAAATACAGTATTATTCTCTCAGCGCCAAACAGTCCCATTTAATGTGCGCAAGCCCACCTTTCCCCAGGGTGGGCTTCCTCTTTTTTAGGGGGAAAGCCCAAACAGTCAGTAATTCCAACTATTGAACTTGATTTGCTCCAACTCCGGCTAACGCTGAGGTAGCAATGGTCACCCAGCCGGCTCACTCCGCGTAAACATGCTCCTTAAGTTCGGCTATATAAGGCAGCGTTCGATGTTTGTCGGCAAAGTCAAGGCCATAGCCGACAACCCAGACGTCCGGTATGTCAAAACCGAGGTAATCTACCGGTATACCTAGATTTTCTCTTTCTTTTCGCACCAACACGCATGTCTTGAGCGATGCGGGTTCCCTCTCACCTAGTACGCGGTATAGATAGTGAAGCGTGTGTCCCGAGTCGACGATATCCTCAACAATCACCACGTGCTTATTCAGGATGGGTTCACGAAGGTCCATGATCAGACGAACTTCACCTGTGCTCGAAGCTGTATTTCCGTAGCTCGAGAGAGCCATGAAATCAACGCTGTGCGATGCGGATAATTGTCGGGCTAAATCGGCCAGAAATATGAAGGCCCCCTTCAAGATTCCGACGAGGAATACATGCTCGACGCCGGCGTAATCTTTGGACAATTGATCTGCAAGTTCACTGACGCGCGTTTGGATAGCCTCTTCTGAGACAAGCACGCGTGCGATATCGGGGTGTAGTTGGGTCATTCTGATTCCTCCTGAGTAACCGTTATCAGAGTGTCTTTTCAATTATTGTGGTTAGTTGTTGGATGATTTGTTCTGTGCTTCCAGAGAGAAACTCGCGCCGTCTTTCTTGGGATGGGGCTTGAGCGAGTCCAGATACGATGGTCGGCGAACCGGTCAACCCAATCATAGACTTGTCTACCTTGATGTCATCCGCATCCCAGATAGTCACCCGCTCATCCGAATAAGTTCGCTCGATAATTCGATAGTCCATAAACCTTGGTTCGTTGCTGGCGGTTTTCACAGAAACTACCGCAGGCAAGCTCACTCGATGTATCTCAAATCCTCCAGGAACCTCGCGTTGACCTTTGATAATCCGCCTGTCCAGATCCAGCCGAATCTGATTAACCAATGTTATCTGGTTCCAGTCAAGCCACTCAGCAAGGCCAGGTGGTACCTGTCCTGTCGCCCCGTCTGAAGATTCTTCGCCGCAGAGTACAAGATCTACATCACCAAGATGTGTGATTCCCTTGGCCAAAGTGTAGGTGGTAGCCAGCGTATCTGCTCCACCGAAATCAGGATCGCTCAGCAAATACAGTTCATCCGCGCCCATAGCCAGACCGACCCGCAAGATTGGTTCAAAGAACGGTGGGCCCATGGAAAGAATGTCAACTCTTCCATTGTATGTGTCGCAAAGAGAAAGAGCTAACTCCAACGCGTTCATGTCCGGAGGGTTTATTTCTGAACGCGCATTGGCCCGGTCCAGGAGGTTTGTTGTGCGATCGACCTGCACTTCCTCAGGCTTGGGTGTAACTTTCATGCATACGACAATGCGTAGTTCCTGCACGTGAACCCTTCCTAATTCAAGGAACAAACACCGTTAACGAACTAGCTGACCAAGGTCTCAGCCAGAAAGGATTCTTGAAGAGACTCGATAAGCATGGGTACAATTTTATGAACATCGCCGACAATACAGTAGTCCGCGTACTCAAAAATTGGTGCATCTGGGTCTGAATTGATGGCAATTACCGTTTCAGCATCCTGGATTCCTACAACAAAATGGAAAGCGCCGCTGATTCCACAAATAATAGCCAAGTTTGGCCGGCAAACCACGCCCGTTTGCCCAATTTGCCGTTCTCTGATCACGAATCCATCGTCCACCGGCGGTCGTGTCGCACCATAATCGCCGCCGAGCAGCTGGGCAAGATCCTTGAGCATTCCGAATTCGCCTTCAACACCGCGTCCACCGGCGACCAATACCGGCGTTTGAGTAAGATCTACATCCTCTCCAATCGTTCTCTCGAGCACCTTAGTGCGCATGATATCATCGGGGATCTCAATCGTTGGACGGATGAGCTGACCTTGACTGCGGTGGTTTAGTTTCTTCGGTAGAAAGACGCCAGGTCGGACGGTAGCCATCTGCGGTCTGTGCTGCTCCATCTCGATTAGAGCCAGAACACCCCCTCCAAAACCGGAGACTTCACAGGTAAGAACACCCCTTTTTGCATCCAGTCGAAGACCGGTGCAGTCGGCGTTCAATCCGGTTCGCAACCTCACCGCCAGGCGACCAGCGAGATCGCGGCCGTTCATCGTTGCCCCAACAAGAAATATACTGGGCTTATAGTCGTCCAATATGTGGCGGGCAGCATAGGTGAAGGCTTCTACCGTAAACGGCTTTAACTTCCGGTCTTCAACCAGGATCACAACGTCTGCCCCATAGTCGAAAGCTTCAATGGCATCGTCTGAAACACGATCGCCTAGTAGCAAGCCCGTCAGAGACCAGCCAGCCTTGTCGGCAAGTTCGCGTCCCTTCGAAAGCATCTCCAGAGAAACAGGAGCCAGCCCATCTTCAGAGTGCTCAAGAAATATGCAAATGTCCTTTGCTTCTGATTCTTTACTGTAGAGCGAGGTGACCATAGAAGGTTATTTCTAATGAATCGTCGGTCAGAATGTCATCGGTGGAGAATCACCTTTCTTAGTAAAAAACACGCTATTGAGCGAACAATATTCCTCTCGGGAGACGGAATTCGTTATTTGCGGGCCACGACTACGAGACGCTTTGCATCCTGATCATATGGTGCGCCTTCCAAGGATCCAAACAGATCGACCGAGGAAAAACCACTTTCTCTAAACATCTCCGCTAGCTCGGAACCAGAGTAAATCCAGTGGGTTATCATGAATTCTTTCTTCTGGTCGTCTTTGATCAATATCCGTCGGTTTCGCATGATGGTCCAGTTTCTTTCGATTTTGCGGTCTTCGAGAAGGAAGGTTCCATGAATTTCTCGCCAGTCTCGACTCTGAAATATCCGGGCCAAGATCTCCCGTCCGACCATGTCCAACAAGAACACGCCACCCTTCTTCAAGGAACGGTATACGTTAATCAGCACCTGTTGATTGTCAGCCGGCTGCTCAAAATAGCCGAAAGAGGTGAACATTGAAAAAGCGGCATCAAACGTATCGGGTCGAACAAACCGCCGCATATCATCCTGGACAAACTCAATCGACAAATTGTCTAATTCTGCTCGGCCGCGCGCTTCCTCCAGATACTCGGTCGTTCTATCCACCCCAGTTACCTCGAAGCCACGTCTGGCCAGTTCGATCGAATGGCGGCCTGGACCACATGCCAAATCCAGAATCCTTGCCCCGGCTTCAACTCCCATCAGATCGAGCGCGTTTGACACTTGACCAGGTGTTATGCTCCAAGCCTCCTGGCCAAACATAAACGGAGCCAGATCTGACCAGAAATCATCGTCTTGGTGCCAGGCATTGCCGTCGCTCACGATAAATGCTCCATCATTCCAATGATACGCCGCACGCGAGAGCGGCGATCTCGGCTATATCCTTAACTTCTAATTCACTTGACGGATCCCCTTTTACACTATCTTCTAAACAGGTGAGGCAGAAGGGGCAGGCTGTCGCCAACAGGTTAGCTCCAGTAGCCTTGGCTTCGTGTACGCGCAGGTCAGAAAAGCGCATTCCTGGATCTGTCTCCATCCACATCCGCCCACCTCCGGCGCCGCAGCACAATGTATCCTCTCCGCTGCGGGCCATCTCCTCAACCTCCAGCCCGGGAATGGCCTGGAGAATTTTACGGGGCGCTTCGCATTCCTTGTTGCGCCGGCTGAGATAGCAGGGATCGTGATAAGTTACAGTCGCCTCCAGCGGCCGGTCCAGCAGCAATTCTCCTGAATCAATCAGTTCGGCCAGGAATGTTGTGTAATGAATCACCTCAGTCCGGTCATCCAGGTAGCGATTTTCATTCTTGAAGGCATCATAGCAATGAGGAGAGATCACCACCATACGACCGACTTCTTTCTCCCTGAGGAACTGGGCCGCATTACGGGCAACCTCCTCGAAGTATAATCTGTGCCCAAGGGACAAGACCGACTCTCCACAACAAGGTTCATCTTCGTTCAAGACGCCAAAGGGAACTTCTGCAGCCCTAAGCAGATGGACGATGGCCTTGGCAATTAGCTGGGCTCGTCGATCATAGGAGGAGGTACAGCCGATGTATAGCAATACGTCGTGCAGCGCAGGATCATAGTCTGGTAGATCGAGATTTTTCGCCCAAACAGATCTCTGGGATGGTGGCTGCGACCAGGGATTGTTGTTCCAATAGACAGACCACAGTAAAGATGGAGATCCCGGCGGTGCGAGATTTCCATGCCAGGCTAACTGGCGCAGGCCGAGGATGACATCCGAGATACTTACACCTCTTGGGCAGTAGGCTTCACAGAAACCGCAGGTTGTACAGAGCCAAAGGCTGTCCTCGTTTAAAGGCAAGCCCAGTTGGGCTTGACGAATCATTGAACGGATAGATACGGTCTCTTCGCTAACCAATCCCCAAGGGCAGTTGGCCGTGCAGGAGCCACATTGATAACAAATAGTCGCAGCACCACCGGTCAGGTCTATCAGTTCTTCCCAGATGGCGTCATCGATAGTGACGGATTCGACCTCAGACACTTTCGATTTCCATGTCAGCCTTGGCCAGGTTTCGCTGGATAATCTCATCCATTTCGGTAATTTTCTCGGCAAACTCCTTGCCTTCGGCGGCCGATATCCAACGCAGCTGCAGCCTCTCCGGGTCTACTCCTTTGCGCTTGAATTTCCGCTGCCAGTATTTGAAGCGCTTTACCGTCAGACGATTAGCGTAGTTATAGTGACAGTCGGAACCCGTCTCGGTTAATCGGCATCCAGTCACCAACACCGCTCCCGCTTCTTTTTCGAATGCTCGCCCGATGAAATCCTCTTCCAGGCGAGCAGAGCACATCGTGCGCAGAATCCGAGCCGAGGCCGGGTACTGCCGCTTCTCGATTCCGGCAAGATCAGCCCCCGCGTAGGAGCACCAATTGCAGGTCATTACCAGGCACTTTGTCTCCGGCTTTTCAGCTAGCGCCGCATCGATCTGCGACAAAAGCTGGTCTTTTGTGAAGTAGGGCATGTCGATGGCATCAAAACTGCATTCCGCAGCACATGTACCGCATCCCATGCAAGCCGCTTCCAAGATGCGGACGGTTCCGCCCTTACCGACTGGTCCAATCTGCTCAATCGCGTTGAATGGGCAGACCTTAACACAGCGCATACATCCGGAGCAGAGTTCGAGGTCGACCACCGCCGTCAGCGGCTCTTTCTCAATGATGCCTCGGGATAAGAGCGAACCCGCTTTGGCAGCAGCCGCAAGAGCTTGAGCCACTGACTCGCGGACATCTTTGGCGCCTTGAGCCGTGCCCGCCAGATAAACTCCCTGAATAGCGGTCTCCGCCGGGCCGAGTTTTGGATGTAACTCCATCAAGAATCCATCATCACTCTTAGCAAGCTTCAACTGTTCCGTCAGCTTATCCTCTGGGCGATTCAGGCCCGAGACCAAAACGAGTAGATCGGTTGGTATACGCAGCCCTTTCCCAAAGAACTCGTCATAGAACTCAAGTTTTCCATCTCGATAATCAAGTACGGCTTCAGGTGGCTGGGTCGAATCATATCTAAAGAACTGGACTCCCGCGGTCATGGCTTCTTCGTACAGTTCTTCGGCCTGCCGGCTGTAAGTACGAATATCTTTGCTTACAATTCGTACGTGCTTTCCTTTTCGACGGAGGTTCAAAGCCTGGCTGATCATCGAGGTACAGCAATATCGTGAACAGCCCATGCCATTGTGCCGGGAGCCAACACAGGAGACGAAGGTTATCCGATCACCATCGACGCTGTCTTTACGAAGCAGCTGCTCCAAATCAAGGTTTGTTATCACCGAAGGATCATCGCCGTATCCAAGGATCTCCGGTGATACTGGCTCTGAACCTGTGGCCATAATGATAGCTCCAACCTGCAGCTCCTTACCATCACTCAGCCGGGTGTTAAAACTTCCAACCACGCCGCCGATCGTGTCGATGGTCGTATTGAGATGAACGTGAACGCCCGCATCGAGTAGATCTAGTGATTTGGCCACCAATAAATCGTGGGCGATTATTCCGGAAGGAGCCAATCGATCCAGTTGATCCAGTAAACCACCAAGGTGCTGATTGCGTTCCACAAGATGGGTCTCAAATCCTTGGCGTGCGAGAGCCGCGGACGCGGTCATGCCGGCAATCCCACCACCGATGACAATCGCCTTCTGCGTTAGTGGCAGGTGGCTGATCTCCAGAGGCTCCAGTCGACGGGCTTTCTCTACAGCCATGCTGACCATATCAATTGCTTTGACTGTCGCCATCTCCTTATCGTGCTTGTGCACCCATGAATCCATGTTGCGGATATTGGCCATCTCAAGCAAATATGGATTGAGACCTGTTCTAGTCAGCACACCTCTAAAGATCGTTTCGTGGGTTTTTGGAGAGCAGGCGGCGACTACGATGCGGTTTATTCCTTCACGAACGATCGTTTCTTCAATTTCACTCTGGGTGTTCCCAGCACAGGAAAATTGCTGGTCGGATGCATAAACCACATCTGGCAGACCGTATGAAGCTTGAACGACCTTCTCCACATCGACAACGCCGGCGATATTATTACCACAATGGCACACAAACACGCCGACCCTAGGTGTAGCGGTATCGATCTGTATGTCGACAACCGGTGGCTCAGGCCAGCAGCGCTCTGATATGTGCCCAAGGGCAAGAGCCGCCGCGCCGCTTCCTTCGGCAACGCTATCAGGTATATCTTTTGGACCCGTTGCGCAGCCGGCAGCGTATACACCTAGTCTAGAGGACATGACCAGGCCACCTTGGGTTTCGTCCGCCTTTATAAACCCGTCATCGTCTAGCTCGATTTTTAGTACGCGAGCCAATTCTGGCAAACCAGCTGCAGGAGCGACCGCATTGGCGAGAACTACCATGTCGAATCGTTCATCGATTCGGGAAGAGGCTAAAGTGTCTTCATAGACAACCCGAATATCAGAGCCGTTTGGTTCTATGAGGGCCGGGCGACCTCGAACGAAATTTGCCCCTGCCTCACAGGTACGATCCCAGAAAGCATCGAATCCCTTTCCATAGGCCCGGACATCCATGTATAAGACTGTGACGGTTGAGACATTGTGGTCAAGGGCCTGGTAGGCGTGCTTGATGGAGTACATGCAGCAAAAACGCGAACAATAACGGAAGAAGCGTTTGTCTCTAGAACCTACACACAAGACAAATAGTATGTTTTCAGGGTGTCTACCATCAGACGGACGTATCAGATCCCCACCGGTTGGTCCCGCCGAGTTAATAAGGCGTTCGAACTCCATCGCCGTCAGAACATCGGGATGGCGTCCGTATCCATATTCACCAAGCCTCCTCGGATCAAGCATGTCGTAGCCGACTGAAACGACGATCGAGCCAACCTTCCTTTCGATTAGCTCCTCCTGCGCCATATAGAAGTCGATTGCTTTCGACTGACAAGCTTGAAAGCAGCGATCGCAGGGCATGTAGTTTGGTGGATCGTTCAAACAGCTCGCCATGTCAATCAGGTACTCCCCAGGAGTTGATTGGGGAATAGGCGTATAAATAGCCTTTCGAACGGCCATACCGGCTTCAAATTCATTCGGCAATGCCACTGGGCAAGCCGTCGTGCAATCACCACATCTCGTGCAGGAATCGGTGACGTATCGGGCCCTGCGACGAATTTGGACTGTAAAATCACCTGGCCCGCCGTGGACAGCTTCGACATCGGCGAGAGATAGGATCTCGATGTTCTGGTGCAGATCCACCTCTGACATCTTCGGGGCTTCTATGCAGATCGAACAATCCAATGTTGGAAAGTTCTTGTCGAGAGTTGCCATCACTCCGCCAATCGTTGCTTCGCGTTCGACAAGGATCACCCGTGCTCCAGCTTCAGCGAGATCAAGGGAGGCCTGGATTCCGGCTATTCCTCCTCCGATAACCAGGACGGAATCGGTCATCGGACATACTCCTTGTCAGAGGCATATTGGTATCCAACTTGAAAAGCTCGCAAATTGAGCGGCACAGTCTTCGGTTTTACTGAGGCAGATATGGCTTCTTCCATGGAAGCCCGGCTCACGATGTCTGTTACGGCTGTGAAGAATCCGAGCATGACCACATTGGCGACGATACGGCGACCTAAAGACTCCGCGAGTCTGGTACATGGAACAGGATGAATATTGGCGGCATTTTTAACATCCACCAGGTCTTTGTCGACAAGTACAATCGCCTCCGGCTGTAAAGATGCATGAAACTTGTCATAGGCTTCCTGAGACATGGCTACCAGGACGTCCGGTTTCTGGACAAACGGATAATCGATTGGCTCGTCCGCCACGACGACATTTGCACTTGAAGCGCCACCCCGCGCCTCCGGCCCATACGACTGGGTCATGACCGCATCTTTGCCTTCATAGAGAGTGAGTGCCTTGCCTAAAATGAAACCAGCCAGGCCAACGCCTTGACCTCCAAAGCCGGAGATTCGTATTTCTTTACGCATTCGACGAACCTGGATCAGTTCTGAGCATGAGAAACCTGACGCTTCAAATCTAGCTTGTCATGTTTAGTGATAATCGTTCAAATAATGAACCTATACATCATCCTTAGAGTGACAGACTACCTGTCTCCGGACGAATACAAACCACTAGGCGCTGGGTTGCAGCGATACAGGTTGAAAAACTGGATTGTCGCGGTTGAGAAAATTACCGACATAAATCGGTTTATCTTCCCGAAGATCAATGGCAAACTCTTCCTGATGTATATCATCGTGAACCAATTCGCACCGACTCCTATATAGCTCCATTTCATCGGAGCCGCTATCGATGCTGTTTGATTTCCCGAAGCCAATCGGACAAGGAGAAAGCACCTCGATGAAACAAAATCCGGGTTTACTGAAAGCGTATAGGATGTCATCCTTGGCTTGCCGGGCGTGGATCGTGGTCCATCTCGATATGTAATTCGCTCCGGCTGCAGAAAGCAAATATGGCAGGTTGAACGGCAGTTCCGGATTCCCGTACGGCGTGGTCGTAGCCATGGCGCCTTGAGGAGTCGTGGGCGCCGCCTGACCACCGGTCATACCGTAGTTAAAGTTGTTTACACAGATGACTTTGATATCCACGTTTCTACGGGCAGCATGGATTAAATGGTTGCCACCAATAGCTGCGAGATCACCATCCCCGCTAAATACAGTGACCATCAGCTCGGGATTGACTAGTTTAATGCCCACGGCGAAAGGGATCGCCCGGCCATGGGTCGTGTGGTAAGAGTCAAGATTCATGTATCCAGCGACTCTACCGGTGCAGCCGATACCGGAGACGACGACATGGTTCTGGAGAGAAATCGAAGATTCCAGTATGGCTTGGGCATAGCAGCGCATCACGATGCCGATCCCACATCCCGGACACCAAATATGGGGCATACGGTCCGACCTGATCATTTGATCAAGGGGATGTCCTTCAACTTCGATAGCGCTAGCCATCTTTCGAAGCCTCCATTATCAAGTCGAAGATCGGTTCTGGTGGTATCATCGCCCCGCCTGCGTGGAACACACCCCTAACCGGCCGGTATATGATGCGCTCAACCTCGCGAGCCACCTGTCCCAGGTTGAGCTCGGCGACGATGAAGGAATCTACGCGCTCCGCCAGCTCTCGAATTTGCTCTTCTGGAAAAGGCCAAATGGAGACTAGCCGGAAGAGACCGGCTGGGACTCCTCGCTCTCGAGCAAGTTTTACCGCTCGTCGAGCCGAGCGAGCGGTGCAGCCGAAAGAGACCACGATGATGCTGGCATCTTCGAGGAAATATTCCTCATAACTTAGAATGTTCTCCAGGTTCTGATGAACTTTGCCTATGAGGCGAGTGATGAGCATCTGATGGTCGTCGGCTGTCATTGCCGGATAGCCACGCTGGTCATGGGTTAACCCAGTGAAATGTACGTTGTATCCTTCGCCGGCGTAGGCCATAGGGGGGACCAAATCGGAACTATCGGGCTTGAAGGCCATAAACATGCCGTTTGGAGGATTTTCAGGACGTTTTCTTGGCCATCTTGGAATCTCGTCGGCTTCCGGAATAATGACTCGCTCGACCATATGGCCAATAACCTCGTCTGAAAGCAGAACTACTGGCAGTCGATATCGATCGGCTATGTTGAAGGCATGGATGGTCAGGTCAAACATCTCTTGTGGCGACCAGGGTGAATAGGCCACGATGGCGTAATCTCCATGAGAACCCCAGCGAACTTGCATGACATCGGACTGTCCAGCCAAGGTTGGTAATCCTGTCGATGGTGATCCGCGTTGAATGTCGACCAACACACAGGGAATCTCCATCATTACCGCCAAGCCCAGGTTTTCCATCATCAAGCTGAGACCTGGTCCCGACGTAGCTGTCATCGAACGAACCCCTGCAGCTGATGCTCCAATCACAGAAGCGAAGCTGCCTAGCTCGTCCTCCATTTGTATGAAAACGCCGCCGACCTCGGGCAGCCTTAGAGCGAGTCGCTCAGCGACCTCTGTCGACGGGGTTATCGGATAACCGCCGAAGAATTTGCAGCCAGCAGCAATCGCTCCCTCGGCGCAGGCATCGTCGCCATGCATGAAATGTCGACCGGTGAGGATGGATCGCTCTTTCAATGCGGCATCTCCAGTGTGTAAATAGCAAATTCTGGACAGACCAGCGAGCAAAACTGGCAGTGTACGCAAGATTCTTCTTTGCCAGGAGAAATTTCGGGAAGATGGTAACCTTTGGCATTAGCCCGCTCAGATTCGCTAAGAACCCCTAGCGGGCAGAATTCGACACAAAAACCGCAGCCCTTACACCGGAGAGGAATGATGTAGACTTGGCCCCGAGGAACGCGGACATTCGGCAGATCGATTGGCTCCCGGCCAAAACTCTTCATTGACATCCGCTTTACCCCAAATGGGCTTGACCAGAAATGGTTGAAGCCAGTTTCAGTTTGCCAGATTCTCCCCTGGAGTTCTAGTGATAACCGGCAGGTAAATAGGAGACAAAAGTCATGTCACACCTGATACAGTCAACAGTTTCTACGGTTCAATGAAGTTAGCCGGTCAGAATTGGCTATTTGATTATTCTTTCTGTCACCATCATTCATCACCCGATATAATGCCGCCAGGCTGCGGGTAATCCATAGCACGGTTACAGTGTTAGTAGGCCAATTATTTCCCGCTTCCTCGTGCAAGGAGTATTAGGATTCTGGATATCAGCTCCATAGGCGCTAAGTTTGACCTTGAGGGTGATCTCATATCGGCCGTGCCATATGGCAGCGGACATATAAATGACACCTATTTAGCAAGCTACCAATCTGGCACATCGGTTCTCAAATTCATCCACCAGAGAATCAATCATCATGTGTTTCACGATCCGGTGGCCCTAATGAAGAATTTCGAGACTGTGACAGGTCATATCGAAAGTAGTTCGCGATCGAGCAGGGCATCCGATATAGATCGTCGCGTTCTTTCCTTGGTACGGAGTCGCGACGGTCGGAGTTTCGTTTACGATAGCGAGGGCTACCTATGGAGGACGACCCGTTTCATCTCAGGTACGAAGACCTACGATATCGTCGGCAGCCCGGCCTTGGCCTTCGAGGTTGGTAGATGCTACGGGGATTTCCAACTCCAGCTGCTTACGCTTTCACCGGAAAATCTTCTGACAACCATTCCAGATTTTCACAACACTCGCCAACGTTTCAATGTACTGCAGCAGGCAATTGAGTCTGATCCCCGGAACCGTTCTACAGCTGCGACGGATGAAATCGCCTATGCCATGGCCCGGGAGTCGTATGTCGACCGGCTCGATAATCTCTTTGCAGCGGGACGACTTCCCGAACGAATCACCCACAACGATACCAAGGTAAACAACTTACTTGTCGACAACCTGAGTGGGAAAGGTATTTGCGTGACAGATTTGGATACGACGATGCCGGGCCTGGCCGGTCATGATTTCGGTGATATGGTGCGAACGGCGACCAACAAGGCGGCTGAAGATGTGCTCGACCATGGCAAGGTCAAAATGCGGATGGAGATTTTTAAACCTCTGGTGAAAGGGTATCTATCTGAGGCCAGTCAATTTCTTACCCCGATGGAAATCGAGCAGCTGGTCTTCTCGTGCAAGGTTATGGTATTGGAATCCGGTATCCGGTTTCTAACCGATCACCTGCTGGGGGATGTTTACTTTAAAACGCAGCGAAGAGACCATAATTTAGATCGCTGTCGAGTCCAATTCAAATTGCTTTCATCAATCGAGGAGCAGGAGGAGTTAATGGAGCTTGTCGTAAAATCGATCTCAGACCAGTAACGTTGCTGATTTGGGGGGTCAATCGCCTTGTGCCCGAGGCTTACACGCAGGCGAATTTCATTAATTTATCTTTTGGTCGACCTCAGGGTATGAATGCATTGACAGTGGACGGAGCTTGAAACGCCAAGACCGTCATCGTTCCGTAGACAAACGCGACTATTCCAATCACCACGGCGATGACTGCCAAAGCTCGCTTGAAGGTTCCGAATCGCTCCACGTCCGTGATAACCATATACGCCCCGGTGAGAGCGTGAAGAAGAACAAAGAAGAGGAAGGCGATGTCGATGGCCTTCCAGATGGGCTGATCCATTCTTTCCAGGATTCTCGAGAAATCGATGTGGAATGGTGGATAATGGACGACGATCATGTGGATGGTCAAGAAGAAGAGGAGGGCGATAGCACTTATTCGCTGCATTAAGAAGATGCGCATTTTTTATCTCCGGTTGGCCTAGCTAGATCGAACTCAGGCATGTTTCAGACACCTACCCTTCCAGGGCAAACAGCAGGATGGGAATGCCACCAGCAATCACAAGAAGGACCGAGACAGCGAAAATGGCGTAGAAAAGGCTCTTCCTGTACTCGGTTACATTGAAATAATGGACGATCAATAGACGTATTCCATCGAACCCGTGATAGATAACAGCCGCCAACAGAGCAATCTCCGCGAATTTGAAGGCCGTTGATTGGAAAAAATTCAGTCGCGAATCAAATACCTCTGCGCCGGAGTTGGCAGAACCAATCACCCACATGTGGGTGAACAAGTAGAGGACGAGGGCCACGCCGGTCACACGACGAAGTAAGAAACTAATAAAGCCAGTGCTTTTGTACATGTCGCTCTCCTTACCTGGTCCTTACCGGATCTTGAATGATCTGTTGTCTAATACCCCTTACCTCGTCGAGCGCATGTCGTTTCTGAGCCAATTTTCTTAGCGTCTCGATTGCTTGGGTTGGATTTAAATCCTTAGGGCAGGCATCAATGCAGTTAAAAATGGTATGGCATCGATATACGCCATCGCTGCCAGAGAGATCTTCCAAACGAGCACCGGGCTCCGTGTCACGAGGATCCAGCACTCGCAGGAAAGCCTTTAGCAAAGCATGCGGACCGATGTACTGCTTTGTCATACCAATTACCTGGCAGGACGAGTAGCAAGCCCCGCACATGATACATGTCTCGGCATTGCCAAGGGCCTCGACTTCTTCGGGGCTTACGCGGAACTCTTTTTCCGGAACTTCCTCTGGCGGTATGAGCCATGGCTTTACCCGCTGGTATTGCTCCCAAAAACTGCTCCGATCGACGACCAGGTCTTTGATAATCGGAAGGTATGGAAGGGGACGAATGGTAACACGCCGCTTCTTATCCAATACAGCCGCGAGAGGTTTGTTGCAGACCAGCATATTGTGCCCATTCACGTTCATGGCACAGCTGCCGCATATGGCATGCCGGCAAGACCTCCTGAATGTGACGCTTCCGTCCTGCTGTGACTTAATCATCTGCAAAGCATCGAGTACGGTAGTATCTTGATCCGGTTCCAGTTGAAATTCGCCGATATATGGCTTCTTATCAACATCTGGATTGAATCGTTGGATCCGAATGGTGGCTGTTGCCATGTTGTTGTCTCCTGCGATCGATGGTCAAGCTGAAATTGGCTAATACTTTCGTTCTTGGGGTGGATAGCGGTCCCAGAAAATATGCACAGATTTATAACTCAACTCTGGCCCTTCATCTCGCTTGTGGGCCAGGGTGTGCTTGAGCCAGTTGTCATCATCCCTGGTCGGGTAGTCTGTACGGGAATGGGCACCTCGACTCTCGGTTCGTGCTTGGGCACCGGCAACGATCACCTCGCTAAATGTTAGCAGGTGTTCGGTCTCAATAGTTGCTAAAAGATCCGTGTTGAACCTGCTACTCTTGTCCATTATGCGCGCCTTGTCAAAGCGCGTCTTTAGCTCCTCAACGTTCCTTTCCGCAAGGGAGAGCCTCTTAGTGTCCCGGTAAATACCACAATTATCAGTCATGGTTGTCTTGAGATCTTGGGCGATCGCCTCAACCGACTCGGAACCCTCTTTTCCCAGGAGTGTTTTGATACGTTCCATATTGCGTTCTGTGGGATTACCTGGGACGGTCTTTAGAACGGCGCCATTCTTGATAAATCTAGCAATGCTCTTGCCAGTTCTCTTTCCAAATAGGGAAGCTTCCAGCAGGCTGTTCGTGCCTAGCCGGTTTGCTCCATGGACACTCACGCAGGCGCACTCACCCGCGGCATAAAAACCAACGACGGGTGTCCCATCGGCATCGCAAATCACCTGTCCATCTTCGTCAGTAGGTATGCCCCCCATGCTATAGTGAGCTGTAGGCTGTATCGGGATCGGATTGTCGATGGGATCCACACCCACAAAATCAATGGCCAGTTCCCTAATTTGAGGCAACCTATCCAATATCTTTTCTCGACCCAGGTGTCGTAAATCCAGGTAGATACCTTGGCCGTCCGGGCCTACTCCCCTACCCTCGTCAATCTCTGTCTGTTCGGAACGGCTGACAAGATCGCGTGGAGCAAGCTCCATTTTATCGGGCGCATATCTCTCCATGAAACGGTCAGACTCGCTGTTTGTCAGGTATCCACCTTCGCCACGACAGGCTTCACTCATCAATATGCCATGCCGGTAGAGTCCAGTGGGATGGAACTGTACAAATTCCATGTCCATGAGCGGAACACCTGCGTTATAGGCAATAGCAACGCCATCTCCAGTATTGGCCAAGGCATTGGAGGTGATCTTGTAAGCCCTTCCATATCCACCAGTGCCGAACATGACGGCTTTCGCTCGCATGGTGACGATCTTTCCAGTGAGAATCTCCATAGCCACGATGCCGCAGCAAACGTTGTCTTCGATAATCAGGTCCAGACAGTACCATTCGCTGTAGAACTTGACGCCATGCCGCAATGCCTGTTCATGGATCGTGTGCAGGAGCACATGCCCCGTGTAATCTTTTGAGTAATTAGCTCGAGGGGCGCTGTGCCCACCGAACCGGCGCTGAGCTATCCGGCCGTCCGGTAGGCGGCTGAACACACATCCCATGTGCTCATAGTCGTAAATGATGCCTGGAGCTTCCTTCACCATGATCTCGATAGCAGCCTGATCTCCAAGCCAGTCCGAACCTTTTATGGTGTCGAACATATGCAGCTCCCAGCTATCAATCGGTTCGTCGCCTGGAGGAATCGGTTCCAACGGTCCTCTCGGACCCGTATCAGCGACGGGCCTGATATTGTTAAGGGCCGCGGCGATACCACCCTGCGCAGCTCCGCTGTGCGATCGGAGTGGGTGAATCTTGGACAATACACCGATGTCTTTCACACCTTCCTGGGCTGCGGCCATTGCCGCCCAGGAACCTGCCAGGCCTGCGCCTACGATAATGACATCATGAGTTATGGTCTCTCCGTTCGTCATGAATAGTTTCCTTTATGGTTCGAAAAAACGCGGCTATTCCAGTGAATTCAACGACAATTCTTGAAAAGTCCTAGATGCCTAAACTAGCCTGTGAGAAACACTCTCGCCTCAATAAAAGTATATGTTTCGCGGGTTGAGGCTGGTAGTTGCAAAATCACCCAACTTATATGACGAATGTCATGAGTTAGGCGGTTAATAGCGAGCCGAGGTCCTTCTGAGGAATATCCACAATCATTCCATTCCAAGCCGGCACATTCCTGTATAGGAACGGCTTGGTAATAGCCGACTAGCTGGAAGTAATATGACGGTGCGACATTGGGAATGAGGCGAGAGCGATATTGCCCTCTACAAGCGGAATTTCCATCGCGCTCTACTGCAGCGTGACGTGCGAATACACATGAAATGTTGGTCTGGCTGCTTGACGTTGTGATTCGGACTTCTAGGATCTTGCATGGCTGCTCTGGGCATTGACAAGCTCCTGCCATGGGCCAGTTCGAGCAGCGATCTTTGGGAAAAGGATCCGGGATTCAATCCGGCAGAACCTTAATCGGATTTTACCCCCCTGCCAGACCGCCCCCATCAACAACCAACGTGGTTCCGGTGACATAGGCCGATGAATCTCCAGCCAGGTACAGAACAGCTTGGGCTATATCGATGGGCGAACCGATTCGCTTCAATGGCCGGTCAGCTGCCTCTTTTAGGAATAAGGTCTCCTCCTGGCCCAGCTCCTGAGCCTCTCTTCGCAGCATCGTCGTGTCGGTATCGCCCGGGCATACGCAGTTGACCCGGATATTCTGATGGCCGTGATCGATGGCCATGGCCCGGGTCATATTCACGACCGCCGCCTTGGACGCGCAGTAAGCCAGGGCATCTCGCCCACCTGTCAAACCCCAACCCGAGCCGATGTTGACGATGGCCCCTCCTCCCCTCTCGATCATGACCGGAATGACGAGCTTACAAAGTAGGAAAACAGATTTGGCATTTGTGTCCATCACCCGGTCCCACTCATCTTCGGTCATCGTAAGTGCGTTCGTCCGCCGGATGATGCCGGCATTATTGACCAGGATATCGATTCCTCCGAGTTCAGCGACGACATTCTCTACTGCTTGGGCACAATCATCTGCATTGGACACATCGGCCTGGACGAAAAGAACTTCACCAGCTTCTTCTGCGAGCTCCTGCTGAAGGGCACTTCCCCCTTCCTCGTCTCGATCAATAATGGCAACCGCTGCGCCTTCCGTGGCGAAGAGAGCAGCAGTTGCCCGGCCGATCCCCGATGACCCCCCGGTGATAATTGCTTTTTTTCCTTCTAGTCCACCCACAGCGTCTCCTTTCTTAGTCAAACCTATGCAGTTACCCGGTACATCGCCTGCTCATTGTATCCTGTAACAACCCGATAATAACCGGTCAATAATATATCTACGGTCTCATCTCCACTGTCAACCAGCAGTGGCCTGCCCATGAGCGAGTGCAGTTTATCTGGCGTACAGGCCACGATGATATTGCTTCTACCGACCTTGTTGATCACCCGATAGCTTATCTGTTGATTTCCTCTTCCGAAAATATGACCTTGCCCACCAACCGGCGTGACGATTATTTTGGCTTGCTTCTCCTTTACCAGCCTGAGCAACTGGCCCTCATTGGCATCGGTTTGGACCATACGGCCATCCATTATTACATCGACACCAATAAGTGTCTTCTCTACTCCCAAATAATCCGTGATCGCTCTGGTTGTTGTTCCGGGTCCAAGGATGTAAAGAGACTCCCCTGTCATCTGAGCGCAGAGCCATGATGCGATCGCGGCTTGAGCTTCTGATTCATTCGAGCCCGACGGCTGTTTTAGGTTCTGGACAAGACCGCTCGCTACTGGAACCTTTAAGTAACCGTATAGTTTTGGGGCAACCACCCCGCGTCGGTATGACGTCTCGTCGAGGTCCATCACTTCCGCATCTCGATATTTGGTCACCCTGCCTCTTAAGACCAGAGCTACCAGGTCGCCAGCATCGCTCGGTTTGTTTGTAAAAACGGCCGAATGCATTTTGACGCCAGCCGGAATCCCTATCACAGGTAATTGAGTTCCAATTACGGTTGCAATATCCCTCGCTGTTCCGTCACCACCCGCGAATAGAATCAATCGTACGCCAGCCTTAGCCATATCTAAAGCAGCTTGCTGGGTATCCGTTGCCTTCGTATTACCGGGCTCGATATTGCCAATTGTGATGGGTTCAAAGCCACTTCTTATGGCTGCCGATTCGCCCATATCTCCCGGGTAGGTAAGGATCTCGATCCGGTCGTAACCCGAGGAAAGCTCTCGCAGAGCTGTAAGGGTCCGTTTCTCGGCAACGGGGATTGCTCCCAGGCTAATCGCCTGCTGTTGGATCGATTCGCCGTCACTTCCTTTCAGGCCGACAGCGCCGCCGATACCAGCAATAGGATTAACGATCAGCCCAATTAGGTACTCATTCATTCTTCAGGCTGGGCCGTCTTTTTGAGATAACTGCGCCATGTCACCGCCCATTGTTCTGGATCGTCAAGAGGGCTATGGTCGATTGTGTGAATCGTGCTCTTATGAGGCGCGTCCTTCACGATCTTGGGATCGCTTCTGGCTTCACTAGCTACATGGGCAAGGATCGCAGCATACTCGTCAAGCTCGGCTTTAGAATATGACTCCGTCGGTTCGAGCGTGCACGGTTCGGGTACGATGAAAGGATGGTGGCTGGTCCAGTAGTGGACGCCGAAATCGGCCGCTCTCAGGCCGATCTCCTCCGAGTGAACGCCCGTCTCTTCTGTCAGCTTATTCCAGCTGTAGCGCACCTGCTCGATCCGTCGTTTACCCTCGGCGTAGGGAGCCTCTACCCCGGGAATCTCGAGGACCTTTTGCATCAAGTAGTTGTTATTGAGCACGGCGATCTCGGCTACTTCCCTCAATCCTTCTGCTCCCAGGCTCATCACCCAAGCGTAGGCCCTGATGATATTCGGCACGACACCGTAAAATGGCCCAATCTTGCCGATGGAATCGGGTCGGTCGTGATCGAGAAAATAATGGTCACCGTCGAATTCAACCGTGGGAACCGGCAAGAATCGAGCCAGCTCGGCCGATACGCCACTGGCCCCTGCCGCGGGTCCACCACATCCATGGGGGGTTGAAAAAGTCTTGTGCAGGTTAAAATGGCAGAGGTCAAAACCAGTGTCGCCCGCACGAGTAATCCCAAGAATCCCGTTGGCATTGGCCTGATCGTAGGCGCACAAACCTCCGACCGAGTGCACAATTTCCACAAATTCCTGAATCCGCGGATTAAATATCCCCGTATCCTCTGGATTGGTTATCAACAGGGCAGCGGTTCGATCGGACACCGCAGCTTTCAAGGCTTCAATATCAGGATAGCCGTCCCCGTCTGGGTAAAGCGTGATGACCTTAAAGCCAGCGGTCTTTGCACAGGCGGCGTTGGATGGGTGTGAGAAAATGGTTGTGATGATCTCATCTCGCTGGTCTGCATCACCACGCGATTCATGATAGGCGCGAATGATCGAGACATTGGTATAGATCGCCGTAGAACCCGCGGACGGCTGCAGCGTGAATCGAGACATCCCCGAGATTTCTTTGAGCAATTGCTCAAAGCGATAGATGATTTCGAGGGTGCCTTGGAGGGTAGACTCGTCCTGCAAGGGATGCTGTTCCATCAACTTGGGCGATCGTATTAAATGTTCGTTGATCTTCGGACTGTACTTCATCGTACAGGTTCCCTGTCCAACGTCGATGTTGAAATCGGCCCCCAAGTTCTCTTGTGAAAGCCGCAGATAGTGCCGGAGCACTTGGGGCTGGCTGATCTCTGGCAGTCGAGGCGGTTCTTTCCGGCGCATTTTCTCAGGAATAGCACCGAGAACGTTTCCAGCTTCCAATCCCAGCTCTGCTTCGATTTCTGGAACAAGGATGCCTCTCTGACCTCGCCTACTCAATTCGTAGATAATTGGTTCATCCCACCTGGCCTGGTGAAATCTTCGAAGGAGGGGTTTACCATCGGATTTTCTTTCTTGTGGAATGTTTCGCATCATGATCCGGATACCTCCTCCAAGATATCGACCAGCTTGTCGATATCAGATTTCGAATGAAGTTCAGATACGCAATAAAGGGCCGACTGGCCGAGTTCTGGGAAATCAAGGCTGAGATCAGCTCCGCCTTGTATGCCATGGGAAAGCAGACGAGAGTTGATTGTTTCAACTGTCTTCCCACACCGGTCGAAGTTGACCACGAACTCCTTGAAGAATAACGAATGGCCAAAAGAGATTCTCAAATCCCGGACATTTCCGATACGCTGAACAGCATAGTGGGCTCGGGTCATGATCGACTCCCCGATCTCCTGCATGCCCTGAGGACCCATGAGAGCCAAATAGACCCCTGCGGTTATTCCCCAAAGGGCCGCGGCTGTACCAACCCACTCTTTGCCCCCCTCCCTCTTGGCGAATGATGTCCGGTCATAAGCGACATCGCCAAAACCATATTCACCGGGAACTCTTGTTGGGGCTATTCCAAATAGACGGGATGGATACTCCATGACAAAACGAGGATCGTCAGCGGTGGCGATATACCCAGCCTGCCCCCCTCCGCACTGCATGTGCATCCCAAGGGATTGGATGTCGCCGCAAACAATATCAGCCCCGTAGTTCACTGGAGGTGTTAGAATCCCCAATGAGAGGGGGTCTGCTCCGACAACTAACAGGGCTCCGCTCCTGTGGGCAATCTCCGCAATTTGGTCGCCATCGGGCTCGACCACGCCAAAGAAATTCGGATTGTCGATATAGACCGCGGCCGTTTCTTCTGTGATCGCAGATCGAAGTCCTGCAAGATTCATCTGACCACTGCTTCCATCGTAGTCGACGATTTCGATCGAAATATCCGGCTTCGAATAATCACGGATCTTGGATAACTTTCCTGGATGAATCGACCTGCTGACCAGCACCCTAGTGCGTCCTGTGATTCGAGATGCCATGCGGATGGCCGTCGCGGTCGCCTGGTAGCCATCATAAGTCGGGACATTGACAACGTCCATTTCGAGCAAATCACCCATCATGCTGGCATATTCGAATAGGGTCTGAAAACGACCATGATCGTCATAAGGCTCGCCTGCATAGGCGGTAAGAAACTCTGACCTTTGGCTTACCTCGTCGCAGACCGACGGAACGTGATGCTTGTAACATCCTGCCCCTAAGAAACTTAGAATTTCATCCGTGGAGACGTTTCGCTTCAAGATATCCCCAACATGCCGCTTCAACGCGGCTTCCGATAGAAGCGGTTCTGGCAGATTCATCGGCTTGGTCAGGCGAAGTTCAGCGGGTATATCTGCGTAGAAATCCCCTGTTCCCGCCGCGCCAACAATGTCGAGCATCTCCTGCTTTATCTCAGGCACAGAGTTGGGTATATATGGGAAAGTGGTTTGTTTATCCTTCTTCATAGTGAAATTCCCTGTTAGGTTACTTTTTCCCGGCGATGGTTCCGATAATCTCACCGCCATCAATGACGATCTGGCTTCCGGTGATAAAGGCGGCATCATCAGAAGCGAGGAAGGCAAACAAGCCGGCTATTTCTTCTGGATTTGCCTGCCGGCCAAGTGGGATATCCTGTTCCAGTTTCTGCATCATCTCCGGCGTATACTCAGCTTCCTGCATGGGCGTCATCACATATCCCGGACATACCGCAACGACCCTTACGGTGGGAGCTAGCTCCAAGGCCATCGTCTGGGTAAGAGAGATGACGCCTGCCTTGGCGGCATTGTAGTCCGCATACCAAGGGTATCCTCGTAAGGCGTTGGTCGAACCCATGTTTATGATAACCCCGCCACCCTGATCAAGCATGCGGCGGGCGGCCGCCTGGGCCACATAAAATACGCCGTTTAGATCGACGTCAACCACCCTCTTCCATTGTTCGGCCGTAATGTCTAAGAAGGGCTGCTGGACGCTGATTCCCGCGTTGTTGATCAGGATGTCGAGACCTGCGAAGGATTCATCGAGTGTCCTAAATGCCTCGTCGACGGCTTCGGGATTGGCTACGTCCGCTAATACCGCCGTCTCTAGATTTGGAAGACGTGATCGAATCCACTGGCAGGCGATGGGATCGATGTCCAGGATAGCCACTCTAGCTCCTTCTTCCAGGAATCGTTCGGCCGTCGCCGCGCCGATGCCTTGTGCCCCACCTGTAATCATTACTCGCTTATCCTTCAGTCCTCGCATGGATTTCCTCGCCACAATTCGTAATTCAGGGGAGACAGTCGTTCAGGTTGTTTGATACTGGAACGTCAATCCTCAGAACGATACTTTGTGGACCATGCCATCGGATCAACCCTTCGCCCGTTGTTGCGGTAGGCTTGCAAAGGCATTCCGTTTGATGGTTCGGCCGACAGTTGATCCAGGAGATCTAGGAATTTTACCAAATATCCCCTACAGTGAATCCTTGCGGGAATGGATCGCTTGGGTCCAGCACGTAATTGCTGAAACCAGTGATCCAGGCCTGTCCGCTGATGGTCGGAACAACCGCCCGATAATCCCCAACCTTTGTCTCGCTTTCCAATCTCCCGGTGAATATCGTGCCCAAAATGCCTTCGTGGTGGAAATCCTCGCCGAGTCCGAGTTCTCCTTTGGCATGGAGAACAGCCATCTTGGCGCAGGTACCAGTACCACATGGCGATCGATCAAGAGCTCCGGTCCATGTCGCTGGCTTGTCCCAGTCAAAATTACCGGTTGATACCGTAACGGCGTTTTTCAGGTGCGCGTCGTCACGGGCTGCTGGACCTGATAGCTGCGAGATAGTGATCCCATGAAATTCATCGACTTCCGGATGAACAGCTGCCAGTTGGTCATCGGCCGCTTGCCGGATCATCTCACTCACTCGGACAATATCACGTCCGAGTTCAGGTTCCAGGCGGATGCCCAATTGGCTAGCCTCGGCGATAACGTAAAACATACCGCCGTAAGCAACGTCAACAACGACCTTTCCAATTGTCGGTACCTCAATAGTTGCATCTAGATGTACGGCGAACGCCGGTACATTTCGAAATGTAACCTGGCGCACTTTGCCACCTTCACAGTGGGCTTGGACCTCTATTAATCCAGCAGGCGCTTCCAGCACAAGTTCAGTGACCGGTTCATGCATGGGCAGCATGCCGGTCTCAAGAAGAACCGTGGCGACGCAAATTGTGTTTGTTCCAGACATGCCTGGGTACTCGGTATGCTCCATGATGACATACCCGGCATCAGCCTCTGGTCGAGTTGGTGGAAGGATGATATTGCAGCACAATGCAGGGTAACCGCGCGGCTCCTGCAGCATCATTTTTCTCAGGTCATCTCGCTGGGTCTCAAGATAGTTCTTTTTCTCCAGCATGGTTTTACCTGGCACGTCGGCGATCCCAGCCACGATGACTCGACCTGGTTCACCCTCAGCGTAAGCATCAACTGCAGTTATCATGCGCGAGAAATTCAACGTCTCCTCCAATTCGCCCGGCTGGCGAACAGGCTATCCCCCTAGCCTTGCCGTCCGGTTAAATAGGCCTCGGTCAGACTCTCGGCTGGACTAGTGAACAAGTCTGACGTGATGTTATATTCAATCAGACGTCCCAACCAGAAGAAACCTGTGAAGTCCGAGGCTCTTGCGGCTTGCTGCATATTATGGGTGACGATGACGATAGTGTAGAAATCAGCCAGGTTTCTCATCAGCTCTTCGACCGCGAGGGTCGCGACCGGATCCAAGGCCGAGCAAGGTTCATCCATCAAAATTACTTCCGGTTTCACCGCAATAGCCCGAGCGATGCACAGTCGCTGCTGCTGACCAGGATTCAGTTCTAAGGCTGAATCAGTCAATCGATCCTTTACCTCATCCCAGAGAGCCGCCCCCTTTAGACTCTCCTCAACCGCGGCATCAAGATCGCCTTTATTAATCAGATTCAATACGCGAGGGCCGAAGGCGACATTGTCATAGATACTCTGAGGAAAGGGATTAGGCCTCTGAAACACCATCCCAACTCGTTGGCGTAGCTCGACAACATCTATATCTGGATCGTATATGTTCTTCCCATCCAAAAGGATGGTTCCTTCGGCTCTGGCGGAGGAAATCGTGTCATTCATGCGGTTTATGGCCCTCAGGAATGTCGACTTACCGCAGCCCGATGGGCCAATCAAAGCCGTAATTTTACGCTCGGGAATGACGAGGGAGATGGCTTCCAAGGCCCTAAAATCACCGTAGTAAAATGAGAAATCGCGGACGTCGATCTTGTTATTCATCAGAGCCATTAGCCAAAGCGACCGGTTACGTAATCCTCTGTCCTTTTATCGGTCGGGTTAACGAACAAATCGGCATTTTCTCCAACTTCAATCACCTCGCCATTCAACATGAAGGCTGCGTTATCGGCGATGCGAGCTGCTTGCTGGACACTATGGGGAACCATGATGATTGTGTATTTCTGCTTCAATTCAAAAAGAGAAAGCTCGACTGTTGAAGTTGAGATTGGATCCAGACCTGAGGTTGGGTTGTCAAGCAAGATAACCTCAGGTTCGAGAGCCAGGCTTCGAGCGATGCATAATCGCTGTTTCTGCCCGCCGGAAAGGGCAAATGCAGATGTTTCCAACCTATCTTTTACCTCGTCCCAAAGGGCAGCTTGCCGGAGCGCCGTCTCAATTCGGCCATCAATAAGCCCCCAATCTCGAATTCCCGCCATCCTCAAGCCGTAACTCATATTGTCATATATCGTTCCAGGCAATGGGGTTGGAGTAGCGAAAACCATGCATATTTGTCTGCGTAGCTCCGTTACATCAGTATTAGGAGCGAAAATATCCTTTCCATTGAAGAGTATGTTCCCCTGAATTTGTGCTTGCTGGAGCAGGTCTGACAAGCGGTTCAGGAGTCGCAACAGCGTCGTTTTTCCACTGTGGGAGGGTCCGAATATGACGAATAGTTCGTTCGGGTTAATCTCCAGGCTAACATTCCTCAAGGCCTGTTTATCATCGCCATAGCTGAAGGATACATCCTGAATGGATAACTTCTTGTCAGCCATGGGCATTACCACTCACGCCTGCGCCGCATGATGGCCCGAATAATAGCCGCCACAACCGTAAAAGAGAGGACCATAAGCAGTAGAACCAGGGCCGTACCATATTGAATCTGCAAGGGCATCCCCGGCACCTGGGTTGATATGACGTAGAGATGGTATGGCAGGGCCATGGTCTGATCGAGAAGGGAGCGGGGAAGCTCAGGCAGATAAAACGCAGCCACGGTGAACAATATGGGCGCCGTCTCACCGGCTGCTCTTACCAGCCCAAGGATGACCCCGGTTATGATTCCTGGCGTTGCATTCGGCAAAACAACATGTCGCACCGTTTGCCAATGAGTGGCCCCCAAACTTCTGCTCACTATCCTAAACTCTTGTGGCACCGAGAGTATCGCTTCCTCTGAAGTGCTGATGATGATCGGAAGCGTCATCAACCCAAGAGTCAACGCCCCGGCAATGATCGACGTGCCGAGATTAAAAAAGAGGACAAACGCTCCGAGACCAAAAAGACCATAAACGATGGATGGTACACCGGCGAGGTTCACAATCGCCAGGTGGATGGCCCTGGTAAATCTATTATCACCAGCATACTCTGCCAGGTAAATGGCCGCACCAATACCAAAAGGCATAACTACAATGGCAGTAACGATGGTCAGCAAAATAGTCCCAAGAATTGCAGGCCAAATCCCACCTTCGGTCATTCCACTCCGGGGAGGTTGGGATATGAATTCCCAGCTCAATGCCTGAATTCCATTAACGAGGATCAAGATGATTACAAGAAAGATGGGGATTATTACGATCGCAGCAGCCACAAGCGATAGTATCTCTCCGATTTTCTGGACGTGTTGGCGTTTCACAACTGCCCTCCACGTCGCCTGGTTTTGTCGACCCCCACCAGTCGACTGGCCAGGGAGTTGATGATGAAGGTGATGACGAAGAGGATGATCCCGATCGCGAACAACACACTGTAGTGTAAACTGCCGCTTGCCACTTCACCCATTTCAGCGGCGATGGTTGCTGTCATGGTGCGGACCGGCTCGAAAAATGCAGCCGGGCCCAGGGCAGGGATATTTGCGGCATTTCCGGTAACCAGCATCACCGCCATGGTCTCGCCGATCGCCCTGCCTATTCCTAACATGATGGCAATTACTATTCCCGAGCGGGCCGCAGGTACAGTCACCCGCCAGATTGTTTGCCAGCGGGTGGTTCCGATGGCTAAAGATCCGTCACGGTATACTTTGGGTACTGAATACAGAGCGTCTTCGGTAACACTGATAATGGTCGGCAGGGACATGTAGGCTAATAACAGTGAGCCAGTGAATGCCGTCAGTCCTGTTGGGGCACCTAGCTTCTGGATTGCCGGGGCGAGGACGATCCATCCGAAAAATCCGAGCACAATGGATGGTATGCCTGCCAGCACTTCGATAAAAGGCTTGAGAATCTCCCTTTGCCAGGATGGCGCAATCTCCCCCAGGTAGACCGCGGTTACCAGGCCAAGAGGAACGGCGATGATGATCGCGCCAAATGTAACCAACAATGAACCAACCAACAGCGATAGTATTCCATACTGGTTGTCAATGGGATACCAGCGCGTTCCGAATAATTGGCCAATTGAAACCTGGCGGAAGGCAGGCAGACCTTCCCTCAACAGAAATAAGAAAATAAAAGCGATTATGACAATGGCCGATATGCCTGAAAGGCGAATCAGCGTTTCAACCACGATCTCAGACCAGGACCTATTTTTGGTCCGTTCCACAGATTGTCTTGGCGGCCTTTCCGGGGTTAGTAAATCATCCTCAGCTGACATTGGTCACTCACTCAGTCTCCAGAGGAACAAAACCTAGCCTTTCTACGATCGTTTGACCAGCCGGGCTCAATATCCACCTTAAGTATTCCGCGATTACTCCAGCTGGCTCACCAGCCGTATACATATACAGATCTCTCGACAAAGGATAGGTGCCCGCTTTGGCCGTTTCCGTCGACGGTGGCACGTAAGGTGACTCTGAATTGATCGCGATCTTGAGAACCTTCTCATGCTCCGGATCGACATATCCGAGTCCATCATAGCCGATGGCATTTGGATTACGGCGCACTTCGCTGGTGATCCCCACCGAAGAGGGCATGAGCAACGTCTGAGGGGCAAAAATATCCGTGTTTTCCTTTTCACCCCGACGGACAACTTCTTCGAGAAAATACACATGCGTTCCCGAGTTGGTTTCCCGAGATACAAGAATGATAGGAGCGTCTCTACCTCCTACCTCCGCCCAATTTATGATTCGTCCAGTGAAGATATCTGAAAGTTCATCTATCGTTAGCTCGCTTACTGGATTCTCCAGATTGATGATTACTGCCAATGCGTCTATGGCGACAACGTGCTCGATAGGCTCAATGCCATTGGATTGAGCATCTTCGATTTCTTTCTCTTTCATCGGACGGGAGGCATTGGCAATATCGACCGTACCATTAATCAGCGAAGCGATTCCGGTTCCAGAACCTCCCCCTGTGACGGCGATGCTCACCGTGGGATCAACTACACGATACTCTTCGGCCCAGGCGAGGGCAATATTGACGATAGTGTCAGATCCCTTATTTTGGATAGCCCGTTTTGCACCCTCACTTGAGTCTGTTCCATCCCCTGCCCGGCAGCCTACGGTAAGAATCAAAAAGCCGATCAAGAAGGGGATAACATACCTGGCAAGATTCCGATGATCTATCAAGTGAGATCTCATCTCGTTGCTCTGTCGCCAACTGCATTATCGATCAGCAGACACCCCCAATAATGTTGGCTGGGCAGTTTAGGTGATACCCCCTGGGCAGAGATTGAATGTTATGTTGCATTGATTTTTTTGGTGTACACGGCTTGCCATCGAGACGCGTGCCATCGTGAATTTTAGGCATTTCTGGACGACGGGCAAGTAACCTTTTCAAGTGCTCACCAATGGGGAAAAATCTGCTTCATGATGACAATATACCAGGTCGATGACACGCTGCTGCCAACCATATATTCGCTGCATTCCAAAGCTGTCAGAAATTCCGGATTCAAATCCGAGCTTTAGGATCCTTCAAATTGGGGAAGGTACTGAGCAAAGCTCTGCAGATAATCGTCCAAGATCGCTCGAGCACGGTCGATATCATTAATCATAGGATCGAGCAGTAAGGCCTGAAGGGCCATCTGCTTATCCCCTTCAACAGCGGCATCCACCACTATCTCAACCAGGCTGGCCTCTCTACGAAGTATTTCTAGGATGCCCTCAGGAAAATGGTCGATCTCAACACCGCGGATGCCTTCTCTGTCAATCACGGCAGGCACCTCGACAATAGTATCGTTACGAAGCCCATCAATCGATCCGTCATTAGGCACATTTACAGCCTCATCGTAGAAAAGCTCGTTAAGTCCGATGGCTCGGATGATCTCAACCGCCCCCTCGCTGCGAGAATCTTGCAGCGATTCGAGAGAATCAATTCCAGTAGAAATCGTCGTCATTTGATTTAGCAGAGCATTTCGATCATCAGCGCCCTCTTCCCAATCATAGAGGCTGATACCATATTTTTCCCATGGGCGGCTTACTGGATCATGAACCCACGGAAGGTACTCGGCAAGATGAGCATCCCCTGCCAGAGGACACAGACCAAAAATATTAAACAGATCCATGGTAAGGGGATTACGTTGCTGAGGACTATCGATGTTGTTCGAACGTAGGTTCGGATAGAGGTCTTCGCCGGTTTGCTTGTCTTTTATTTCGAGCAACCAAATGAAATGGTTCAAACCTGCCGAGCGAATCTCAAAGTGATTCCTTCCTAGCTCTACCGCTTTTTCGAAGTCCGATGAATTTGCATCCTGCATGGAGGATTTCGGCTTCGCACTCTTCTCGTCAATGTAGCTGCCTAGCAGCTCTGCAATGAGAGCATAACCTTGATTGATTTGGTGGCATTTTCCAACCACCTTGATGTTACTGTATTTTGTTAGCGCACGAGTGATCCTCGGTAGTGGATTGCTGAAATTTATCAACCAGGCATCGGGGCACAAGATCTCCATATCCTGGGCGATAACCATGAATTCGGGTATCTGCCGAAAGGCGTGCATCAGACCACCGGGACCGCCGTTCTCAGCATAGGGTTGCCGTAGTCCATACATAATGGGTATTTCCCAATCCAGCCGCCACAGTTTCTCCCTTGGACCGGCTTCAATCGATACAATGACGAAATCAGAATCGGCCAGTAATAATCGCCTGTCTGTGCCTGCCCTGATAGTCATTCGAGCTCCCCACTCTTCATTCATGCGTTCGGCGACCTTATGAATGATCTCTAAAACAGTTGGATCTTTATCAATTAGGACCAGTTCACTCCCGTTCAGACCTGGTTCTCTGACTATAGTGGCTATCGTGGCTGGTCCGAATGAGGCGCTGCCAGTTCCGATTATTGCGATTTTCAACGCTCAATTCCTTCGTGCTCAACATTCCTTTGATGGATTGGTGTCAGTCTATGCCCCTATTTATAACCTGTATATATAATTGCTCTGAGTAATCAGATGGCAAGCCTAGAGATCTGGCAGAATGCGAATCAATCCCCATTGTAGCCTTGAATTTGAGAATCATTTAGGACTAGGTAGATCGGCCAATCAAAGATGACGTTTTTTACGAGGTGCAAGGGATTTGTCACCTTGAAGTTTAATATACTTATGACCAACATTTTGATGATGATGTCTTGGAAGCTGACTGTAATTTATAGAGAGGAATGAGATGCGAGTGCTATGCGTAGATATCGGCACTGGAACGCAGGATATCTATCTTTATGATTCTCAAATAGATATCGAAAATGGGTTCAAACTGGTGGTTCCAGCGCCCACAATGATAGTCCGCAGAAAATTGCAGATGGCCACTGAGTCGCGGAAACCAGTGTTTCTGAGTGGCGTGACCATGGGAGGAGGACCGAGTCATTGGGCCGCTGAAGATCATCTCAAGGCCGGTTTAGGAATCTTCTCTACCCCTGCTGCGGCCCGATCATTTAATGATGATCTTCAAGTCGTTGAGGAGATGGGCATTACGATCGTTGATCCTGAAGATATTGGCTCTGCTGGATCCGATGCGGTGCATATCGAGATGCTTGATTTCAACTTCCAGGCGATAGAAGAAGCAATGGGCGCTTTCGGAGTATCTCTGGCAGGTCTATCAGCCATCGCCGTCGCCGTGTTCGATCATGGCGCGGCGCCACCGGGATACTCAGACAGACGGTTTCGCTTTGATTACATCCGAGAGCGCGTCGGGGAAGATGATCGCTTGAGTACTTTCGCCTTCCATTCAGAGGATGTCCCCCGGCGAATGACAAGACTGCGATCTGTCGTCGAATCAGCCGCAGATGTTGATGCTCCGCTCGTGCTCATGGACACAGCTCCAGCGGCGGTTTTAGGAGCCTATCAGGACCCAGAAGTCTCCTCGCACAGGCGGGTAATAGTTGCCAATGTAGGCAATTTTCACACCTTAGCCTTCCAGTTGGATTCAGGAAGAATCGGCGGGGTCTTTGAGCACCATACGGGCTTGCTGAACGTGTCTAAATTGGACCGCTTGCTCGGTGAATTGGCGGATGGAACCATAAGCAACAATGCGGTTTATGAAGATAGTGGTCACGGATCCTACATTCACCCATCCTTTCAAGTTGAGTCAGGGAACGGGGATTACCAGGTAGCCATAACCGGACCCAGGCGCAAGATGATGGCTAACTCGGCCCTGAATCCATATTTTGCTACTCCATTTGGCGACATGATGCTTACGGGGTGCTTTGGTCTGCTGGCAAGCACGGCCGAGTTATTACCCCATCTGGCTGATCCTATCATCGCCTCGTTGAGGGGAAGCGGTGGCTCAGGGACACCCCCGTGGGAAATAGCCTGGTCTCTCTCTTCCAGGCCACACTCAAAAACGTGAATGCTTCAGACAGCTTTCCCTCCCAGCTTCGTTAGTGGGTGACCAGGATCGTGTTGCGGATCCTGCTTTGTTCTGCTCGAGAAAGGTTTCTTCAGGAAGCGGGTAAGGCGGTGTTTTCGAAGAAATAGGGCTGGAAGTATCAATCTTGCGAGAATGGAGATTTAGGCCGAAGTCGGTACAGCGTCCTCCTGGGATTCTCCCGACGAAACAGAATCATCTTTGCCATTCTCTCCCCCGCCCGCGCTCAATAGATTAGCCAGCCACATCGTATCTTCTGAGCTCTCCAGGATCAATCGGATGACACCTATCGTCAGCAGCGATGAGAGAAGACCGCCGACAATTCCAAGAATCCAGCTCCAGAAGAACAGAGAGAGCACGACGACGAGAGCGGATATATTGAGGCCTTTTCCCATTAACCTGGGCGAAAGGAAGTTCTGGACAGAGCCATTGATCAGCACATAGCCAATGAAAACGATCAGGGCCGCTTCCCAACCGATGGTTATGAAGGCTAAGAAAACTGGGGGAATGAGAGCCAACCAAAAACCAATGCTAGGAATATAGCCCAATAACCAGGACAAAATACCCCACAGAATCGGGAGTGGCACTCCTATAATTATCAGAAGTATCGTATCAACCAAGCCAACCATGAAATTGATTTGGGTAGTTATTACGACATAGCGTCTTACGTCCTTTCCCAGGGTAGCGCACCTGTCCAGAAACGGGTGACCAGATAGCGATTGCTTACGAAATTTGGTCGAAAAACCGTTAGCTTCCAAGATCATGAATATCAGGATCATGAGCATAAAGCCGGCATTGGCGATGGCTCCGACCAAACCCTTCGTAAGATCGCCGATCAGTCCCAGTACCTTCTCTGGGGAGAAAATATCTAATGATGAGAAGTTCTGAGTATCGATGCCCAGACCGGCAAGCCACTCCTCAAAGGCAGAAATCTGACCGCTTAGATCTTCCGAATAGGCTGGAATCGTCTCCGCAAGCCGGTTTACGGATACAAACATGATGGTCAGGAATGCGAAACCAGCGATGATCAGGATGGCCAAGGTTATCACCAGAGATAACCAGGATGGCACGCCTTTGCGGACCAGCCAATTGAGTAATGGTGCAACAGAAAGGGCGAACACTAAAGCGAGGAGAAAAGGGTTGATGATATCAGCTGCCCGCTGCAGTCCCAGGGCAATTATGAAGAAAGCGGCTCCACCGAGCAGGAATCACACAATAGGGAAGGCGTCTAATTTGATGTTCATGCTAATCAGGTCCCTTCAACAAAAATGCTTTTCAACACCATTCTCACTCAAAAATATCGATCTGGTTGGCCCGACTTGATATATCGCATATCTGGAAGGATCAAAGTCTACCAGGATTTCCTATGGTTTTTCGGAGGAATAAATGGCCAGGATGGCGCCTTCGTCATTGACAAGACCCATCGCATCGCCGACGATCGCGTAGGCTGTGCTTTGCTCCAGGTTGGAGAGGTATTGAGTTTCTTGGTCCATAAGCCCTTCAGGCTCCATGCAGTAAATTTCGGTCATTACGATTGCATCGATATTGATTAGGTTTGAGGCGACGTCATATGAGGCGGAGTATCCATTGCATCCTGCCGAGCCACTGAGCAAGCCTTCATCGCCAAATTCGGTCGAAACAGTTGTTCCGGGCAATACCGGCACCACCGTACCTGAGCCGTTGTCGTATTCGGTTAGGATCCAGCGAGAACCGGGCAGCTTCGTCTGAGCCAGCGTATCGTAAACCAGCATCGCCCTGCCTTCCCCATCTCGCATCTCCAGGGTCGTTCCTAAGACCTGATATGTTATGACTGACTCGAGTGTTTCAATATAACTCGTCTCCTGGGCCATCAAACGGTCTCGACAAGTCGAGGATGTTGTTTCAATATCTGTTATCGAGATCTGATCTCTATCCGTATCGTAAGAAGCTGAATAACCATTACAGCCAGCAATACCCGAGACCGATCCGTTATCGTCGAAGTCAGCGGTCACGATTGAAATGAGCAATAGCCCATCTCCCCTGAGAAGTGAGAGGGACCAACTCGTTCCGGCAAGATCCTGCTGGTCTGAACCGCCAGAAACAGCTTCAGATTCACTATCACTTCCACTACATCCAGCAATTAGACCGATCACGAGGACCAATGCGAACAGATAGAGTAATTGCGTTACCTTAGTGCGAGCTATCATCACAGCAATATCATCCTTCGGTTATCAGCAAGCAGTCTCTTTAGCGATGCATGACCGCAAACAGCAGAATTTATTATAGCTGTATTCATGGGCTTGTCAGCAAGCTCTTAAGAGGCCGGCCGCAAAATGTAAAGCTGCCTCTGTCAGCTTTGTAGGGGATTGTCGCTGGGGGGGTGTCTCTATTGGTATTTCAGCGGACTCTAGTCGGTGTTCCAGACCCATTGATGTACTGTGGATGACCTACTTATGGATGAAGCACGAGGCCGGTTCTATCAAGAAAACACCAGCTCAAGAAAGCCAGGGATCAGGGCATCGGTTTCGGGACTATTCTTGAAACCAGCCAGCTTTTCTTCAAGCTCCGCGGGTCCGATTAGGGATGCATAGCCGTCGATATATTGGTTGAAACGCCTAAGGTTCTCATCGGCCGATAATTCAGGATGGAATTGAGTCGCCCAAATCGGCTTTCCAGGAATTCTTATTGACTGGCACGGAGAATTTGGGCTTGTTGCCAGGTTCAAAACGGATGGAGGAACTACCTCTACCCTGTCTTTGTGGCCGAGTTGGGCTAAGAACTGTTCTGGCAGCCGGCTGAAGAGCTCATCTTCCTGTCCCGCTTCTGTCAGGGATAATTCGTAGGTCCCCACTTCCATATTTTTCTCATCATACGAGATCTGCCCCTCAAGCGCCGCTACCAGCAGCTGAAATCCGAAACAGGAGGCGAAGGTCGGATGGCCGACATCGACAACCTCTCTGAGGACATGGAGAACATCTTCATAGCCAGGCAGATTCCCTTTAGAAACATAGAAATCTCCACTTCCTCCGACCATCAAAGCATCGTACTGGCGAATTGTCTCTATCGTTGGTGTGTCCGCCAGTAAATCGAAAGGAACAACCTGCTCCTCAGGTAAACCAGCCTGGCGGGCGAAAGAGCGGTGTTCGTCGAACCGCGCGTCATCTGAGGCATGACGAGCTTGCAGCAATAATATTCTTAAACTCACAGGATCCTTGTGCATGATTGGGTTTGAAGCCAATTCTAGCCGTTCCCAGAGATATGCTCAAGTCGCCCTGTTAAGCGCTTGCTGTTGACTTGCATCCACTTATGTGGAATCATGCTCATATGTTTATATATTGTCGCCACAGTGTTAAATATCTGCATGATTAGAGCCATCACAGGAAATAGGGAGGTCCTCTATGGGAGGTTCTATGAGGGAAGTCCTCTTAGGGAGGTCCTCTATGGGAGGTCCTATGAGGGAAGTCCTATGAGGGAGGTCCTCTAAGGGAGGTCCTCTAAGGGAGGTCAACTAAATGGATCGACGAGTATTCTGCCAAAAAGTCGCCATTGTAGGAGGATCCATCGCCATCGCGCCGATCATTAAGGCTTGCAGTCCTATTCGCACCTCTCCTCCGCAAGATTCCGTTCCTCCCACCAAGTTCGCAAAAAGCAAGCCAGATTCGTCGCCGGTGGCAGCCGATATGGCGCCAGCCACATCAACTCTCACCTCGGAAGCTGGACCAACGGCGGTGATTTTGGATGATCCTGGGTTTACCAAGATCGCCCTCGTAAGAACCAGGGACCGCTCTCAGGGTGTTCGCGAGGCTTTGCGCCTTTTGGAATATGGAGGAATCAAAGGAGACAACGTATTACTAAAACCGAACTTCAATTCAGCCGATGAATCTCCAGGTTCCACTCATATCGACACGCTCAGGGCCTTGATAGGAGAACTGCAGGAGAATGGAGCAGGAACCATTACGGTGGGTGACCGCAGTGGAATGGGCCATACTCGTTCGGTCATGCAGCAGAAGGGAATTGATACGCTGGCTGCTGATTTGGGATTGACCCTGGTCGCCTTTGACGAACTGGAGGATGAGGAGTGGACGGTCATCCGTTCAAACGACCATCATTGGCAGGATGGATTTGCCGTTCCGCGCATTTTATTGGATGCACACAGGGTGGTCCAAACCTGCAACCTGAAAACCCACCGCTACGGAGGCCATTTCACGATGGCCTTGAAAAACTCTGTCGGACTGGCTGCAAAACGGACCGCAAATAGGGATCATGATTACATGAGCGAGCTGCACAATTCTGTTCACCAGCGAAAGATGATTGCCGAAATCAACACGGCTTACAAGCCGGATTTGATCGTCATGGATGGGATCGAAGCCTTCGTTACCGGTGGCCCAGATAACGGCCGGAGAGTAAGCCCTGAGGTTATTGTGGCCGGGAAAGATCCCATAGCTGTCGACGCCGTGGGTGTCGCCATTCTACGGTATTTTGGGACGACTCCCGAGGTGAGCAAGGGAAGTGTCTTCGATCAAGAACAGATAGCTCGGGCCGTAGAACTGGGAGTGGGCATCAGCTCACCAGACCTTATTCAGATCCTGACCTCCGGAGAAGGCAGCCTGGAATTTGCCGATCAGCTCAACTCCATCCTTCTATCGTAAGTTTCGCTTGACCCTCAAACTAAGTATCCGGCACCTTCCCCGCCCCGGTCCTGCCAACAGACCGCGAAAACTATCTCTAGTTCGAATAGAATATTATTGGTCGGCCTCAGGCGAGACCAATCAACGAGCAACCCTTGATCATCGGGCAAAGTTATACAGGTGGGAGCCCTGGATAGGCTGGGTTATTATTGATTGATTCCAGAGGGTTTTCTAGAATCTAAGCGGCAAGGATATGGTTCCTTGCTGTCTTCGCTGCCGCGGCGGCATCCGCTGCGAAGAGATCCGCCCCGATTTTCTCAGCGTACTCCTGGCTGACCGGCGCTCCTCCAACCATGACGGCTATCCTGTCTCGAAATCCTGCTTGTTCGATGGCGCGGATCGATGCGTCCAAGTAGGGCATCGTCGTCGTGAGCAAGGCGCTCATGCCAACGATCTGGGGATTGACATCGCGCACTGCCGCTGCGAAGCGATCGGGCGACACATCTGTTCCCAGATCGGTCACTTCAAAGCCGACGCCTTCTAACATAATAGCCACCAGGTTTTTGCCGATATCGTGCAGGTCTCCTTTGACGGTGCCGATAACGATCTTTCCTATTGGTTCAATATGGCTTTCCAGCAAGTGTGGTTTCAAGATGGCCAGGGCCTCTTTCATGGCCCGGGCGGAAATCATCATCTCTGGGATAAAGTATTCCTGTTCCCCAAAGAGACGGCCGACTTCTTCCATGGCGGCAATCATCTCCTCATTTAACACACGAATGGGTTCCTCACCCCTTTTCAGAGCCTCACTCACTCCAGCGGTAGCGGCTTCAGAATCGCCTTCAAGTATGCTCTGATAGACACTCT
>DASRZI010000529.1:0-4031 GCA_035686605.1 Candidatus Zixiibacteriota bacterium
CAGCCCCAAGGCGTTCTCGTAATGGCTTATCCCTAAGAAGTGTAACGATATCTGATGCGATGCCGTTCGAGTCGCCGCTTTGTCGAAGTAGACCGGTCTTATTTTGAATGACGTACTCCGGCACCTGTCCCACTTGCTCAGCTACGACAGGCCTACCAACTACCAGCATGTCGGCTAATTTGACCGGGCATTTGCTTCGGTTGATCAAGTTGTCATCCATTAGATAGATCCCCACATCAGCCGCCGCAAGGGTGCTGGGCAGCTCCGGCTCATCCACCCAACCGACATCCACGATGGCCCCTTCAATCCCGGCCGCGATCGCTTCCCCCCTGAAGTGAGCCGCATCAGTTTCAAAAAGGCTCATGCCGACCGTCAGGATGGCCAGATCGGGTATGGCCTCCATTACCTGGCTGAGGATTGTTACCAACCTTCCAGAATCGAACTCAAAGAGTCGTGTGTATAGTAAGAGAACAGGTCGACCTGCCAGACCTAGGTCGGTTCGTTTCTGGCTCTTAGTCTCTTCGTTGGCCGGTATGCCAGGTCCATTGGGCAGATAGAACACTCTGTCTTCCGGAAGAGCAATTGCCTTGGCCCTCGTTTGCAGTTCGCGGCTGGCGACTGTTAAGGCACGACAGTGACGAAGACCCCAATTCTCCTGCCAATTAAAGAACCGCTTTTGACTGGTCGAGTAGGGCGCGACCTCATTCCATCCTCCATCCCCTTCCCAATCATCGGCATCAGTAACCAGTTTAATCCTCCATCGTTGAAAATACCACAGCCACCAGCTGGCCATCCCGCTGTATGCTTTTGGTTTGAAGGAATGGGCGATATCTGGTTTCCACCTTATTACCTGCTGGGTTAATCGCGCGGCGATGCCCAAGTAACCGCCACCCAATCCTGTGTATTCAAGCTCGACTCCCCCGTCGCTCCAGATTTTGCCGGCCTCATCTGGGGTTTGCCAGGGTGGCATGAAGATTTTGATCGTGTGTCCTTTCTGAACCAACGACTTTGCGAGGGGCAGCGCTCTGCTCCGCATCGTCTTGTTCGGGTGGAATCCGAAGGGGCCGATCATGGCGACTCTCATGGGAAGGTTTTATCACGAATTCCCCATTCTATCGAACGTGTCCACCTGCTGGTTTTTGCTTCAATGCTTTGAATGCGGAACAATTGAGGCTCAGTACTTGCTATCGAGCCAGAACAGTGTGATATTTCTTCGTTTAACAGTGGATGGTGGGCCCATTCCCTGACTTTGCGCCAAATCAGTCAAGTTTGAAAGGACATATCCTTCAAATTATATTGGCCGCCGTTAGTGCCACTAATCGAAAGGATAGACAGATCTGCACCGACTCTGCCGGCTATCGATATTAGTTTTGCACAGCAGCTCATGACCACTAGGTCGTTACAAGGAAGGGAGATATGATGGAAACTCGATCAGATAGAAGACAAGCAGGAAAAGCCATCCGCCAAGAGACGCCTCTCCGCAGCCACTCGGAGTGGAGTCCTCCGGCTGACCGTCCCGATCCTCTCCAACTGCTCCAGGAGCAGGATAAGGACCGGTTGCAGCACCTTCTTCCTATCAAATATGGACGTATGGTCGCTTCTCCTTTTGCTTTCCTGCGTGGATCGGCGGCTGTTATGGCTGCTGATCTAGCTGCGACTCCCTCAAGCGGCTTGGAGGTTCAGCTGTGCGGCGACGCCCATCTGTCAAACTTTGGTATCTTCGCCACGCCAGAACGAAAATTAGTTTTCGATATCAATGACTTCGATGAGACACACCCTGGTCCTTGGGAGTGGGATGTGAAACGATTGGCCGCCAGCGCCGTCGTTGCCGGTCGCGAATCTGGATATGACGACAGGATAAATCGGAAATTGGCCCAAGCAGTGGTCGAAACCTATGCCCAGTCCATGCGAAAGCTAACTAAGACCAATACCATGGACATATGGTATTTCCACGTGGAAGTCGAGAGCGTCCTATCGGTTTTCGAGCAATCGTCAAAGGAAACACAAAGAAGCGCTGAGAAGATGGTGAGCAAGGCCAGGGGGAAGACGCAAAAACAGACGCTGGAACAACTCACGACAATGGTAGATGGCAAACGTCAATTCAAAAGCGATCCACCACTGCTGGTTCCCCTGGACGAACTGCTAAGCGAAGAACAGATGGAGGAGATCTCCATAGCCCACGTTCAAGACGCTTGGAGACAATATCTTGATAGCCTTTCTGAAGAGAGAAGGGTGCTCTTATCCAGGTTTAAATTGCGAGACGCTGCTTTAAGGGTAGGAGGGGTCGGAAGCGTAGGTACCAGATGTACTATCCTTTTGCTTGAGGGTGTGACTAAAGAAGATGCCATCATCCTCCAGCAGAAGGAAGCAGGTCCATCCGTCCTTGAGATGCACACCGAGGACAGCAAACACCTTAGCCCAGCCAAGCGAGTTGTTATTGGCCAGAGGCTGATGCAGGCAGCCAGTGATATTTTTCTTGGCTGGCATCTGAGCGGTTTGACAGGTGCCAATTACTACTGGCGCCAGTTAAAGGACATGAAAGGCTCCCTTGACGTCGCCACCCTGGATCCAGAAGGCTTAGAGACGTATCTCAGGGTTTGTGCGCTTTGTCTCGCTCGAGCCCATGCACGCACAGGAGAACCTGACACCATTTCGGGCTACATCGGCAGTGGCAAAGGCTTCTCACGGGCCATTGCTGATTTCGCCCTGGCCTACGCCGATCAGACCGAGATAGATCACCAAGCACTGGTGTCGGCAATTGAATCCGGTCAAATTACTGCCGAAATAGGAATTTGAAATCCGCACTGCTCCGCTGATAGCCTGGATACCTCTCCATATCGATAGTCGAACCGGGGTCATTGCCTGGTGAGTTAAGTACGTTGTATGATTACTACCATCGTACTTCGTTCTAGTAGCGTGCCAGTGCCTGAGAAGATACGATTGTTTTCCAGCAAGAAAGAATAGTAGGAGGGATTTCATGTCACGTTTCTTCATTGCCACACGGTATCTCATCATCATTCCCATAATTGGTCTCGGCATCGCCGCCGCAACGTTTTTCATCTTCGGCGGAGTAAGCTTGATTAGAGTCATTATTGAAGCAGTAGCTGAAATACTCGGACTCATTGAACTCGAAGCCCATGCTGATGATTTGCCAATCATGGTTGAGGTGGTGGAGTACGTCCATACATTTCTGATCGGTACAGTGCTGTACATCACTTCGATCGGTTTTTACCAACTTTTTATCGGAGAAATCGAATTCCCGGGTTGGCTGCAGATTCATAATACCGAAGAGCTGGAGACGAGCCTTATTGGCGTGACAGTGGTTGTATTGGCGGTCAATTTCTTAAGCGTTGTATTCACTGGGGAGAATGTCGATCTTGTTGCCCAAGGAGCCGGCATAGCCTTGCCCATCGCCGCCTTGGGCTTGTTCATAGGGCTCAGAGCATGGGCGACTCGGCAGGAATATGATAGGCATGAATCTGCTCGTGAAAATCACCCCACAGAGACTGACGGTTAAATTCTGAAGATGTTTGTCATGCCCGAAGCCAGCCCGTGAGCTATGGTTATTAGCGAGGGTATATGACAAGAAGCTGCACGAATGAAGCTGATAGCTGGTTACCGTTATCAGCTTCGCGAATTCTAAGGAGGATATACAGATGTGTTGTCTAATTACTATCCTTGTTCTTTTGGGTCCGCGGGTTGCCAGCGTCATTTGGTGGATCCTCGACACGAGCAGATGGAGTGCAGCCTTTGGATCGATAATATGGCCGATCCTGGGCATCATATTCGTACCCTGGACGACGCTCATGTATGTCTTGGTTACAGCGAATGATGCCATCTCAGGTCTCGAAGTGGTGTTCCTGATGATTGCCCTCGTGGTCGACGTCATGACCCTCGGTGGTGGTGGCTTTGGAAACCGCAAACGTTTCACCGGATAAGAGAGCCACAGGAAGCTAAATACGCTCCTTTGAAACCAAAGAGAATTGGGGATTACCTCTCCATTTCTGATTAGATGCCAGCTTGATAAGGTA
>DASRZI010000530.1:0-7216 GCA_035686605.1 Candidatus Zixiibacteriota bacterium
GTATGCCAGTCTTAGCGGCTGTTTGATACTCTCTTACTGTAATATGCGTCGCCTATTATGATGTAAGGTCGGGCACGTTCTGAGTAGAAAGGCTGTTCTGAAGGAACACGGATGACCAGGGGAATCACCACCAGTAAACACAATCCATGGACTGAAGAAGGGCTCCAATGAAGTTGCTCAGCAGCCATTAATAATGTCAATTGCCTATGTTAACCAAGAGACGGTCCGATCCGGGTCGAACGACTCCGCGCACAAAGAAAAAACATTCGGGGAATCGGATAGATCCGCACAAATTCGCACAAAAATGACAGATCATCGCAGACGGCTGCGGTTATCCTTACACATATAGATAAAACTTGACAGGCACAAAGTGTCCCCTGCTATTTCCAGACCGGAGATATCAAAATGTCATATGCTAAATCTCTAACACACGATCAGGGACAGTCCGTATCGAGTTCTGGTGTGGATGAGCGCGTCGCCTTCATTCGGCGAACCTATTTACATCTGGCAGGCGCCATTATCGTGTTCGTCCTCTTCGAGGCTCTCCTGTTCGAAATGAACATTGCTTGGGAATATGTCAGTTTTGCCCTGTCCGGACGGATAAATTGGCTTGTGATCCTAGGATTGTTTATGGTCGTCGGCTGGCTCGCTGATCGATGGGCTCATAATGGCGCCTCCAAAGGTCTGCAGTACATTGGTTTGGCCTTATATACCTTTGCCGAGGCGATCTTGTTTATGCCCTTGCTGGTAATTGTCTCCATCGTTTCTACGCCGGTCGTGATACCCAGCGCCGCCATTATTTCCCTTTCTGTATTCATTGGACTGACCGCTGTTGTTTTTCTGACCAAAGCAGATTTCTCATTTCTAAGGATGGGATTGATAGCTGGTGGACTGGTAGCCATAGCCTTGATCGTCTCCTCGCTGATCTTTGGCTTTAACCTTGGCGTGCTATTCTCAGCAGCAATGGTTGGATTGGCGGCTGGCTATATCCTGTATAACACGTCAGGCCTTCTCCACAGCTATAATACAGACCAACATGTGGCCGCTTCATTGGCCCTTTTCGCTGACTTCGCCTTGCTTTTCTGGTACGTACTCAGGTTATTGTCCGCCCTAAACCGGCGCTGAACGGGAGACTTCTCGCACAGACGCCATGTGGAGTTCTTATCAAGGGCGTGCAGCAAGCTGGCGTCAAAACGCCTAAGATGCCATCAACAAAAAGTGGCATCCAGGCCTGTATCTGAGATCGTTGCCATATACTCAACATGCCATATACTCAACAGCCATATACTCAACCCTTGACCAGAGCTCTCTGATCCATTAGCATGTCTATAATCCTCATCCAATGATGGTGGCAACTGAGTTAACATCACGGTTGTCGAAGACACAGCCAGCGCATCATTAGGCGAACAGTTCATTTCTGTCTCTAAGAAGGTGCTGCCCAGGCGCGACGGGACCCGGAGATAGCCGACCGTAAGGTCAATAGGCCACCTGCGAGTCAAAGTTGATACTTTACTGGGATCAGTCGTTTTATTGCTCTGGCTGTAAGTTCTTCTAGTTATAATGAAGGAGGCATTTCATGGATAATAGTGTCTACAAAGTTATCGAATTGGTTGGTACGAGTGAGGAATCTTGGGAGGAAGCAGCAAAAAATGCGGTTGAGACAGCTTCGAAGTCGCTCAAAAACCTCCGGATAGCTGAGGTTAACAAACTAGATCTGAAAATTGAGGACGGAAAAGTAGTCGCCTATCGTGCCCGGGTAAAGATATCCTTCAAGTTCGAGGACTAACCAAATCCACCTACATTACCGTCCGGTTGCCAGACCCAACCGGGCGGTTCTAACTTTTTCGATATTGGCCATATAGATCCGTTAGAAACCCGGGTCCAGCGGGTCGATTAATCACCGCATACCTCGCCTTCATCCGTCATAAAAAGGCAGGGTTCATCGGCAGTGCCTCAGGTCGGAGATTTGCTTGCCGCTCTCCAGCCCAGGAATTACTTTTCGGCGAGAGCCTTCAAGTATTCCAGGCTCTGCTCAAGCTGTTGGGCATTCATGCGTTCCACGAAAAGTTTGTCGATGATCTTTCCAACACCGCCACCCGGCATCTGATAATCAAAATCTAGGATATACCGCGTGGTGTCACCTTCGGATTCCATCGTCTCTGTGTAGGTGCCGCTGATCATACCCCGCAATTCGTATTCGTTTCGCTTTCCGGGTTCGTAGATTCTGGCTGTCTGCTGCACGGTGAACGTGATGCCAGCTGCCTTATAGACCATGTCCGCCGTGCCACCAACTTTCGGAAAAACGCCGTCAGTTCTAACCTCTTCAATTCCCGCGTACCACTCTGGCAATCGATCAGGATCCTCCGTGATTTCCAGAATCGTTTCGACTGGTGCGTTGATGACGATGCTTCGACTCATTGTTGCCATTCCCCACTCTCCTTAGGCTTCTTACCCAATAGGCTCCAATATCGTTATCTATAGATTAATCTATGTGGCGGGGGTTGTAAATATGCTGGCAGCAACATATGCTGGCAACAACTCGGCCAATAGACTAGGCACCTAGTGGCGCAGTTCCCCATGAGTAATCCAAGGCTTGTTTCCTGGATGGTCGATTGGCCAGTCAAGGAGTCCTGAACCTGTAATGTAAATGATTACTCGTTATCCAGGCCAGGCCTTATCGTTGATTCAATTGTACGAAATCATCTGGGGAAATGGCGCCCTGGTCCACTATTTACGGCTTGAAATGAATCTCCGGAATCTCGCCGACTGGCGTCTTCCGCATTGCCTCTTCGGCTTCTTTGGGGAGCTGCATGAGATTAATCATCGTCTGGCGTGCCTGTTCCGGATCGCGAGAGCTCATCGCCTCTATCGCTATATGGATATAGCCTTCTTCTTTCTCGATCACGTTCTCTGGCGTCGCCTCATCATCCTGCCAGGATCGTACATTGCGCAGCCTGAGTAAAGGTCCGGCGAGAAGCTGGAGAACATGATTGTGCGTTGCTGCAAAGATTCGCTGCATAAGTTGTTGGTACGATTGCAGCAGCCGCTCTAGTTCCTCAGGAGGAAGTTCATCGTCAACCACATTCGCTTCGTGAATCACGCGAACCGTGCTCAAATAATCTTCGGCTGCTGTGCGAAGGTCCTCGAGTTCGGCATCGGTCGCTTCTGAAGCGACGAGGGCAAATACCTCGGGATAAATTATCTGCTCAAAGTGCTCGACATCCCAGACAGATGCCCCTTCACGGCGCAAGGCTAAAAGCAAGGCATCGCCGAAAGCCTCCGTCTGAGATTCGGTTACGAATACCCCTTTCCCATGATGGACTTCGACGAGTCCCCTTGCGGCGAGCATCCGCGTTGCATCCCGCACGACAGCCCGGCTGACACCAAACACTTCCGACAGCTCCGGTTCAGTGGGTAATGCATCACCTGGTTCCCATTCGCCCTCCAGGATTGACTCTTTCAACGAATTAGCAACTTGGTCTGCTAGAGTCTGTTTTATGACTGTCTTAGGGAACCGCTGTTTCTGGCTCATGAATGATCTCTTGCATCCGGGTCCGACGAATATCTACCTTTAGATACAGGACCAATGATACCAGCAATATGACGCCGGCAACAATCCAGGCTGTCCCGATGGAGCTGCTTTTGGCCAGATAGCCAAGGAGCACACTGCCAGCAATCGAACCGGCATAACCGGCAAGAGACTGGACCGATAGCATTGAAGACCGCCGTTCGGAAGGGATCTCTTCATTCATCAGCGTTGCCTGGGGAGAGTTCACAACACCCATGCCTAGATAGAGCAACCAGAAGAAGGCGACAGACAAGCCAACGGTTCCTTGCAGAGCGAGAACAATGAGCGAGAGGCCCTGGAAACCCTGAAAGACCGATGCTAGCAATGCATAGCGCTGCTTAAACAAGCGGCTTAGCGGAATTGAAGCCATGCTGCCAAACGCTCCAAATAGGAAGCTGCCAGCCATCAGTGCTCCGAAGAACAGGCTGTTTCCTTCGCTGCCCCCAATAAGGATCGCGAAATGGGGCGACCAAAAACTCTCGATACTCGCCAGTGCCAACCCGCTGGCCAAAGTTGCCCCTAAAAGAAGCACGATGGTCGGATTCCTGCGGCTTAAGCCGACAGCCTCTCCTACGATCGAAGGCACCTGCCGGAAACCTTGTTTCCAGGTTCCATCGTCCTGGTGGGTTTGGGACTCGTCCACGAACAGACCTATGACAACCAGCAAAATAGCAAGAACTAAGCCGGAAACAAGGATCGTGGTGGTGAATGGCGTGATCACGGCTGTGCCTTCGGCTGGCAAGCTAGATAGTGCTCGCGGCAGCAAGCCACCCAGCAATGTCCCAATGCCCAGAGATATGAGTGTGATAGTTCCGGCTTTCGCTAAAGGTGGCTGGATGTCGATCTCAGGCTCAAGGTATAAAAGTGTATCTACAAACCAGGCGTCTAAGGATCCGGAAGCTAGTGCCCTCCCAACACCGCTGAGGATGAACGCGAGTAGAAACGCGGCGAACGAAAAAGAGAACAACAATACCAGGCCCCCTATCAGAATGATGCTGTAGGCCAGCATCGCCACCCGCTTCCGACCGATGGCGTCCGCCAAGCCTCCAGTCGGAACTTCAAGGATGACGATTGTCAGGGAATAAGCTCCCATAAGCAGCCCAATCTGGAATAGGTCAACCCCGCGACTCTGCAGAATAAGCACCATGAGCGGAAGAGTAATGGCGATTGACAGCCAAAACAACGAGACCGACAAGTAGTAGATTCTTTGAACTCTAGTTATTGTTCGCATGCTGTTTAATCCTTGTCATCATGTCATCATATGTCCTTATCATATGATGATTGTAATAGATCGAAACATGATTGTCAAGAGGCGAACAATTGACAAGAAAGACTCGAGGAAAAGGATAGCGGCTCCGTCGCCCAGCTCTCTTTTTTACCGGATAACCTCAGATCGCAGCTATAGGTTCGAATAGGTCTCCGGCCGGCGATCGTCAAATACATTGAAGAGCGAACGGACCCGGTTTACCTGGCCCATGTCCATTGATGCGGTGAGAAGCATCTCTCCTTCCCCGCCTTCGATGATGATGTCCCCTGCTGGATCGACGATCGTCGAATGGCCAAAGAATGAGGTGTCACCTGAAACACCTGTACGGTTGCAGGCGGCGATAAAGACCTGGTTCTCAATAGCCCGGGCTCTCAAGAGAGTGCGCCAGTGAGCCAGGCGGGGATATGGCCATTCAGACGGCATCAGGATCAAGCTAGCCCCAGCCACGCCATAAGCTCTCGTTAACTCGGGGAAACGCAGGTCGTAGCAAATGGCTAGGCCTGTCAAACCCCAGGGCAGATCGACCAGCGTTAGCGCATTTCCAGCGGTCAGATATCGGTCTTCGTCCATCGGGGCGAACAAGTGGACTTTAGTATATGTGCCCAGGGTCGCTCCCCGCGGACCGAATAACACCGCTGTGTTTCCAAATCGCCCTTCTTCCACGACCGAGAAGTTTGAGCCAAGGATATGCAGCCCGTATTGCCGGGCTAGCGCCGCCGTTTCTGCAAAGACCCCTTGGCTTATCGCTGAAGCATGTTTCTCGACGTTCTGCAGATCATATCCGGTGGCCCACAGCTCTGGAAAGATGACCAGGTCAGAGCCTCGCCTAGAGGCTTCAGCCGTCATTCGTTTAACAGTTTCAAGATTCCGGTCCGTGTCGCCAACTATCACATCCATTTGTCCCAAAGAGACCGTGATTTTCATGCTTAGATTCCCTTCTTAGAATTTATCCTTCTGTTTCATACGCTTTCTTTCGAACACCAGGAGCGGGATCGCAGTCGGTAATGTCCAAATGCCACATTAAATTGTAAAAGGCGTCGTTTCACCGACTCCGGCATCACTTGATCCTGTGAAGATCACCTTTCCGCTGACAAGCGACGCCAATCTGGATACTTCGATTCAATCGGTGATCCCAACATAGCGAGCAAACTTCTCTATGGCCTCGATATGGGCGCCAGGAGACTCGAATCCGCAGTGCATGGTGTTAATCGTCAAATGGGTTGCTCCAAGTTCGCGCCATTCTGTGATCGATCGTCCCCATTTCTCTTGATCGCCATCGCCGAACGAAAGTCTGGGCTCCAGACCGATGTCATCCGGCGAGCGACCATACTCTTTCATGTAGCTTTCGAGCTTGTCAATCGATGACCGGGCATCGGCCGCCTTGCGATAGTTTGGCAGCCAGCCGTCTCCGGATCGCGCCACTCGTCGCAACACGGCATCCGCATGTCCTCCAAACCAGATTGGAATCGGTCGCTGTATGGGAAGTGGATTCAAACCCGCGTCATTTATTTCATGCCATTCTCCCCGATAATTAACCAGTGACTGAGTCCACAGCAGCCGAAGCACTTCGACTTGCTCCTCTACGCGTCGCCCGCGAGTATGGAAATCCTGATTAAGGGCCTCGTATTCGACCCAATTCCATCCTATACCAACCCCAAGCCGAAGCCGGCCCCCGCTCAGGACGTCCAGGGCAGCTGCTTGCTTGGCCACTACTGCGGTTTCCCGCTGAGGAAGAATTACTATTCCTGTTGTGAACTCGAGGTTGGAGGTGACTGCTGCCATGAAGCTGAATAGGACGAATATTTCGTGGAACGGATCGGTATATGTATACGGCCCTTCAAGTTGTCGTGGTCTTTCCGGGTTAGCCCCCAGTACGTGATCGTAGGCCAGAAGGTGGCTGTAACCGAATGCTTCCGTCGCTTGGGCGTACTCCTTCACCGCCTGCGGATCATTTCCAAATTCGATTTGCGGAAATACGACTCCGAATCTCATTATATTTTTCCTCCAAAATGCAGAAAATCGCTTCTTGTCCAACCGCAAAAACCCATCAGAAATCCATTGCTCAACATGGGAATTCACTCCGATAACATTCCCTGTGGTAAGAAGTACCAAAAGTCATATGAAACGTATGATGGTACTCACTGATTAGCACCCCGTTGGTGAACTAGAATATGAATGTGTGAGGCGCGCTTTTGCTGCCAACTTACCTGCAATATCGTCATGCCACGATTCGCAGATACATCGCAATACACTACTTCAAGTCTGCGGCTTCTGCCAGTACGTTACGGACGACTGGTGGGGCCGCTCTTTGTTTTCTGGAATGCCATCCATCAGGAGGTTTGCTATGACGCTAACTGCATCCAACCCCATCGCTGAAAAAT
>DASRZI010000531.1:0-5141 GCA_035686605.1 Candidatus Zixiibacteriota bacterium
TATCACTCGGCCAAGGTTCGCGACATCGTTGCCGTAGCCGATGTCGCTGTGGGTACCTTCTACTTCTATTTTCCTGATAAGGAAACGCTGTTTGTCCACCTATATGAAGAGACTGCTGAGTTCTTGCTAAGAGCGCTTGAGCAAGCAGTTAGAGGTAGAGCTACATTACAAAAGAAGATAAAAGCTGCGGTTCAGGCGTATGTAAATATCGGTGTATACGAACCAGCTGTGGTTCATTTGTTGCTAGTTGGGGGAATTGGGGCGGTTCCGGCCCTGATCGATCGCAGGGCACGTTTTCGAAAATCTCTCGTAAATCTATGGCAAGAACCGCTCGACGAGGCCCTTGAGAAAGGATTAATCCTTCCTCAGAACACGCGTCTGTCGGCCGAAGCCCTGTCAGGCGCCATTGATGAAGTTGTACTGCATCTTCTCGACCGTCCTGATCCGAAACAGGAGGCTTCAGCGGTAGTAGATGAGCTGACCGAGTTATCTCTCCGGGCTGTGGCTTTCGTAGGCATATAGGACGCCGCAAGTTTCTTCAAGGACGCCGGCTACCAAATATCTGATCGTCGACTATCTTTTCTCCCCCACCGAAACCCTTATCTGGGTTGCCTTCTTCTGGTGGATCTCCCTCTTACTTTACCTCTAGATTTGTTCCAAGTAACTACAAGCCGGGTGGTTGGTCCTGTATCCTATAATACGGCATGCTTTGAAAGGACATGGCATCGGCAACCCGCTCTACATGTTTAGGGAGAGTGTTTTCGGGCTCAGCTCCAGGTGAGAAATGAGCAAATTCCGCCGCTTCAGACCCAGTAGTAAGTTCACCGCCAACGATGCGAGCAGTAAAAGTGAAGACCATCTGGTTCTGCTCGGGTTTTACGTAGATGCCACTGCATCCTATCAACTCAATATCCAGACCCGTTTCTTCTCGTGTTTCTCGGACGGCTGTTGACCAAGGCGCCTCACCGGCCTTACTTCCACCTCCAGGTAGATTCCACTGGTCGTAATCAGTGCGCATCACCCACAGAACATCCTTAGCTTCATTTTGGATGACCACAAATGAGCCGACGCTCCACGGCAGCGGTGGTTGGTAGAGAGGTTCTCCGCGCCGGCGGCGGCGGATATCTTTCATGCGGTAAACCGCAGGTCCCACAAATCTTTTCCATAATGCCATGGCGCGTGAGGGGGGTTGTTCTCCCCAATACGGGACGGAGCCATCATGGGTCAGACCATGCTCGATCCTTTCCCTGTGCAAACCCAGGAGAGATCTTGGTAAGGAGTCGCTGCGTGAGAATTTCACCTGCAATGATTCCTCAGACCTGGTCATCTCCCCTCCATCAATGATGCAGCGAAACACCAGGATGAGGTACTCATCTTGCCTATCATTCCAATGATAGAGTCCGACCAGGCGAGACGGCTGGACCCGGAATCCAGTCTCCTCTTTCACTTCCCTCATCACGCCATCGGTCGGTAACTCGCCGGCGTCCAGGGCGCCACCGGGAATAGCCCAGGTGCGCGTGTCATCCCTGAGGATCAGAAGTACCCGCCCCCGGTTGTCGACGACGATTCCGTTAGTGCCGATAAACATGATTGATGAGCTTTGGGTCCACCACGATCTACTGAAACAGGCGGAGAAAATCACTCCTGCACTCTCGAAAAAGATCACGATGGCTACTCACCCCGGATCATTTCTGTCGACAGTTCGTTGTGCCTTTCGATAACAGGCTCTATTTCTAAGGTGGTCAGCCGTCCCTCTTGAACGACAATTCGCCCATTAATGACTGATAGATCTACTTGCTGAGGCTGGCAAAAGAGCAAAGCGGAGACCAGATCGTCCTGCGCGCCAGCATAGGGAAGGTTGTTCATGTTATAGGCCACGAAATCGGCGCTCATCCCCGGCGACAAATGACCGATATCATCACGACCGAGAACTGCAGCCCCCCCACGAGTCGAGATCTCCAGCGCCTGGCGGGCTGACATTGCAGTTGGATCACCAGGCAGCGGTGGAAGACGTCTTCCTATGCCATTCTCAGTAGTCCTTTCCATAATGGCCTCGCTTTGGGCGACTGGACCAACTCGCTGAAGCAACATGGCCAACCTGGCTTCGGCCAACAAGTGGCTGCCATCATTCGAAGCCGACCCGTCCACCCCCAACCCCACGTTAACGCCATTGTGACGCAGCTCGGTGACAGGAGCGATACCGCTGCCCAAGCGCATATTGCTGCTGGGGCAATGAGCCACTCCTGTGCGGGTAGTGCCAAAAAGCTCGATCTCAGGCTGATTTAGGTGGATACAATGAGCATGCCAAACATCATCCCCAGTCCAACCTAAGGATTCAGCATACCAGGCCGGTCGCTGACCAAAGGTTTCGAGACAAAATACCTCTTCGTCGTAGGTTTCCGCAAGATGGGTGTGTAGGTGGACATCATATTGACGCGCCAATTCAGCCGATTCACGCATGAGTTCAGGCGTAACTGAGAACGGCGAACAAGGAGCCAGGACGATACGCATCATAGCATGGCGCTCGTGGTCATGATAGCGCTCTATCAGGCGTTGGCTGTCTTTGAGTATCGCCTGTTCATCCTCGGTGACGCTGTCAGGTGGAAGCCCGCCCTTGCTTTCTCCCAGTGACATGGATCCGCGCGCTGCATGAAAACGGACCCCTATCTCCTGAGCCGCGCGAATCTGACTATCCAACGTGCAATCATTGGGAAATATGTACAGATGATCGCTGCTGGTTGTGCAGCCGGAAAGGGCCAACTCGGCAAGGGCCGTGAGTGTACTAATGTAGATACCCTCATCCCTCAGGCGCGCCCATATTGGGTAGAGAGTTTTCAGCCAACCAAAAAGAGGCTCGTCTTGAGCAAGAACCCGAGTCAGCGTTTGATACATGTGATGGTGCGTGTTAACCAGGCCAGGAATAACCACGTGGTCGCTGAGATCCAGTACTGTATCGGCGGTTGATGGCAGGTCTGCCGATTTGCCCACCTGCTCAACAATGTTATTCCGAACATAAAGACCGCCGTCGGAGATTTCTTGCCGATCATCGTCCATCGTTACGATAACAGCTGCGTTTCTGACAAGTAAAGTTGGCATAATGATTATTCCAATCCACTAGAGCTCATTGAACAATGCAAACTCTCTACAATTAGATCTTGGCATATTTCAAGCCGATATGCTTATCATAATCACCGACCTAAGCGCGTGCTTCGATTAGACAGTAAAATGCACCTAAATCTAGGACTAAAACTTAAAAGCGGCAAATTGCCAAAGATGATGCCAATGGTATAATCAGCCCGGACGGGGAAGTGTCGGAATTGGCAGACGAGCATGACTTAGGATCATGTGCCGCAAGGCGTGCGGGTTCAAGTCCCGCCTTCCCCACAGAGGAAGGCGTTGCCTCGGCAGCGCTTTTTGGTTTATTGGCCTGTATAGGTTTAAGGGAGAACAAGCCGACCGGATCGGTAAGTACCGAGCCTTTACAGCAGAATTAAGATGAACAGTTTCTCCTGACAGTTGGTGGAGTGGACCGGGAATTGTGTGAGCCGACCAATAAACTGATTGTGACAACTGGTCATTAATAGTAAATCGATTACGAGGTTTTTCGTGGCACTAACTATACATTCCGAAGAAGATTCGGAACGACAATTACAGGTAACAGTGGAAGTACCGGAGGATCGAGTCCAGGCGCAGATGCGCCGAACAGCTCGAACACTCGCAAAGGAAATACGGTTTCCAGGTTTCAGGAGAGGTAAAGTACCATACAACGTTCTGGTTAATCGAGTTGGCGAGAAGGCATTGAGAGCTGATGCTGTCGAAGAGATGATTGAATCCGTGTTTATGGAGGCTATTGACGAACTCGGCGAGCAGGCCTATGGTCAACCCACTCTTGACGAAGTTGAGCTCGATCCACTCATTCTGAAGCTTACCGTTCCTCTAGAGCCAACGGTAGAGCTGGGAGATTACCGTACTGTACGCAAGGAGCTAAGTGAGGTTGAAGTAACCCCGGAAGCCCTAGAAGAGGCGCTAGACCAGCTCCGTTTGAATTTCCAAGAGCTGGAAGAAGTTGACCGGCCTTCAGAAGTCGGTGATATGGTGACCGTCAGCGGTACCGGTCGGGTTGACGAAGAAGATGGTGGGATTATCTGGAGCGAGCAGGATACTGATCTGCTGATGGATCCGGACAAGACATTCCCGGATCTGGGTTTCATCGAGAACATAACAGGTCTATCGGCGGGAGAAGATGCGGAATTTAGCGTCTCGTTTCCCGAGGATTACGAAGAGGAAGAGCTGGTCGGCAAAGAAGCGCTATTCAGCGTCTCGATAAGCAAGGTTCAGAGCCGGACAATCCCCGATCTTGATGATGATCTTGCCAAGCAGGCGGGAGAATACGAAACACTGGACGAGCTGCGAGAAGCCTTGGCGGAGGAGCTTTTAGGGCAGGCGAGGAATCGCACCCGAAACGAGCTGCTAGACGGGTGGGTTGACGAACTGCTGACCGATGCGAAGCTATCGTATCCACCTGCAATGATGGATTCCGAACTGGATTCAATGGTCGAGAATTTTAAAGACCAGATTACCCGATCTGGATGGCAGTGGGAGGACTTCTTGAAGCTACAGGGCGAAACGGAGGCATCACTTCGTGAAAACTGGACGGAAGGAGCTGCCAGACGCATTCAGCGCGGCCTGGTCCTCCGGGAATTTACGCGGCTCGAGAGGCTTGAGGTTGAACCGACCGATATAGATGAGTTGATTGAAGAGCGTCTTGGCCGGTATGAGGATAATAAAGAGCTGCAAGAGCAGTTGAGATCGGTTCTTACTCAAGGACAGGGTCTCGAGTCGATGAGAAATGATATATTGATGGAGAAAGTTATCGATCGGGTCGAGGCAATAGTGACCGGAAATGCACCCGATTTGGCTGAATTAGACGAAATAGACGATGAGGACGACGACGAAGAAGAATAAATCGTCGAAACTGTTTTCCAACCCTAAGGAGATAAATAATGAATTTACCAACATCATTAGTCCCAATGGTTATCGAGACCAGCGGCCGGGGGGAGCGAGCCTATGATATATACTCACTGCTCCTAAAAGAACGGATTATCATGCTGACGACCCCGATTACTGAACAGATCGCCAGC
>DASRZI010000532.1:0-6024 GCA_035686605.1 Candidatus Zixiibacteriota bacterium
ATGGCGCCAACAACCGACGGAGGTTATGTTTTAGTCGGTCAATCCAACAGCGATGGCGAAGGGGCGGAGGATGGATATCTTATCAAGGTGAGTGCCCAGGGTGAAGAAATATGGAGTCAGACATTTGGACGACCGTTTGAAGATAGGCTGTTTTCTGTCGACCAGAGCGCCGATTCCGGGTTTGTATTGACAGGCACAACGACAAACTTAGGTTCAGGCAATCGCGATGCATACCTGGTCAAAGCGAGTGAATCCGGAGACCTGGTCTGGATGCAGGCATTTGGAGAAGAACAGGATGATGTAGGACATGCTGTTCGCCAAACTTCGGACAGGGGATTTATTGTAACGGGGTACACAAAGAGCTTTGACGCCAACAACTATGACACGTGGCTGATAAAGACAGATGAAGCAGGTGAATTGCAGTGGCAGAAATTCTACGGTGAGTCAGGCGATGATCGCACAATATACAGGGAGCAAACGGATGATGGCGGATATATCATGACCGGCTATACAACAGGTTATGATTCTACCGGCTGGGATGTTTTCTTGGTCAGAGCTGATTTCTCTGGTGCAGTTACCTGGCGCAGGACCTTTGGTGGCATGGCGGATGACACTGGATACACCGTCCGGCAAACATCGGACGGTGGGTCTATCCTAACAGGCGAAACCTATAGTTCCGGTGAAGGGGGAGGCGATATGTATGTCATCAAGGTCAATCAAGATGGAGACATCATTGAACCATAAGGGGTATTGAGCCAACGACGATTCGTGAATCAAATTCCTGGACCAGTTAGATCAATCGGATGCCCTGGACGGATGATCGAATAAGAACACGTCCGCAGCCTCGACCGAGTTCGAGTGAGAGCCAGCGGTACGTTACCGATTAAGGCAGGGAGCGAACAAGGACCGCTGGCAGATGGTTGCCAATATTATAACCCTTGACGTTTAACGTGAAACGTTATAGACTCGAATTGTGATTAGAAACTTTCGAGACGAAGAAACTGAGAAGATCTTCTACCGCCAGCCTTCGGCAAGATTATCCCCTGACATTCAACAAACAGTTCTTCGAAAACTCCGGATGCTTAATCGATCGAATACGATAGGTGACCTTAAAACTCCGCCATCTAATCGACTCGAGAGGCTATCGAGAGATAGAGCTGGACAATATGGCATCAGGATAAACGACCAGTGGCGTATCCAGTTCGTTTGGAGAGATGGATCCGCGCACGAGGTAGCAATTGTTTACCATCAGGGAGGAATTCATGGCGAATAATGACGAGAAACTAGCGCCGGTTCATCCAGGTGTGGTGCTCTTGGAAGAATTTCTGAATCCAATGAATCTAAGCCAGAATCGCCTCGCACTTGATATTCGCGTACCGGCGCGTCGTATCAATGAAATCGTGCTCGGTAAGCGACGGATCACGCCCGATACGGCCTTACGACTGGCACGCTTCTTCGATATGTCACCGGAATATTGGCTTGGTCTGCAGATGGACTACGATTTGGATGTGGCTGAAGATGAATTTGCTGATACGATTAGGCGAGAAGTTCAGGTATACGGGTCCCGCTAACAATTGGCGTCTTCTAGTGGCGAGTCGACTATGAAATCTATGCAACCAGGACCTGAAATTTACGTAATGAAAAACAGAAACTACTAAGGAGAAATCTACCTTATTTGATTCGCGTTTTTGACGTAAGCAAAATACATTGAGTGGAGGGATAAAATGGAATACGGTAAGTTACTAAGTCGCTCTGTAAATATTGTCTGGCAGAACAAATTTCTCATCTTGCTTGGCATTCTGGCGTCGCTGGCCAATGGCTCTTTCAACGGTGGCGGCGGTAATTCAAGCGCCGATAGCACGTCGTTTGGAGAGCTGGGTCAATTATCCGAATTCCAGAACGAGATCGCCGGTCTGGCAGCGGGCTTAATTATTGGCCTGATATGCGTGCTCGTATTGGTAGGACTCGTGTTGTGGGCCATTTCTACCATCGCCCGCGGTGGCATGATAGCCAGCGCTGATTCGATCGAATCTGGCGAAAAATCAAGCTTTTCTCAAGCTTGGGGAGCTGGATGGCACAAGGCTTGGACCCTACTGGGAATTGGTTTTTTGCCTGCCATCCCAGGATTGATTCTGTTCGTGCTAGGGATAATGGCCTTTGGCGCGTACGGGGGTATCTATGCCCTATTTGGCGATGAGTTATCCACTGCCTTGGGGACCGCTGAAATTGGGATAATGATTGCAGCTCTTCTTTGCATCGTCGGTCCCATCGTCTTGGTGCTGTCGATATTGAGGAATTTCGCCGAGCGGGCCTGTATGCTGGAAGACCTTGGGATCATCGAATCCTACCGGCGTGGCACGAGCGTGCTAATGTCCAACCTTGGTGAAGCCATCATCCTGTTCCTGCTTCAGATCGCCATATTCTTCATCCTGGGGATTCTGCTCTTCGTTCCAGGGATCATTTCGGCCATTTGCTGCTGTCTGTGGCCTCTTCTGTTGGTGGTCCAGGGCGCCATATCAGCCTTTCTCACCACACTGTGGACATTGGCCTGGCGCACCTGGACGGGTGGGCCGCCGATTGTGGAGAAGGCGCCGGTTGCAGCCTAAGCACTTCGCTAATATCTAGATCCTAAAAAAAGGGCTCCCTGTTTCAGGGAGCCTTTTTCATTGTGGGGTGGTATCAGAGCATGGCGCAAACACTCCAAAGAATGTATGAGGCTGCTCGCTGTTGGGTTATTGTTTCTGGAATCTTCATCTAAAATATTCGTCGGCTAAGTCGGATGTAACAATCGAGGATCGGGCAAACCGACCAGATTGGCCCGGCGACTCTTGCCCTAATAACCATTTGCTGCAGCTTTCGCTTATAATACCTTCGTGACAGAAGGGATCCTGCGGACAAAGCTGTTCATTCCACCATTGCGACCAAACCTTGTCCATAGACCGCAGCTGATCAAGCGTCTCAATCAGGGACTGCAACTTGGTCACAAATTATCCCTCGTCTCCGCCCCCGCTGGCTTTGGAAAGACAACACTGGTTTGCGAGTGGATAGGTGGTTTTCGACCCGACGCCCCCAATAAAAGCGAGACCATAAACAGCGTTTCCTGGCTATCATTGGATGAAAGCGACAACGACCTGACTCGCTTCTTGGCCTACATTGTCGCTGCCTTGAACCAGGTTGATGGTACAGAAACCACCATTGGGCGAGGAGCATTGAGCATGCTCCGCTCTTTGCAGCCACCACCGGCTGCAGACTTCCTGACCTCAATAGTTAACGATGTTGTTGCCATCCCTGGCAGAATCATCCTCGTCCTCGATGATTTCCACCTGATTGACTCATCACCCGTCATCGATGCTGTCACTTTCTTGCTTGAAAACCTGCCACCGCAGCTGCATATAGTCATCACCACTCGCGATGACCCGCAAGTGCCTCTAGCCCGTTTCCGCGCCCGAGGTCAATTGACCGAACTTCGCGCCGCGGACTTGCGATTTTCAATCTCCGAAGCCGCAGAATTCCTCAACCAGGTCATGGACCTGGATCTGCCGGCGCAGGCAATCAGTGTGCTAGAAGCCCGTACTGAGGGCTGGATTGCCGGGCTGCAATTAGCTGCCATTTCAATGCAGGGACGCCAGGATACGACCAGCCTTATCAAATCCTTTACTGGCAGCCATCGTTTCATATTGGACTACCTGATAGAAGAGGTTCTGGAACAGCAGACCGAGGGCATCCAGAAGTTCTTGCTGCAAACGTCAATTGCCGACCGGTTGACTGGCGACATGTGCGATACCATCACCGGTCAGGACAATGGTCAGGTGACCCTGGAAATGTTAGAAAAGGCCAACCTGTTCATCATCCCCCTAGATGATGAACGGCATTGGTACCGTTATCATCGCCTTTTCTCAGATTTGCTGCAGCAGAGGCTGCGCCAAATGCATCCGGAAAGGGTCTTAATGCTGCATCACCGGGCCAGCGAGTGGAACGAACAGAACGGTTTTGCCGATGAGGCGATAGAACACGCTCTTCGGGCTAAGGATTTCGAGCGGGCCGGGAGCCTGATTGAGGAATGGTCTGATGCTACCTGGCAGCGTGGTGAACACGCCAAAATGCGACGATGGCTGCTGAAGCTGCCCAGTGAATTGGTATTCTCCAGACCACATCTCGGTGTCTATCACGCCTGGTATCTTTTCGCCAGTGGTCAGCATGCTCCGGCTGAACGGTCTCTCCAAGCCGTCGAAGAGGCGATTTGTGTCAAGACTGATGGTGACGGTGAAACCGAGTCGCAAAAACTGGATAAGTTATCAAGTTCTGAACGAGTGAGATTGCAGGGCATGACAGTCGCTATCCGGGCATTTATGTCTTCCTACCAGGGTGATGTGGCAGGAATTATAGAGTATGCCAACCTCGCCCTTGAATATCTTCCTGAGCAAGACGCTACCTGGCGCAGCATGATTGCCATTGTTTTGGGCGATGCGCATGGTTTCAAAGGCGATATCAATGCATCATTCGAGGTGCGCTCCGAGGCATTAAGGGTTTGCAGGGCGGCAGGTAACATCTACTATGTCATGTTAGCCAGTATGAAACTGGCCATAACCTTGAGGTCTCAGGGCAAGCTGCGGCAAACCATGGAGATTTGTGAGCAGCAGATCCAAGTGGCGAACGAATATGGGCTTTCACAAACAAGCCTGGTGGGTTTGCTGTTGATGATATGGGGCGAAGTGCTGGCCGAAATAAATGACTTGGATGGAGCACTGCGCCAGGCGAATAAAGGCGTAGATTTGACGGAGGGCGTTGTGGATCTGGCATTTCTCGGCTGGGGCTATATGAGTCGGTTAAGGATTCTTTTTTCTAGAGGGGATCTGGTTGGGGTAGATGAGATCCTCAAGAAGGTAGAGAGTATTGCTCGAGTATCCAACCTGCCTCCATGGATCGTGAATCAGATGAAGGCCTGGCAGGCCCGTATATGGCTGGCACAGTCCAATCTTGAGCTTGCATCCCGATGGGCGGAGCAACGCCAATTCGACAGCAACCTGGAAGTCAAGCCGTCCCAGGAAATTGATTATTTCCTCTTAATTGATTATTTGGTTTATGCTCGGACACTCCTTGCGAAGGGGCGAATTGAAGAAGCAGCCAAGCTCCTTGAGCAGATCCTCGAGGCAGCCGAGATGGGTGGACGAATTTCGAAAGCTATCGAGATTAGGATTCTCCAGGCGTTGGCATTTCAAGCAGGAAATGAGCCTGATCGTGCACTATCCGCACTGGAGCGTGCGTTCGCTCTCGCCGAACCGGAGGGCTTCGTTCGCATTTTCGTAGATGAAGGTCCGCCAATGGCCCGGCTGCTTCAAGAGGCTCTTAACCGGGGAATTGTTCCAGACTATGCTCGCCGTTTGTTGGCCGCATTCTCATCGGCGGACCCAGTGCAAACGAACGCACAAAAATCACTTCTCGATCAATCTGGATTGGTCGAGCCGCTGAGTGAACGCGAAATCGAAGTACTGCAGCTAATCGCGGAAGGGCTTACGAATCGAGAAATCGCCGAAAGGCTGTACATCTCGCTCAGCACGGTAAAGGTCCACACCCGCAACATCTACGGCAAGCTTAGCGTACACAGCCGCACTCAGGCAGTGGCACGCTCCCAAGAATTGGGAATATTGTCAAACAGACCGAACTGAGTATGCCGGTTATCTAAGTGAGTAAAGGCGCATTTGGGGTATAGGACGATGTCACGAGCGCGGGCAGTGTTACGTAGGTCGGATTCATTCTACGCAAAATCTCGGTATCCGCCGCTATATTCAAACAGCTAGCAGGTTTAGGCGTCCAGGGGGCTAAACCCATTTCTAATCCGTCATCGATAATATATCCATCCTCGTGAAGAGCTCCTTTACACGATGGTATAAAAGCCATCTCTCCGATTTTCGCCCATCTCCTTGGATAAAGTGTTCCTTCAAATCCTCGATTAACCCAATGAATACCACTTTTGGGGTATGACACTAATACTGCATGGCGATTATGCTTCATATGCATGTGGTA
>DASRZI010000533.1:0-2583 GCA_035686605.1 Candidatus Zixiibacteriota bacterium
GCCGAACATCCGGCGATCTTGGAGGATCCGGAGCCGTTGGTTTTGGTAGAAAAGCTGGGCAGTGCTACGGTTGATTTGCAAATATACTTCTGGATGGACGGCAGCCAGTACAGTTGGCGGAAGGTGAGGTCGTCCGTGATCCGCCTGGTGAAGCGGGCTTTTCAAGATGCCCACATCTCCATGCCGGACGAATCGCGGGAATTGATCTTCCCGCAAGGGGTGACTGTACGCTTGATTGAGCCAGGGGATGCCGGCAGAATGCCGGAAGGCAAAGCGCGACAAGAACCGGAAACTTTCTCGACAGAAGCCGAGGGCGGTTTACGCAGCGAGGCTGGTGAAATCGAATCGCAGGCACGCCATTCCCGCACGCCGGAAGAGGGAGAAAATCTACTGGATCCGACGGACTGACGGCGAGCATATAGGGGAAAAGCAGGTAATGCTGCTCGCTGGCTGGCTACCCTACAAAACACCCAATGCACAAAGTCGAGTTCAGAATAAGTTTCATTTATACAGCTTTATGGAGATACCAGAAATGAAGACCTTCACCAACTTTTTTAGAGATGCTCAAGGTCGAATCGTGATTGCCCAATGGCCTAATTATCCTCTTTGGATAGCCATTGTTTGTTTTTTTCTAACCCGTCTATCCATACCCTTATTACATGATATCGGTTTTTAGGGTCTGATTATTTCTTTACTTTATTGGTCTTTTTTGGAGATTGTTTCTGGTGTAAATACTTGGCGGCGCTTTTTGGGTTTCGTTGTTGCCTTGAGTCAACTTCTCAAACTCCTGAAACTGCTAGTTCCGACCTTGTAAGCGACTTTCTGATTCTTGCAACCGGTTACGCAAGCGTTAGCTGCTGTTAATGCCTTGGAGTTGGGCATATCTTCTGCGAGTAGTTTCGCTGCCAACTCGTATATGGAGGAGATACTCCGGTTGACGTTCAGCATGAATATATTACGCCGAAGACATCAGCAAAATGTAGGGAAATAAATGAAAACAAAGCTACTCAATTATTGGGAGATCGTCCGTTCCAGTTACTGGTTTTTACCGACCTTGATGACCGGACTGGCGATCGGGCTGTCTTTCCTGACAGTTGCTCTTGACCATTTTGTCGTGTCCGAGCGTCCTGAACTGCTGGTGTGGGTTTTTACCGGTGGGGCGGATGGTGCCCGAACCCTTCTTTCCACGCTGGCCGGTTCGATGATTACGATGGCCAGTGTCACCTTTTCCATCACAATCGTGGCCTTGTCTTTGGCTTCCTCACAATTTGGATCGCGCTTGCTTACTAACTTTATGCGGGATACCGGTAATCAGGTGGTTTTGGGGACATTCATTGCCACCTTTGTCTACAGTCTGCTGGTGTTGCGCACGGTCCGGAGTGTTGATGAAATCACATTTGTGCCCCATATCTCAGTCACCGTGGCCGTTTTTCTGGCGTTAGCCAGTATGGGTTTATTTATTTACTTTATTCATCACGTGTCGATTTCCATTCAGGTCCAGAATGTCATTGCCTCAGTTGAGCGGGAGTTGAACACGGCTATTGAACGACTGTTTCCGGATAAAAAGAGCGATCTGGCATTTGAATATGAATTGAGAAATGAAGATGATGTGCCGGAGGATTTTGACCAGGCTGCCGAGCCGGTTACCGCTATGCACAGTGGTTATCTACAGTCCATTGATAACGAGGGCCTAATGAACCTGGCGATAGAGCATGATCTCCTGCTTCGTCTCAAACACCGTCCGGGGACCTTCATCGCATCAGGTAGTGATCTGGTCGAGGTTTGGCCCAACGAATGTTTTGAGGAGGGGCTTAGCGAAAAGATCAGTGATGCTTTCATTTTGGGAGCGCAGCGCCTGCGCTTACAAGATGTAGAATTTGCCATCGACCAGTTGGTGGAGATTGCCTTGCGGGCGCTTTCGCCTGGCATCAATGATCCGTTTAGCGCTATGGCTTGCGTTGATCGACTAGGTGTGGCGTTGGCCCACCTGGCCGAGCGGCAGATTCCCTCCGGCTACCGTTACGATGACGAGAACACACTACGTCTGGTAGCTGACTCGGTCACGTTTGAGGGTTTAGTTGAGACATCATTCAATCAGATCCGGCAATATGGCCGTTCGAGCGTAGCAGTAACCATCCGATTGTTAGAAACGATTGCCGTGATTGCAGCTCATACGCACACGCAAACGGAGCGGGAGGCTCTGCGACAGCAAGCCAAGATGATCAAACAGGGAAGCGACGAAGCCATACCGGAGGAACATGACCGCCAGGATGTTGAAGAAAGCTATCAGATAGTCGACAGAATACTGGAGCAATCCTGAGACTCCTACTGAAGCCCGAAATCTTGCTATTGTGTAGTTCAAAGTTGTCCTGTGAGGGCGACTTTACTCGTCCGCTCGATTTCTTTAGCCAGTAGCAAGCTCTGGGCCAGCATGAAAGTAGCATTGATGTCAGTAAACAATCTCATTTTGGAAGAATAGGCTGATTGGTACGAGGAAACGGCCGTTATTTAATCCTGAATTGAACGAAAAAGCGCTTCGTCAGACAAATTGAATGGGACACACAACGGCCGTTGGTGTCGAAA
>DASRZI010000534.1:0-2759 GCA_035686605.1 Candidatus Zixiibacteriota bacterium
CCGTCGCATCGCCATGCCTCTCGCCAGGCCCACCGAACAATGGATGCACGTGATAAATGGGCGTATGCAGATCATTGTGGGCGAGAATACAAATTACCTCGACCAGGGCGATACGATTTATTTCGATGGGGATCTTTTGAAGGAATTCTGCTCTGACAGTGATGAGGAGCTGGTCATTATATGTTGTATCACTCCACCTGTGTTATGAGGCTCCTGCCGCAGATTGAAGCAATTGAATAACTGGATTGATAGGGGGCAAGAATTCGAGTGATCGACGGGCGACTATTGTCTTGGTTAGCCATCGCAGATGACCAAGCCTTGGGTGGGGAAAGGACCATCCTTTCGCGATATAGACAGGAGTCTGCTAATTATCAGCGTTAGTGGGGATCTATATCTGAATAAGCTGGTTAAGCTTAGGATTCCGCTTCTGGTTCAACCTGCGCCCCTAAGACGATCTCCGCAACCGGGCGTTTAGATGGGTCAGCCACCCATTTCTCAGCCTTATCCCAGGAGGCCAATATAGACTCTCCAATATGGTCCGAGTGCATAAATACATTCTCAATTCCAATCATTTTGATGAGGCCAGTCTTCTCCAATTGAGCCACGACCTTGATATCTACACCAGCCAGCATTAGTTTGCTTTCGTGTCTGTGCAGGTCCGCCGTATAGCGTTCCAAGACAGTGAGAAGGGTGCTGCCTAGATCCTCATAGCCTCGAAGATTTAGAATCACGACCGTGTTATAGGTCTCGTAAGTGATATCTGGCAGCTTCTCCTCAAAGAGCGGGGCTGCAGCGAAGAATAGACTTCCATAAGGGACCAACACTACTACTTCGTTAGCCGGGAGTGTCTCCGGCGGATCCACCTCTATCGGATAGGGACCTTCCGTCCTCTGCCAGGCCTTGATTGTGATCTGGTTCGATTGCTGCAGAACAAATAGCAGCAAAGACATAGCCACACCCAACAGAACCGCGTACTGCAGTGGTATTATCAAGCAGAAGAAGAATGTTATACCCATCACCAGCTGCTGGACCGGACCGGTCTTCCAGACCATCTCGACTCGTTTTGGTTTGAAGGTGCGGAAACCGATGACGATTAACAATCCAGCCATAGCGGGCATGGCGATATAGCCGATAGCTGGACCAAAGAGCACGATGACAACGGCCATCGTGATACCGGCAAAGATATTGGAGAAACGAGACCTGGCCCCGGCGTTGGCTGCCAGGGAAGTGGCCGAGAAAGAGCCCCCGACAGGCATTCCCTGGAAAAAACCGGAGGCCATATTGGCCACCCCCTGCCCCACAAAATCACCTGAGGCATCTGGGTATTTTCCATCAGGATTAACGTAGCTCTTTGTGATACTCGCCCCTTGCACCAGACCGACGAAGGCCAGGGAGAGGGCAGGTAAAATCAATGCCGGCAACAGGGAAAGCTCGGGTATTACCGGGCGGGGCAATGATCCAGGCACTTCGGCGATGTCCTGAAGCTGGGCAACCGACTCCCAACCAAATAGAGGCACCAGTAAGGAGGCGACCATCATCGCTGCAACCAGGCCCAGAGCCTTCAATCGCGTTTTTTCCAGGTTGATGATCAAGAAGACCGTGACCAGGCCCACCATTAACGTTTGCAGGTCCACCTTATCCAGGTTCCTAAAGATATCGATGGTTTGCGTGATTTTGTTTGCTCCGATGGGATTGTAACCTGTCAAATCCCCGAGTTGGCCGAGGATGATCAGCAATGCGACGGCATTGACGAAGCCGGTCATGACTGCATTGGGGACGAAACGAATCAGGGATCCCAATTTGAGCAGCCCAAGCACTAGCATGACGACACCGGTCAAAATGGATAGGGCAAATAGAGATTGCGAGCCGGTTATCGGGTTATGGATCGCCGGAACACTGGCTACCACTAATGACATAGCCCCTGTAGCCTGTACGACCATAAAGACGGAGCTGGTGAAGAAAGCGCCCGAGAAGGTTCCCATCATGTAACCGTACAAGCCGTAAATGGGATTCACGAAGGCTAGAAAGCCTTGGGCCAAGCCGTCAGGGACGCTTTCGATACCCAGGACCAAGCCCGCCATAACATCTTCTCGAATGGTCTTGGGATTTAGAAATTGCTTCGCCATAAGCGGATCTAGGGTGCAACCTGGCTGAACGTCAGAGCTCCGGACCGCGTCTCCATGGTCAGCGTGCTGCCATCGACGGAGATACGGCTTGCCGATTGAAGAATGGACAGATAAGCCTGCTCCTGGTGCATAACCTCCTGGGAGCACTTTAGGCTGGCACCGTTAACTGGACCAACGGTTATATCAGCAGAGACACCGTCCCATGCTGAAGTGCTGTAGTTAGCACTGTATCCGTTGCAGCCTGAATGCCCAGATAGCGAGAGCTCGTCGAAATTGAGCGTGACTGATGTACCCCGGACTGAATTGTCCATCTGCCAGCTGGTGCCAGCCAGTGTGAATTCAATGACTATCTCTATGCTGGCCCTATCAGTCAGATCATTGGCATCAATGACCGTCACTTCGGCGATGTAGACGCCGGGTTCCTCATAGCTCGTCGTGAACATGCTGTCCTGTGTGCGCCCGGATTCGTGACCGTCTCCGGACGTCCACTGGTATGCGACAATCGGATCGCCGCCTGGAAATGAGTTCGCGGCGCTGAATGTCACATCTTCGCCTGCTCCAGCGACTATCGGCCCCGCCATAATCGCCGTAGGTTTTCCGCCACCCCCCAGCTCTACGATGGTCACTACCTTG
>DASRZI010000535.1:0-10238 GCA_035686605.1 Candidatus Zixiibacteriota bacterium
CTGTGTCCAGGATGAGGATATCTCCCTGTTTGCCTGGTTCGAGGCTGCCGATGGCCTCCCCGCGGTCGATGGCATAAGCAGCATTAATCGTCGATGCAGCCAGCGCCTGAGCTTGGGTCAGACCCATATACCGGCAGGCCAGGGCGATGACCATCTGCATTGATTCGCACCAACAAGTGCCCGGGTTGCAATCGGTGGCCAGAGCAAGGACCCCATTAGCGGCCAGGATCATCTTCGCAGGCGTATACTCATGATGGCCGAGGCCAAAAGGCGTTCCCGGCAAGCCTACGGCGATCGTATCTCCCTTTCCTAGAGCATTGATGTCTGCTGAAGGCGTTTTCACCAGGTGATCGGCCGACACAGCACCCAACTCTACCGCCAGCGCCGTACCGCCCAACCCTACAAATTCGTCGGCGTGGACCTTCAGCCTGAAGCCCAGGTCTTTAGCCCTCTGCAGGATGCGCCGGGTTTGGGCCAAATCAAATACCCCTTCTTCGCAGAAAACATCGCAGAAAAGTGGGCTGTTTTTGTCTTCCATCCATCCAGCCGCTGCCGGTAGCATCTCGCCAATGACCAGGTCCGTGTATGCTTCGGTTCGTCCCTCATATTCAGCAGGGACAGCATGGGCGGCAAGGAACGTAGGCGTTAATTCTACCGGCTGTCTTTCGCTGAGAGCGGCCATCGCTGCCAGCTGCTTGAGTTCGGTCTCCGTTTCCAAGCCGTACCCAGTCTTGACTTCAGCGCTCGTGGTGCCATAGGACAACATCCGCTCCAGCCGCGGTAAGTTCTCAGCAACCAACTCCTCTAGCGTTGCTTCTCTCGTCCGGCGCACCGTCGACATGATGCCCCCTCCGGCCGCCATGATTTCCATGTAAGTCGCCCCCGCCAGCCTCTGCTCAAATTCCCCAGCCCGGTCCCCGGACCAGGGGATGTGTGTGTGAGGATCGACGAATCCAGGCAGGACACAGCGATCCATGGCGTCGACGACAGTTCGTCCCTCATATCTACCCGTCATTTCAGTCGTGGATCCCGTTTCCCGGATAAGACCTCCGTCCACGGCAATGGCCCCATCCCTGATAATGCCCAGCTGACCCAAATCCGCGCCTCGCTGTGGCCCATTTTTCCCTGGGACAATGCAAAGCTGTCCTGCTGAGTGGATTAAGAGATCAACTTTCTTCATTGAATTCTCCTTATGCTAGGAACTGGGATATCGTAAACGACCGCAGCCCGCATCGTGATGGTGAGCGTAGCAGGTCACCTACTCTTGCAACCCTTGCTTTGTCTTGTCCACCGTCCCTTCCTTGACCCAGATATATAGGATTACGATGGATATCGACATCACAGTTCCTGCCACGATGCCCACGGCTTGAAAGCCACCGCGAGACCAGATGGTGAAACCTATCAATGCCCCAATTGCCCGGCCAAGTCCACCTGCCGCCAGGACTACCGACATGACCACTCCCCGGGCGGTTGGGACGAGCTCGGTCATGAGCGGAACCCCACCGACGACGGTCATCTCAAAGAAAAGGAACAGGACAAAAAGTGCGGCCAGGGCAACAGCCAAACTACTGACAACATATGGCAGTGCGAAGTAGGTCAGCCCGGTTAGCAGACCGGTGACGATGATAACCGGCCGTTTTCCAATCCAGTCGACGGCTGGACCGACTACCAATTCCCCTGTGATTTCAGCGGCGCCTATAACGGCAGTGGCCAACCCCAAAGTGGCCAGGCTGAGATCGAAACTGGATTCCATCCAGCTGCCATAGACGATTAGCAAAACCTCGTTGGCGCCCATAACCCTGAAGATATACAGGCTGGTAGCCCAGATAACGGGATATTTCCTAATCACATCAAACGTGGACCGCAGGTTAGTTACCTCGCCTGACCGCCCGTCGGCACGAGGGATGACGCGCCAAAGAACGAATGCGCCGCCAACACCCAATAAAGCCAACCATAGGAAGGGCATTTCCCAACCCTGGTTTTCGATGGCCAGGCCAACCAGGGGCACCGCCAGAAGGAACGCTCCAGCCCAAGAAAGCTCGGTGATAGAGATAGCTTTCCCTCGCTGCCCGTAGGGAACAACGTCACCAATATAAGCTTGCATCGCCGGGTCATAAATAACCTTGGCAAGGGCGATGACCCCGATCGTCACCCCGAAGGGCCAGTACGACGGCCAAATGACAACGATGGCGCAGACCAAAGCGAACAGAACCAGGGATAGGGCCAGGATCGGCCGCCGGCCGTAGCGTTCTGAGAGGGGGCTAAATACTGGACTCAGCAGGCCGGCAAATCCTCTGATCGAGACCAATGGCGCAAGCGCCGCGACTGGCACACCTAATCCCCTGGCGAAAGCAGGTAAAAACGGGTAAACCATGCGCAAGCCGGTGCTGAGAAAGAGACGGCCAACCGTGAGCACCGTTAGCTGTGAGATGAGTGAAGGGGACTTCTTGTCAGACACTGGTCCGAGTGTAGCTGAGAGACGGCCAATCGTAAACTCCTGATATCAGGGCCGCAATCAGGGCCGCAAACAAGAAAACGATTTCAGAAGTTGGTCAATTCGTCGCGAACGTTTTACGATTCGCAACTAGCAGATTCCCGAACAGGCGTATGAAGGAGTAAACCATGCCAGAAGAGCGTTGGACAATAGTAAAACAAGAACAGGTCCTTGATGATCCCTATGTGAAGGTGACGATGCAAGAGGTCCAACTGCCCGACGGCCAAATCATCACAAACTGGCCCTTCGTCCATACCCGGGATTACGTCAACGCCCTGGTATTCAACCGCGACGGCAATGTCATGGTAATTGAAGGGTATAAGCACGGCCTGGGGCGATCGAGCTGGCAAGTAGTTGGGGGCTATCTGGAGCCTGGCGAGGAGCCCCTACCGGCCATCCAAAGGGAACTGTTAGAGGAGACCGGTTATCAAGCAGAGGACTGGTCCGATCTGGGCACCTTCGTCATGGATGCCAATAGACACGTGGGTGAGGGGACTTTCTTCTTGGCGAAAGATGCTCGGAAAGTTGCCGAGCCAGACCACGACGATTTGGAAGAGTTTATCGTCCGCTGGGTCTCGCCTTCTGAGTTGAGGCGGGCCTTATTCGACGGCCGGGTGGGCATCGTCAGCTACGCCGTCAACATCGCCCTTGGCTTGTTAGCCCTTGAGAACGAAAATCGTTCTTAGGACAGCGTCTGGGCTTCTGCGATCCAGTCGGCCGGATCACTCTGAACGGTTACATGGGTGATCTCGCGGGCATCTTCTGGGGACATCGCTGCCAGCTGGGCGAAAGTGGTGATCCCCGCCTCTGATAGACGACTCGCAAATGTAGGTCCAATGCCATCTATTTGTGTTAAATCATCTGCTTCGGCCGTCTCCGCCGTCTCCGTCGACTCCGTCGTCTCCGTCTCGACAACCGATGATCCCTCATATTTATCGAACAAAATGCCCATCAGGCCTGCGGTGAAGTCAATGATATTCTTGAAAATGGACATGGTTATCTCCCTATTTCCCTTGATAATAGCGGCAGTTTCCGAGCTTCCTAATCAATGGTCCTCTTCGTCATCGTGCGGATATGACGCACTGCATTATACAAGAAAAATCTGGCACAGTGAATAAGGTTGCCTCGTAACCACACATCCTATTAACTTAAAAAGACTATGAAGCACTCTGGAAAGATTTTCAGGAAATAGATGGCAAAAACATTCCTTATGGTCTCTGCGTGCCTCAAAGCGACATCCGAAATCTCTCGCGAGCTCTCTCGAGCTGCCGCCGCCATTACATCATCCAGCAAAGAGCCAAAAGTGATGAGCATTCCCCACCAATCCTCATTGAAGCTGTTGAGGTTTTTCTCAATAGCGGCTCCTGCTCCCTCATCGACTTTGGCAAATTCGAGGCCGGCTTCAGCGACCGTGTCGCGGGCTCCCTTCAAGATACTCAATCAGATAATTCTAAGCTTCTGCTCCCGCCATCAGGAGGCCAAGTTTTTCTCGGCTGGCCTCGGCGATAGGCATGGTGCTTGCGATCCTTCCATTAAAAATGACCGCAACGCGATCTGATAAGCTGAGGATCTCATCCAACTCAGCCGAAACAAGCAATACGGCTATCCCACTATCCCGCTGACGAATAATCTGCTTATGAATGAATTCAATCGAACCAACATCCAGCCCTCGTGTTGGTTGATTAGCAACGAGCAGTTTAATCGGCCGGGAAAATTCTCTGGCGACAATGACTTTTTGTTTATTGCCTCCCGATAGGCTGCCAGCCCGCGCATCAATGCTATGAGTGCGCACATCATATTCCTTAACCAATTTTTTGCCATTTTCCCGAATAGCTTCTTGATTAAGAACTCCGTGCCGAGAGAAAGGCTGCTCATAATAGCTGTTTAAAACCATGTTGTTGGCGATCGTATAGGCCATAACCAATCCGTGTTTTTCGCGGTCTTCTGGTATATGGGCCACCCCCATCTCGATAACCTGGCGCGCAGTGAAATTGGTGATATCTTGCCCATCTAGCTGTATAGAACCACTTTCGACAGGGCGCAAGCCTGTCAGAGCCTCGACAAATTCTCTCTGCCCGTTTCCTTGTACTCCAGCGACCCCCAAAATCTCACCTTCTCGAATTTCCAGGCTCAAACCTTGTACGGCCTCATGTTCACGAACATCACACACCCGGATATCGTTAATTTTCAGGACAGGTTTACCAGGCTGAGCCTCAGACTTCTCTACCTGTAGAACGACTTCACGGCCTACCATCATCTCTGCCAATGATTGTTCGGTGGCCTCGGCCGGCAACGCGATGCCCACCATTTGACATCGCCGCAGTACGCCAACGCGGTCTGCGACATCCAGCACCTCTTTCAATTTGTGAGTGATAAAGATGATCGACACACCACGCTCGGTGAGCTCGCGCATGATCTGGAATAGCTCGTTTGCTTCCTGGGGAGTCAATACGGCCGTTGGCTCGTCTAATATCAAGATTTCGGCATTTCGATAGAGCGCTTTGATGATCTCGACCCGCTGCCGTGTCCCAACAGGCAGATCTTCAATTACAGACTCTGGATCAACCTGCAGACCGTATTGCTGGGAAAGATCCCTCACGATCTTGTTAGCTGCCCGTAAATCCAGACGATCAACCGCGCGAACGATCTCCGAACCTAAAACAACATTTTCAGCAACGGTCATGACTTCAACCAGCTGGAAGTGTTGGTGAACCATTCCCACACCGCGGTCGATAGCATCGCGAGGGCTTTGAAGTTGAACCTTTTCACCCTTAATCCAGATCTCTCCCTCGTCAGGGCGGTACAGGCCGTATAGGATGTTCATAAGGGTGCTTTTACCAGCCCCATTCTCACCTAATAGAGCCAATATCTCGCCCTCGTAGAGCACCAAGTCGATATCTCCACAGGCCAACACGCCCGGAAAACGCTTCGTAATTCCCCGGGCCTCCAACACGATTTTACCGTTGGATTGGACCATAAGCTCTTGTCCCTCCTAACCTTCCGTCTCATACGGTTGGCCAACGGCTGCCGGTGGCCTAAAATGACCAAAGAGACCTGTCAAAGCTACTACTACTATCGTTAGTACATAAGGGAACATTCCGGTGAACTGGTGCGGTATGTTTATACCCATGAACTGAAACTGGGTCGTTAGAGCTAAGGCTAAGCCGAAAAGCAATGCCGCGCCCCATGCACCGAGAGGCGTCCAGCGGCCGAAGATCATAACGGCCAAGGCTACGAATCCCCGACCGTTGGTCATGCCCCTTTCAAATGATCCGACTGCCTCCAATGTCAAAAAGGCGCCGGCTAAACCAGCAAACCCACCTGCCAGTGTTACATTGATGTACCGCATGGCGAATACATTGATTCCGACCGTATCAGCCGCCCTCGGATGTTCGCCCACCGAACGAGTTCGCAATCCCCATCTGGTATAAAATAGCACATAATGCATCACGAACACCAAAATAATCGCTAAATAGGTTAAAGGTGGCCAGTTAAAGAAAGTTTTCCCAACAATTGGTAAATCCGACAGGAAGGGAATAGGTATCGCCCTGAGTTTGCCTTCAGTTGACAAACCACCCACATAGAAAAAGCCTGTTAACCCGATGGCTAGAATATTTATGACTGTTCCACCTATGATCTGATCCATCTTCAATGTTACAGACATAAGGGCCAAGAAAGTGCCCAGAAGCATCCCGGTTAGAACACCTGCAAAAATAGCTAGGACCAGGTTTCCTGTGTAAACGCTCACCAAAAAACCAACAAAGGCACCGGACAGCATCTGACCTTCTATGCCAATGTTGATGACTCCCGTTCTCTCACCCAAGAGGCCGCATAGAGCACCCAATATCAGCGGTGTCGATTGACGGATTGCGGAAGCGAGGACAGCTTCAGTCTGCAGGCTATCAATAAAGTAGAAAACAAGAATGGCAATGATAGCTATGATTAATAGAGTGCCCCCATAGCCGACGCGACCCCATATTCGCTTGGTTACCGGTTCTGATGCCGTTGCTTCCATATCAATCTCTCCCTAAGACTGTCCCCAAGTACTGAGGGTGACTTTTTCCTCTTCGGCTGGCTCTCTGGCGCGAATTATCCAGCGCACGATCATGTCGGCGGACACAAAGAAGAGCATCAAAGCCGCGATAATATCGGTGATCTCTGATGGGACACCGGCATAGAGCTGCATCCTGCCAGCCCCTGCTCGTAAGGCGCCCAGGAGTATCGCCGCAGGGATAACGCCAAATGGATTGGTCCTGGCCAGCAATGCCACGGTGATACCGTCAAAACCTAAATTAAGGTTAAAACCAGGCTGGAAACGACCGACGATGCCCAACGTTTCAATCGCTCCCCCCATTCCAGCTAAAACACCGCTGAGAGTCATGGTCAATACAATGGTAGCCGCCACCCGGATGCCAGCATATTTCGCGGCATGAGAACTAAGCCCAACGGTGCGAATTTCGTAGCCTAAAGTTGTTTTATAGAGAACATACCAGGTGACAAAGGCCATAACTATGCCAACAAGAAATCCTATGGGCACAAAGGCAATTGATGGGATTTCGGCCGATGGCAATATTTTCGGTGTCCTGGAGATGATATTGCTCGCGCTGGTGTCCTTCCAGGTACCATCGGCCAGGTAGTCGGTAATGTTTATGGCGATAAAATTCAGCATGATGGTCGTGATGACCTCATGAGCGCCGGTCCATGCTTTCAACAGGCCAGGAATGGCTCCGTACATTGCCCCAGCCAAGGCCCCACCAGCCAGCGCCAATGGCATGTGAATGATAAACGGCAGCCCGCTGATTCCGAACCCAATAGCTGCAGCCACGATTGCACCAAGCAAGAGCTGTCCCTGGGCGCCAATGTTGAATAATCCTCCTTTGAAGGCAAAGGCAACGGCCAAACCTGTGAAAACCAACGGTGTGGCTTTTTCCAGTGTCCTTCGCAGGGCAACCTGGCTGCCAAAGGCTCCTTTAAGGAGAGCTAAATAGGCTTCTATGGGATTTGCGCCCGCAATTATCAGTACGATGGCTCCAATTAGCAGCGACAACAATACGGCAACGACCGGTATTCTTATCGACAACCAGGTTCTCTTCAACCACCCACCAATCCCGACTCTCCCGTTTCTTGTGCCCTTTTCTGGCTCCAGCGATGATGAATCAGTCGTCATGGGGCTTATCTCCCGACCGCCTCAATTTTGGAATGCGGATATCCACAAGCAAGTATGGGAATTATGCTGAAACTGAAACTGGCTTTTGGATTATGGCTTTGCTAGTAAATAAGAACAATGTGCGACGCACTGCTAGTGAGTGCGTCGCACATTATCGCTAGCTTCTATTATTCTTCGGCTTACCCTGGTGAGTAGCCAGTAGACAGAGATCCGTCTTTTAGGGCTGCGTCAATTTCCGCGATTTTGGCTTTTACATCCGCTGGGATTACATCTTCAAAGTCATGATAAGGAGCCAATCCCGCAGGACCGAAATTGTTACCACCTTGCATGTTGCCATCTAATGCTTGACCAATGAGGCCGAAGATCGTTGGCGTGAGCAATTTTATGGCGCTTGTTACCAGGCAAGGATGAGTTTCCGGTACCGTCAACCATTGGTCAAGATCCACTCCGATGCAGTACAGACCTTCAACACTGGCAGCCTCAATGATTGCCCCATTGCCGGTCTTACCGCCAGCGCCAAAGACCACGTCAGCTCCCTGATCGATGGCTTGCTTGGCGGTGCTGGCGCCCCATTCGGGATCGGTGAAAGCCACATCCATCCCTCCTGGATGGAAAGTGGAGATCACGTTTACATCGGGGTTGATATAGGCTGCGCCATTCTCGTAGCCAACTTTGAAGGCTACAACGGGAGGAACCAGATCTGTGCCGTATACACCAGCCACGGTGCCCGTCTCTGTCAACATTGCGGCCAACGAGCCAGCAAGGAATCCGGCTACGTCTTCGGGATAGAGAATTCCAGCCACGTTGTCAATCACGTCCGCCTGCCACTGATCGGAGCCGATGAAGGTAATATCTGGATATTTCTGACCAGCCTCTCGGGTGGCATCTGACATACCAAAACCTGAGGTGACGATTACGTCGTAATCTTGCTCGGCGAACAGATCGATATTCGCTCCATAATCCTTGGCATCTTTTGTCTCGACGTAGTCGACAATAGCGTCAAATTCCTCTTCTGCCAACTGCACGGCTTCCCAGGCCGCCTGGTTGAATCCTTTGTCATCTACTTCACCGACGTCAGTTACCAATCCCACGCAGATCGTTTCCTCGTCAGCGCAGTCTGCCTCACCGGACCCGCATGCTACGAGGGCAAGGCTTAAAATCAACATAGCAAATATCACGAAAAACAACTTTCTGCTAATCATATCCTCTGTCTCCTCTCTGAAACTCCAGAAACGGCCGGATAATTTTTAACCCGTCCTTCAATCGCGGATACCGGCCAGCTGGCAATAGTAAACAACAACTACCATATTATACTAAGAAATCGATCGCGTTTACAATAGGGTCTGGTCACTTCAGACCATCTGACCACTGGTAGGGGTAGATAATTCAATCCGAAAATTGGTGGTGTAATTGACCAATGGAATCAATTCGCTTCTCTACAAGCATCGTCAATAACGAGCTAGGCTGCAACGTTCCACTTTCCTGACGGCTGGATTTTGTGAATTTGTCAAAGAACTGGTTCTGGGCTTTCTTTGACGAAATGAACTCTCGGTTCTAAAATCCACCAGCCACAACCCTTTACTATTGAGAACTAATGATCTACTGGAGGAAAAGATAATGTCAGAGGAAAATTTCGATATGGACATCAAAGACGAGGTGACATTCGGCGAAGACGAGATCACTGGTGACGACAAACTATGGGCCCTGCTTGGTTATATCATCGGTTTCATCGCCCTGCTCGCGCTGCTGCTAGAAGATAAGAAAAACCGGCCTTTCGTACGATACCATGCCATCCAGTCCTTAATGCTTTGGGCGATCGCGGTTGTACTATCTATCACCGCCTGCCTCTGGATATTACCTTGGGCCTACGGCATCTACGTAGGTATCCTCGCTTACCAGGGCCAATGGGTAGAGATTCCAGTATTGACCGACTTCGCCAAGAACCAGGGATGGATCAAATAATAGGCAGCACTGACTCAGACACCAACTCTTAAGGAGGGTTATCATGGACATCATAAAAGCCTACACCTTCATCATCGATGAGGAAAACTGGATCACCAAGATCCTCATCGGGGCAGTAGTCGTATTCTTTGCTTTTCTGATCGTTCCCATCTTCTTGCTTTTTGGCTATCAGGTTGCGGTTGCCAGAAACGTTAAGGATGGCAACAAAGAACTAATGCCGAGCTGGGGAGAGGATCTTGGCAAGATGTTTATCGACGGGGCTATCGTATGGGTAGCCTATTTGTTGTACGCCCTGCCGCTAATACTTTTAGTCATCTGCACAGCACTTCTCATCTTACCTGCGGCTTTTGCGGCTGACACTTTCGATCCGTTCGCCGCTGCCACAGCTGCGCTCGCCGGGAGCGCTGCCCTCTTCTGCATCGGTCTTCTTTACGTGATTTTCCTGATAGTCGTTCTGCCCGCTGTTGTGATCCAGTATGTTCGGACGGACGAGTTTGGACCGATGTTCCAAGTACGCGAGGTATTAGGAGTCGCTCGGGATAACTTCGTAGACATCTTGATAGCAGTGGTTTCGGGTATAGTCGCCAGCTTTGTTTTTGGCTTACTGGCTATCAT
>DASRZI010000536.1:0-2707 GCA_035686605.1 Candidatus Zixiibacteriota bacterium
TTTTGAATCGTCGTACAGATATCTCCGTCATCGTTCAGCAAGTCTGCTTCGACACCAAAGACAACCTCTACATCGTTGATTACATTCCTGTACCGGTTGAGGATTACCCTGTAGGAAATCAGTGGCTTGGGTCTCGCATCAGAATGATCGGTTATTGCCAGCTTCTTCAGTCCCAATTTGCCCGCCATCCAGACAAGCTCATCAATCGTATTAAGTCCGTCTGAAAACTGCATTGAATGCGTGTGTAGATCTGATTCCGGGTTGATTAATTTCATATTTTATTCCCATGTTTTCCGATTGTTCGTTTTATGATTGAACTAATCACTTTCTTAGACCAGCGGTTATACTGAACTCTAAATACTTATGCCTCCAGGTCATCCTCAAGCAGCTTGACGGTACCGGTGTCACCATCAACTCTGAGCATCTGGCCATGCTTGACCCGCCGGGTGATAGTGCCAGTCCCCACGACTGCCGGGATGCCGTATTCCCTGGCGACAATAGAGCCGTGACCCAGGATGCCGCCCATGTCTGTTACCAGCCCCGTCGCATGGGCAAACAGTGGTGTCCAGGCCGGATTGGTCATGGGGCAGACGAGGATAGAACCGGGTATCATCTTGTCGAACTCGGCTGGCGATTTGATTAGACTGGCCCGACTGGTGACCGTCCCGGGACTGACGGGAACTCCCCTCAGGGTATCGCTGCTGGGATCGTTGCGTATCTGTGTCTCTTTGAACCGGACGCTGGCAATTTCGCTGGCTTCCTGGGGAATGGTTCCGGGCGGATGCAGGCGCTTGCGCGCTTCTCTCAACTCACGGCGTTCAGCAGCCAGTTGCTTATATTCCGGTATCGCCCTGTTATCCTTATGGGCATCGATAGCTTTGGTCAGTTCTTCCGTGACCAGGTAGAAGATATCGTCGGGCGCGGTAAACGTACCGGTATCAACCAGGCGCTGCCCCAGCTCCAGGGCTATCGGCCTCAGTACCGGCCAGGCACTGGTCAGGTAGAACATCACTTCCTCCCGGATGTAATAGAACCGATAGGTGAACCAGAGGCGGTAGCGGAACTGCCAGTATTGCAGTCCGTGAAGGAGCGGCAGGATTTCCTGCATGGCTTTTTCACGCTTCCGTGCTGCTTCGACCCCGTGTTTTTTCGGGTCATAGTCTCTATTGGACGCCATTGTCTTCAGGGTGGCAAGGAGTCCGGAGGGATCTTCAACCGGTAGCAGTTCGACAAAGTCCAGGCTGTAGCCCAGATGTCCATAAATCTTGAGGTATTCGTTAATGGCTTCAACCACCGGGCCGCTGTCAGGATGATTTTGCAGTGCGCTCATCATTCGTTTGGGCGGGGTCGTAACGACCAGTTCATAGAGTGCGTCATTCGCCTGGACCAGTTTAGAAATCTTAAACAGGTGTTCATTAGCCTCCATGGTTTTCGATTTGAAACCGCTCAAGAACTGCCCGCTGGTGAAATGATGGTCCGGCAGGTTCTCCCGCAAGAAGCACTGCAGTTGGTCATCCGTGGACTTCGCCACACCAAAGGTATGGCTCGCGTTGCTGGCCCAATACATCCCTCCGGCAATGGCCAGTTCACAAATTCCCCTCATCAACTCCTCATCGGAAGCTGTCCCGGGGTCAACCTTTTGCCACTCTTCGACCATGGCAAGAAGTTCGGGCATGGCTTTCTCATGCCACCCTTTGAGCTGGTTCTCGTTAACCTGAGTTTTGTGGAAGGCTATGTAGGTGGGATTGTCACTCTTGGGCATGGTCACCTGATGGGCTAAATCTTCGATACCCGATTCTTTGCCCCATTCATCAAACGCGTTGCGGTCTTCGGGTGAAAGCTTGCTCAGGAACAGGTCCAGGTCATGCTGTTCCATCTTGGCGTTGCTTTCACCGAATATTTGGGTTGAGAGCCACTGAGCCCTCTGTTTTACTAATTCTTCTGCTTTTCTCTCAGCGGCCTCCATTTCCTCCTCTGATAAGGCCTTTGTTTTTTTGGTCTGCATGGCTAAAACCTGTGGAAAATCGAAACGCTGATAAGCAAAGCCATTTACCGTGACAAACATGGGGCCACCGCCTACCATAAGACTTGGCCGTTTCTGCCCTTTTGCCGCAGTTTCCAAGCCTTTAGACAGGTACAGCTCCTCGAACAGTGGGCTACAAGGGTCAGGGATATTCTCTATAATCTGGCGCCGGGCAAGGATTTGTGCCGGTGGTTTGGGTTCCCAGGTCACCTCTATCGGTTGTGGCGGAAGGTTCGTGATGGGGCGGGATTGCAGCATCCAGAGTTTGCCATCGGATATAGCCCATTCGATATCCTGGGGGACCCCGTCGAAGAGTTTCTCTGCATTCAGTGCGAGTGATACCAGTTCCTTGAGCGCTTCCTCCGACAAAGACGACTTATCACGCTCACTTTCAGCGATTTCTACCAGTCGGGTTCCCTGTTCGCCGTCGGAGACGGTCTTCTGCTCCTTGGCGCCGATCATGGTTTCTCTCGCAGTCAGGGTTTCACGGTCCACGACATAGGTGTCCGGCGTCACTTGCCCGCCGACCACCGCCTCACCTAGACCGAAGCTCGCATTGATGATGATTTCTGATCTTTCACCCGTCGCCGGGTTGGCCGTAAATAGTATCCCGGATACATCTGATGGCACCATAATCTGCACAACCACGGCCATGGCAACCGCATCCTGTTCAATCCCCATCTG
>DASRZI010000537.1:0-5379 GCA_035686605.1 Candidatus Zixiibacteriota bacterium
GGACGAGGTTTTGCCGTTAAGCCAGCAACCTCCCACGGAGACAACTATAGTCAGGACACCGGAAGAACTCTCTGAGTTAGTGTCTGCTTTGGAGGACGCTCCGCAGATTAGTTTTGACGTAGAGACCACCGGATTGGACGAGCAGACGGCTGAATTGGTAGGAGTTTGCCTTGCTGTGGAGCCTTCAAAAGCGTACTACGTACCTGTGGGACATATGGCAGGCGAAGCTCAGAATGATCTGGGCCAGATGACTTTGTTCGCCGGAGATGCTCAGCTTGCGCCTGATCAACTTCCACTAGATTTTGTAATAGATGCGCTGAAACCCGCGCTTGAAAATCCAAGCCAACCAAAGATCGCCCACAATGCTAAATATGACTATGCCATATTGAGACGGTATGGTATTGAAGTGAATCCGATTGGCTTTGATACCATGATTGCTGAATGGCTATCGGATCCAGCCAGCAAGCATCTTGGCCTAAAAGATCTTGCGTTCCACCGCCTGGGAATCGAGATGACCGAGATCTCATCGTTGATAGGAAAAGGGAGAGACCAGATCAACTTCGCAGTCGTACCAATCGAATTGGCTGCGCCCTACGGGGCAGCTGACGCCGATATCACCCTTCGACTTGCCCTCGAGCTCGAGCCCGAGATTTCCGAGAAGGGGTTAGGTGAACTCATGAAGCACCTTGAGATGCCCCTGATCACAGTCCTGGCTGCCATGGAGCGAGAAGGTGTAGGAGTCGACGTCGACTTCTTTAAGGAGATGTCCGGAAAACTTGACCAGCGCATATTGCAGTTGGAAAAAACGATTTACGATGTCGCAGGCGGGCTGTTTAACATCAATTCTACGCAGCAGCTGAGCGACACCTTGTTTATAAAACTTGAGCTGCCGCATGATGGTCTGCGGAAGACGAAAAGCGGTCATTTTTCGACAGCGGCCGACGTACTCCTCGGCCTGAAGGAGAGAGATGAAACTGGAATCATCGCCGAGATCATTGAGTATCGAGAACTGAGGAAATTGAAGAGCACCTATGTCGACGCCTTGCCAGGGATGGTAAATAAGAAAACCGGCCGGATCCATACGAGCTACCACCAGACTGGAGCGATAACAGGCCGGCTGGCTAGCAGTTCGCCTAACCTTCAGAATATTCCTATCCGGACCGAGATAGGACAACAGATACGCCGGGGATTCGTTGCCCGGCCCGGATGGACTTTCCTGGCAGCGGACTATTCCCAGGTGGAATTACGCGTTCTAGCCCATATTTGCCAGGATGATGCCCTGGTCCAAGCATTTCGCGACGACCAGGATATTCACACTACGACTGCGGCGGCCGTATTTGGAGTGCCTGTTGAAGATGTTGACTACAACCAGCGACGGTTCGCTAAAGCCGTCAATTTTGGGCTGATCTATGGGATGGGAGCCTTTCGACTAGCGCGGGATTCGGACCTGACAAGGCACGAGGCCGAAGCGTATATCGATGCCTATTTCGATCGCTTCCCGGGTATACGTCAGTACCTGGATGAGACCAAGTTGAAAGCGCGTACTGATGGGTACGTGGAGACTCTATTAGGCCGTCGCCGGTATTTCCCAGTTTTCAAGTCAAGACAACGTATCAACCGGCAGATTGAAATGCGGGCGGAGAGAGAAGCTGTTAATCATCCGATTCAAGGAACAGCGGCCGACATCATTAAAATAGCCATGATCCGACTTCACGAACAGCTAAATCAAAGCTACCAGGCTCGAATGCTTCTCCAGGTTCATGACGAGCTCGTACTAGAGGTTCCCGACAGCGAAATGGAAGAGCTTCGGCCCCTGGTTATCGAGACAATGTCGACGGCCTATCCATTAGATGTCCCGCTAAAAGTCGAAGCCAGTTCCGGAAAGAATTGGCTTGAGTTGAAGGACTAGTATTATCACGAGCCAGCCAGGAGTTGAAGTTAGAGGTTCGCCTATACATGGAGTAGGTGTCTTTGCCAACGAATCCTTCAGAGTAATCGAGGTTATCATTCCCATTAATGATCATAGGATTGTCACATCAAGCTACCCACTCGATCCAGAAAACGGGGAACATGATTACCATTGTGACTATCTCTCCGGAGGAAAGGAGGTCCTCATGTAGTCTCCGGAGAGGCATGTGAACCATTGCTGCCGCCCGAATAGTTATGTCAGAAGTATTGATGGCGTTCGCTATTTAATCGCCTTGAGAGACATTGCGCCTGACGACGAGATAACCTTTGACTACTACATCATTGGGGGCGGAGATACGATTTGGGAATGCAGCTGCCGTCACCTACAATGCCGCCGAGAGATACACTCCAGCTTTTTTCATCTTCCTGTCGAGCTTCAGTTTGAATATAGACCACTTCTAGATAGCTGGTTCGTCGAGGAAAATCGTACAAAGGTAGGCCAACTGGAGAACTACTCCGGCAGTTCCTAGGAATCTGCTACTCAGTTCAGTTACATTGGTCATATATGAGATTGCTCAAGAGAAGAACCACCATCACGCGCACGATGCAAAAAATCGCCCGTTCTCTTCTGGTCGCTGGCCTTTGCGCCGCCTATCTCTTCCAGTATGGACCCTTTGCAGTGAGCGCGAGTCAAGTGCAAACTCCGGCTCAAATCACATTCAGCAAATCTCGAATTGAGAACCATTATCCAGAGTCTCTAAGGTTCTTCATCGAAGCTGAGAGCGGCGATAGTGAAATCGAATCCGCCACACTGCTTTACGCAGCGAGAGACGCAACTTCAACGACACGCCAGATAGTAGAAATAGAACCAGCCAACCACGTGAAGCTGTCTTATACATGGGATACCAGCGACGTGACGATCCCACCAAGCACTCCCGTTGTCTACCACTGGGAAATCGTGGATGCCTTAGGCAATCGGTCTTCGAGTGAAGAAGAGACTATTTACTATGATGATGTGCGTTTCGTTTGGAGCATCCTGGAAGATGAGAACATCGCCGTGTGGTGGCACGACAGGTCCTCCTCATTTGGAAAGAACGTGTTTGAGATAGCCCAGGAGGCATTTAACGAGCAGCGAAAGATGTTTCGGTCTGATCCTGAATACCAGATCAGGATTATCACCTACAATGACTTCGAAGAATTCGCCGAGTGGCATTCGTTTGTCAGCGAGTTTACCGGTGGTCAAGCGTTTCCAGGTATTGGGGTGACAACTCAGATCGTATCAGCATATAGCTCTGTTGACCGCTGGTTATCTGACGTCGTTCCCCATGAAATATCACACCTCTACTTCTACCAAGCCACATATCACCCGGCAGCCAACCCACCTGCCTGGTTGAACGAGGGTTTAGCCCAACTCAATCAATTCTCTCGCGACTCACAGGCCATCGAATTGGCGGAGTTTGAAATCAGTCGAGGTGAACTTTTGCCGCTCTGGTCTCTATCGGGGAGCTTTGGTTATGAAGAAGCAGATGTTCGTCTCGCCTATGCCGAATCGCTTTCAGCAGCGATATTTATCAGCGAACGATACGGGAACGAGGGCATCTCAAAGCTCCTAGCTGCCTACAAATCCGGGCTTTCCGATGATGCGGCGCTGGTCGAGGGATTAGGAGTGACACTTATTGAGCTGCAGAGAGAATGGCTGGCTTGGATGGGAGTCGATCCAGATAGGTATCCGACTCCGACCGCCGAACCAACACTTGCCTGGCCTACACCACCGTCGTACTCAACGCCAACCAGGCTGGCGCCTACCATGACGGAGACTCAGGAGCCAGTTCTATCAACAGAGACTGGCGTTCCACCAACCCCTTCTGTGGAAAAGACAATCGACCAGACCATCGTCGAGATCCCGGTAACCACTCCTCCGGCCCAGCAAGAAGCAACTTCTGAAGGCAGCGAAATCCCTCTCAGCGAGACTTCAACGAAAGGGAAGGGTGGGTCCCCTTTATGTGGTTTCGCTGTTATCCCCCTATTGCTAGTCGCCTTTGTCACATTCAGATCCAGGCATTCAACGTGACTGAAAGTCGATCTTCGTCAATCCCAACAGAGATAATGAGGGAGGATCCAAGGGCCGTTATTCATGTAAACATTCTTGCTGCGATTCGTTTCGTGTTATTCACGAGCGGATTTTGCGAATTCGATAGATAACCTTCACCATGATCATTAGCGCCAGCAGACGCTCTGACATACCGGCATTCTACAGTGAATGGCTTATGAATAGGGTAAAGGACGGCTTCTGCACGGTTCCTAACCCGTTCAATTCGCGGCAGGTTGCGAGGGTTTCATTGGAACCAGAGGATGTAGATGCCATCGTGTTCTGGACCCGCAACCCTCGCCCACTTATGTCAAGTCTCGCGGAGCTGGACAAGAGAGGATTTCGATATTACTTCCATTTTACGTTGCTAGGATATCCCCGTTTCCTGGACAAAAACAGCCCACCACTCGAAAACTCTATCGAGAATTTTCGAATATTGTCAAGCGTAGTTGGCGCGAACCGTGTAATCTGGCGATACGATCCCATCGTGATCACACCTCGCACTAACATTTCCTACCATCTTGATAATTTCGAACAAATAGCGGACTCCCTGAGAGACCATACGAATATATGTGTGATCAGCCTGGTGGATATCTATAGAAAGATCAAACGGCGGTTGAGAGAGCTAAACAGTAGTGGAGACCAGATCATTGAACCTGGTGCGCTGGGTGATAACCAGTTCGATTCACTTATTAGGGGAATAACTGGTTTGGGGAAGAAATATGGTCTCATGGTCACCAGCTGTGCCGAGTCTGTTGACCTTACTCCTTATGGCATCCACCCTGGAAAATGCGTTGACCCCGTATTGCTGCAGAATGAATTCAATATTCGAGTGCCAATGAGGAAAGATCCTGGCCAACGAGACACTTGTGCTTGTACAGTAAGCAAGGATATTGGCATGTACGATAGCTGCCTGTATGGGTGCCAATATTGTTATGCAACCAGCAGTTTTTCTCGAGCGAGGGATAACTTTGCGGCCCATGATCCATCTTCGCCATCGCTGCTTGGTTGGCACGAAGCGGATCATGTCCCTATGGGCAGCAGGGGAGTGTAAAGCACATGAGAAAGATCCCATCTTCGCCAAAAGTAACCGCTATGGCCTGGGGATCCGTAACCGTTGAAGGAACCAGTCGACCATTCAAGGATGTGAAGTTGTACCCTGGTGGCGCTCGGGAATGGGACTGGAGTGAGACCGGCACACGGCACGTCCCTGGCATTCAACCGGCCGATATTCAGGAGTTGATTGATAGTGGTGCAAGGGTGATTATCCTATCAGTCGGGATGGAAGGAGCACTTCAGGTGATGCCGGAAACCATTGCCCATCTTGAGAATAATGACTTGACACATCACATTCTTCGTACGGATGAGGCCGTGAAACACTA
>DASRZI010000538.1:0-3150 GCA_035686605.1 Candidatus Zixiibacteriota bacterium
GGGTTTTTGCATAACGCCCAACAAAGGCCAATTCAGATAAATCCGGTAAATTTCCTGCGCACTACCTCTGGGGAGTGTGCCAGCTGTCTTGTTTGAGAACGAGCCAAATTTGCGTGTTCGCCTTTAAGCTGTACCTCTGGAAAGTTTCTTGGATTGAACCCTATCGGGGGACATGCAAAACCCCCCTAATACGAGGCACGGCCGAAAACAATAAGACGTTACTGGTCCGATCTCAGGCCCATCGAGATCACTGGGCGCCCCCTCAAGAGGGAATGAAGATCCATGAGTCTACGGAATCGACTGTACAGCGTTGCTTGCTCCATGAACTGGGGATTGGGGCGGCAAGCAGCCAGCATCGCAGAAGTGTCTGGCTGGGTACCAGGAAATTGCCCAGAAGGCGTTGGGATGAACGAGAACTAAAATACTCTTTAAGAGGCCTGGTCGGGAAGACCAGCATGATCGGAAAGGGGTATTATGCGGCGCTGGTGATTATTGACTCTGGCGTTTTCGTTGACCCCAATCCTGCTGAGGTATATGATTGGATTTGGGCAGACGCTGCTGAATTCTATACCCTCATTGCCACCAACCCGCCCGATAAAAAGAAAATTCTTCAACTGGCCTGGTCCTTCCTTATAGAGGAGTGATTGGTTCATAACATATGGGGCTATCACCCAAGCATAGTAATAGATTTGCACGAGTCATTCATCGCCTGAATACCTAAGAGGGAATCCAAATGCAAATGAAGCGAGCCTGGTCAAACTACGGGCCCGGCTACCGCGCTAGAGAGTTGAAGAGGCTGACCGGCTGGATCCAGGCCGGCCATAGTGGTAGTGTAGTCGGTTCGGCCGGCATCGGTAAATCGAATCTCCTGGGCTTTCTTGGTAACCGGCCGGAGGTCATCCAGGCGTATTTGCCCGCGAATAGCGTGACCCCGGTTGTCATATCTGTAGACCTCAACAACCTGCCAGCCAATGATACCTCAACGCTCTACCGGGTCATTTTGCGCGCTTTCTATGAGTCCCGGAAACAATTTGATGATCCGTTACCGCAAATTGTCACAACACTTTATATAGAAAACCGGGCTGCTAGCGATCCATTTCTACCGCATAGTGCCCTGCGCGAATTATTTTTAGATTTACAATCGCGTCAGATACGGGTAGTATTGATCCTCGACCGTTTCGATTGGTTCTGCGAGAACACGTCACCAGAGATGACAGGCACGCTTCGCGGGCTCCGTGATAGTTTCAAGGAGTCGATCTGCTATATTGCCGGCATGCGGCAAGAGGTGAGGTACTTGGCAGATCCGGCCGCATTAGGCGAGTTGTACGAACTGTTGGACACCCATGTGTGCTGGGTGCAGCCCATGGCCCTGGAGGACGCGCGACAGTTGATCGCCGATGAGATGATCCCCGTGTCCGCGGTCCTGGAGCCAGCCGATGTGGAGCGCCTGCTAACCCTGACAGACCGGTACCCTTCGCTGCTCAAGGCCGCTTGTTCCTGGTGGCTTAAAAATCGGCAAGCCGGGGATGGTGATTGGATCGGATCCATGATCGCCTCACCGAGCATGGGCTATCGCCTGGAGAAGATAAAGCGCTCGTTGACCCTGGCCGAGCAACAGGTTTTGCAAGAGATCAATCGCTGGCAAGAAGCGAGCGATGAATCGGACGATTCCGGTCTCGGACCGGCTGGAGGATCTCTTGACGATCGCCAGGAAGAGGCGGCTCGTCTATTGATAACCAGGGGATTGCTTATCGAAACAGCGAGCGGCCGGCGAATTGGTGCGCCCTTGTTTGCGGCCTTTGTGGGCCAGGATAGGGACCGCAGCCCGGGCGCTATCTGGTACGATGCGGCCACAGGGCTGCTATACCAGGGCAAAGATTTGCTAGACGGCCTGACTCCTCTAGAGCACAGCCTGTTAACTTATCTGGCCCGCCACCCGCGGACGCGACATACACATACCGATCTCATTGAGGCCGTCTGGCCGGAAGATACAATCCGGGAAGGGGTTTCAACAGAAGCGCTTTACCAGGTTGTCAGGGGTTTGCGCCGGAAGATCGAACCGAGCCCATCGCGGCCGCGCTACATTGTTAACTGGCGAGGGACGCCTGAAGGAGGCTACCAATGCTTTGCGGAAGGGCGACCGGAGTAATCTGCCATGGAATCTGAGAAAATTGGTCGCTACCAACTTTTGGAGCTCATTGGCCGGGGAGCAATTGGAGACGTGTATAGGGCTCACGATCCCGATCTCGACCGTGAAGTTGCCGTCAAAATAATCACCCGATCGACGTCGATGGATTCGGCGGAAGTGCAGAGACGATTCCGCCGTGAGGTACAACTGGCAGCCTATCTAAAACACCCAAATATTATCTCGGTTTACGATGTAGGCCTTGACCAAGAACAACCTTACCTGGTTACCGAATTGCTGGCCGGCGGGACTCTGAAGGATTATTTTGGGCTGGGGTTATTAGTCTGGGAAGAGGCTTTGGCTTTGTTAGAGCCCATCTCTTCGGCCCTTGGCTACGCTCACGAGGTGGGTATCATCCATCGCGATGTGAAACCGGGCAACATCATGTTTGCCGATGATGGGACGCGAACGATCAAGTTGGCCGATTTTGGTCTGGCTCACCGCCAGGACGACGATCAACTGACCCAAAGTGGCGGCATTGTGGGCACTATCGCTTACATGTCGCCCGAGCAAGCCAATGGGGAAGCGCTTGACGCCAGAACTGACATCTATTCCTTGGGCCTTATCTTGTTTGAAGCCATCGCCGGTTACAATCCGTTGCGAGGTGAGACTGTCAGCCGGACCTTACTAAATGCTATCTCATTTGATCCCATCGATCTCTCTGGTCTCTTAGACAAAGTGCCGAGGGACGTGCTCGCCTTATTAGGTTCTGCTCTTGCCCGTGATAGACGGACTCGTTACGGGAGCTGCCGGCAGCTTAGTCAGGATATTGCCCGTTGTCTGGCCTTGAATGAGCAGCCTCTTCCCGGTGGATCTAAAATTGCCCGTGACCTGTTAGCCGATGTTTCCGGAACCAGCCGGACCGTTCAAATAGAAAATGTACTGGGTCTTAGCTTACCCGCCGATGCAGACGAGATTTTGCAAGAAATGTTTGCCGGTTACAGGCGTGTGTCTATCAAAGAGGA
>DASRZI010000539.1:0-4449 GCA_035686605.1 Candidatus Zixiibacteriota bacterium
GATCTTGCAGGAGGTGGCTTCTAAACTTAAAGGGGATAGACAGCTCGGGCAGAACTCTTGACCGCACTGCGGACAAAATTCCGAATCATGCGCCAGCTCAGTGCGGCATCTTGGACAGAGGAATGGTTCTTTCACTGTTAGTTTTCGATGTTATTCCTACTTCGATTATATCATCGAAGGGATGGAAATCAGATTTCGCACCAGGACTTCAATGGTTGTGGATATCGTTGGCCGAATTTTCTGAGCCACGGTGTTTTTGAAGCGTTGATATTCGTAAGGATCGTTTGCCTGCAGGGCGCAACATTCGCCCATTGATCTTCCAGATTAAAGGCCCGTATGCAGACGTATTCTTCTTTATTAATCCCGAAACTTGGTTATACTTGTAGACTGCTTCCTTATAGTCCAATAAACCAATCGGCCTTCGATTCCCGCAGAGAAATCTATTCGAGAATCGACGAAGCCAGCTAGCTAATTACCTCCCAAGATTCTTGGAATAACGGGTAACGGAGGACAGTATGACACATGAAACACTTTCGGTAACCGATAATCGGACAGGACGAAACTACGAGCTGCCGATCAACGATGGCACCATTCGAGCAATGGATTTACGAGCCATTAAGGTGGACGACGATGACTTCGGCATTATGAGTTACGATCCAGCTTTTAAGAATACGGCGTCTACCATCAGCAGGATAACCTACATCGACGGTGATAAAGGGATACTGCGTTATCGAGGATATCCTATCCAGCAGCTGGCCAAAGATTGCACGTTTCTTGAGGTGGCCTATTTACTCATAGCTGGGGAGCTGCCGAATAGTGAGCAGCTTGCTGAATATGAAAGTTATATCAGGCTGCACACCCTCGTCCACGAAAACATTAAACAATCCATCGATGTATTCCGATACGACGCTCATCCAATGGGCATGTTGATAAGCACAATCGCTGCCTTGTCGACGTTTTACCCAGAGGCGAAGCAGGTAGATAATCCTGAAATAAGGCGATTGCAGATGACCCGCCTGACGGCTAAGATGCCTACCTTGGCTGCATTTGCTTACCGGCATGCGAAGGGATATCCGTTTGTATATCCGGATCCAGAGCTCAGCTATGCGGGTAACTTCTTGAATATGATGTTCAGAAGGGCGGAGCCAAAATATATTCCTGATCCAGTTTTGGAACGTGCGCTTGATGTTTTGTTTATTTTGCATGCGGATCATGAACAGAACTGTGGAACCAACGCCATGAGGTCAGTTGGCAGTTCCCGGGTTGATCCTTATAGTGCTGCGGCAGGTGCAGCGGCGGCCCTCTACGGACCTTTACATGGTGGGGCTAACGAAGCAGTCTTGAAGATGCTTTTAGAAATCGGTAATGTTAGCAACGTTCCGGCATACATCGAGCGGGTAAAAGCGGGCGAATTTCGTTTGATGGGATTCGGTCATCGTGTCTATAAGAACTATGATCCCCGGGCACAAATCATCAAGCATATCGCAGACGAAGTGTTTGATGTTACTGGCCGAAATCCGCTGCTGGATATTGCCCTGGAATTGGAACAAATCGCACTTGAGGACGAATACTTCGTCAGTCGTAAACTGTACCCGAATGTCGATTTCTACTCCGGCATCATTTACCAGGCCATGGGCTTGCCCATAGCGATGTTTCCGGTTCTATTCGCAATTCCCCGTACGGTTGGCTGGCTTGCCCAATGGGAAGAGCTGCTATTGGATCGGGAGCAGGCAATAGCCAGACCAAGGCAGATCTATCTTGGCGAAGAGGAGAGAGACCTCGTACCTATGTCTGAAAGATAGGCAGTATTCGACGAGCTGCAAAACAAAAAACGCCGCGATGATAATCGCGGCGTTTTGATATCAACACAAGTGAATGACTGCGATCTGATCAACCCAAAAGATGAATATACTCCTGCATCTTTCGCTGTGAAATCTTGATAAACTGCTCGCCGATTATCTCATCCATCTCCTGCTTGTTCAAACGGAAACCCAAAATCTCAAGCGCATCTTCGGGAGACTTGCCGTAGGCAAGCTTCTTCTTTCCATTCTTCAAATCAAATAGATACATGTAGTGGGGATTGCTGAAGCTGCTCATAGTTATGCCTTCGTAAGAGCATCCGTGTAGCTCACGTCCTCTATCGAAGGACGGCGAGCCAGACCCTGATTGATTTCCCGATCATAATGCCCTGCAAGCAGATCCCGGTAGAATTTGTAATCGACACCCTTCACCTTCTCATCATCGGGAAAGCGGTGGTAATTATCCCTGGTCATCATGCTCTTGCCCTCTGCGATCAACTGGTTTCCCAGGGCGGAGCCGGGGTAAGGAGCATAGAAAGCGATTGAAGGCATCACCCGGCGCATGTATTTGAGCATCCGCATGGTCTTGAAAGCATCTTCATGAGTCTCACCAGGTATTCCAAGCATGATGTTTGACCAGAATACCGGCGGTTCCTTTCCATCTGCTTCCATTTCATCACCAATTCGATGCAGAAGGTCGATGGCGAAGTAGTTATCTTCTTCCGTACATTCCTTATTTAGAATCCGCAGAACGCGATCGCTGCCCGATTCAAAACCAATCGAGACCATGTGCCAGTTGGTCTCTTTAACGAGGGCTTCGAATAACTCCGGCCATTGGCGCACGGTATCGGCTCTCCCCGCCGCCCAATAAGACCAGGTCTTATTCGCATCGCGCGGGTATTTCACTATCCATTCTTCCAGCCATCTAGGATTTTGAAAGAACATGGAGTCGTGGATTACGACCGACCCAAGAGGGCCATGGGTCTCGTCCAAGTAATTCAACTCCTCGATTACCATATCAACGGGTCTGCGACCCATATTGGGTATGTAGGAATTTTCATTGCAGAATACACACTGCCAGGGGCAGACTCTACTTGTCAGAATTGTTGCTACTGGGGCTGGTCCCCAGCCGCATTCAGGCTCCAGAGGCCAGTTAAAGCCCTTGCGTAGTTTGCGGCTGGCTGGTTTAGGCCAAAGGGCACGATCGATTTTTGGCCATTCAGCCATCGATTTGGCTCCTTGAGCGAGTATTACTCGTGGGAAGGATCCTGGATCGCTAACCAAGTCGACGATCACATTTTCACCGGGTCCCTGGCAAATCTTGTCGAACGCTGCAACTTCTGACATTTCATCCAGGGCCACAGTTGCGTGCATGCCACCGGTCAGAACGATGCCCTCCGGATTGACTTCCTTGAATATCAATGCCGCCTGCAAAGCCATCGGATAGGTATAGCTGCGGACATTCATAATCAACGTCTGATAACCCCTAATCTGGCGACGAAGTTGCTCCCAATCTGTGATCGCCCGAGTAGACAGGAGATCTGTATTTATTCCGTGCTGGTGCAGAATGGTCCGCAGTAATCCTAGTCCGTGGTCCTGCCACTGTTCATGTGGACCGCTTGGATTCACCAGGTCCCCCAGATCCCCAAGATCTAGCCAGACGATGTCAGAGGTTCTCGGATTCGGTCGCCTCAGAGGTAGATATTTCGTAATCAATGTTGGTGCCGACCCCTTAACATAGATACTGCAGCGGGAAATGTTCCAGACAATTAGATACGCTGCCGGCTCTGATATCCGGTATGCAGTTCGTGATAGTACTCGATTCGTGGCTCGCCGAATCTCCAACAGAGGTAAATCTCTCGTCCATCGCGTTCAGATAGAAAATCCAATAGACCGGCGTTTAAATCTCTAATCACGCATCCATTTGAGCGGATCTTCTTGGCTAATCGTTCAATGGCTATGAAGTCCACAACAATGGACGAGGCGACAGCACCTCCGAAATCGCTGTGGCTGAACTCGAATGTCTCTGACATCTCCCCTTTGGTGGTAACCACCCGAGCCCGGCGCTCCATGAGCTCGGCCATGACAGGTCTAATGCCTGGAAGAAGAGAGTTCGCCTCCTCCACTGTGAAATATCGAGCAGCCATTTTCGCCTTACATACAAAGCGGGACGTCAAATCAATTGATTAGACGCCCCGCGGTCTTCTTCAAATTAGTGGCGGCTTTTAACCACAGGCACAACCACCGCCGTGACCGGTAGCGCTTTGAGCCGACTCGGCCTCTGTCTTAAAAGAGTGACCACAGCCGCAGGAGGAAACGGCGTTCGGATTATCGATCCGGAATCCGCCGCCCATCAAACTGTCTTCGTAATCAACCACCGCGCCGCCCAAGTACATCATACTAGTCGGATCTATGTAGATCCGAACACCGTCATGTTCGACGATGTGATCATATGGGCGCGATTCTTCTTCTAGGGCCATGCCATATTGGAGGCCTGAACAACCACCGCCAGAAACAAAGATTCGCAAGCCGTGATCTGGTACTTCTTTCTCGATAAGAAGATTGCGAACTACCTGTGCAGCAGCATCAGTCAGTACGACGGTTTCACTCTTTTCAAGTACTGTCATATTCAGTAATCCTCTCCTTGTGA
>DASRZI010000540.1:0-4820 GCA_035686605.1 Candidatus Zixiibacteriota bacterium
GCCGAAGGCCGCCGCCGCCTGTTCCATGTAGCCCATAACATCCGGTCCGGCAAGATCAGCGAGTGATTCGCCGTCTACAGGTACGAAGGCGTCCAGGTAAATCATTTGCTTGATTCGTGATGGCAGCTTCTCGGCCACGCCAGTTATGACCATTCCTCCGTAACTGTTGGCGACTAGAATCACCTCTTCAAGCTTCTCGTAGCGCAATACATTGACAACGTCCATAATCTGGGTGCTCAGATCGACATCAGGGCTGGCTAGGTGAGCCCGTTCGCCAGATCCTGTCAAGGTGGGCGTGAAGACTTCATGTCCAGCCGCTTGCAGTCGTCGAGCGATCCCCCGCCATGCCCAGCCGCCGTCCCAACCGCCATGAACCAACACATAAGTCGCCATTGAAATCTCCTTCTTCAAATGTGCCACCTTTCGCAGTTATTGCCCGTTTATCGGTGGTCTAGCTTGCACGAATCGTTTCAGTCAAACGCTGTGAATTATAACATCTCCCTTAGCCTAGGCTGTCAACCGGACCTCGAATCGACCAACGCGACAGCCTGTCGCCTATGCCTTCAATCCGCCGCCACCTCGCCCAAATCCTCAGGCTCCAGCGTCACCTTCCAGGTCGCTTCATTTATGTACTCCAGCGACTGGTGGCGGAAGTAGGTACTGTAGAAGTGTACCGGAAGCATGTCCTCGGCCACCAGGATATCGAGGGTCCCCAGTTAATAGGTCTCCCGGCGATGCAGGCTGAGAACGGAATCCGAAAACTCCACGGCCACTTATGGCCGTAGGTATCCGGTTAACTGGAGCCTCGTACGGAACTACGCGACATCGCGTCGTGTAAGGCTTAATCAGCCGCAACTTCCCCCAGTTCCAGCCGCTAGGCTATTGCCTCTATGTACTCTAGCGACTTCAATAAGCTTGCAGGACAGCCTTCCGTATTAGGCCATTTTCAATTCCGCACACGAGCTCCTGACCTCGAAATCTCCTTCCATGATCTACAGGGTCCTACTCATTTACCCAATTAGCAACCACTCCTTTTGGTAATTGGGAGCTTAATCAGCCGCAATCTTTCCCGAATCCCCCAACTTTTTCAGTGCCTGCACTGATCTGACGCTGATCGTCATGTGGTTAGGCCAACTCGCCGGTTGTTCGAATCTTGGCTAAACTAACGAACAGAATAGTGAAACTTTCAGCTTCTTTTCCAAGGTGGATTGATGAGTAAAAGAGGCGGCGGGATCTAGGATCCACGGTAATCCATTTCTCGACTTGAGGCCGATATACGGAAACATCGGTTCGCAGCTCAGATCTCAATTTATAATATCATTAACCTGGCTGTTGTCGCCCACATGCAAAAGATCCGTAGTGTCACCGATGAATACCAGGAGGAAGTCGATCACAAAAGAGCAAAGATCTGCCTTTGTTGAAGCAGGCATAGTTACGCTTTGTTACTTGCTTATCATCGCCATCATTACCTGGCCAACGATCGCCCGGCTGGCAACACATATGCCAGGCACATCCACCGACACATTACTCCATTACTGGAATGGTTGGTGGGTTCGCGATGCCCTCTCCAAAGGTCAATCACCATTTTTCACACCGATTTTGTTCTTCCCAAATGGTGTTAGCTTGGTCACCCACAATTTTGCCTGGCTAAATATACTCCCTTGGATTGTCCTGGCGCCCTTGGTCGGCGATATCCCCGCATATAATTTGGTGCTGCTAGGCTCACTTCTCTTTGGGGGCTGGGCTGCGTATATATTGGCAAAACGACTAACACTTAAGCCATGGGCAGCATTAATAGCCGGTGTCATTTACATCGCCTGGCCGAATCGCATCAGCCAGTTAGATCACCCTAACCTTATCGCCACCTGGGCGGTGCCCATATTCATGATTGGACTGATAAATCTGCTGGAGAAGCGTCGTTGGCAAGATGCATTGTTAACCGGTGGGGCGTACGCTCTGACCGGCTATTCGCGGTGGCAGAACCTCATCCCGGTCACTGCCATGGGGATGACCTATTTTCTGCTTCGGATACGCGATTGGTGGCCGATCGAGCACCGCCGAATAGTACTCGGCCGCACGCTTTTCGCGGCAGTGATCGCCGTACTGCTTCTGCTGCCACCTATCATACTATTGGCCAGCGATATGTCAGGTGACGGCGGGGGCGCTGATGTTTTTAACGAGAGCGATGAGTTTAGAATGCAGACGGATCTACTTGCCTACGTTACACCACCAAGGTCCAATCCGTTATTCGGCGAGTGGAGCCAGCCTCTTTATGACAGTTATTATCCAGATCGCTCATTTGATCGCCGCTATCCTGCATTCATTGGCTTTATGTCCTTACTACTTGCCGTACTTGCACTGTGGAAGGACAGAAGGAATAGCCTGCCATGGTTAGGCGTTTGCGTCGTACTTGTTGGGCTCGCCGCTGGGCCGGTGTTGCGCATTAATGGCGACTTCTTTGAAGGCGCCCCTACTCTTTATAAATTATTGGCGCCTCTAAGCATCGTACGCCTGATTCGCGTTCCGGATCGGTTTAACATCTTCCTTGCTTTACCAGTCGCAATGTTAGCTGCCTTGGGTTTCCGGGTGTTTCTGGCGATGTGGACGGAGCGATACCCACGATTTTCCAAAGTGTGGCCAAAGCTATGGACCGTTGTCTTTATCGTCTTTATAACGGCTGAATACCTGATCATCCCAGCCAGGGGACATGATGTTTCCTACGACAAGACATTTTACGAAGCCATAGCTGCAGAACCTGGTGACTTCGCCGTCTTAAATTTGCCTTTTCGACGTGGCAAGGAGTATATGTTTGACCAGACCTTCCATACTCGCCCGATAGTGCAGGGCAACGCCTCACGTCTGCCGGATGACGCTCTCGCCTTTGTCTACAAAAATCCGTGGCTTGCAGCGCTTAAAGAGAGTTTCCCATATCCCATTCCTAACGGTGACGTGGGGGAGCAGTTGTTCAGATTGGCTAATGACGGCATCGGATACCTTGTCATTCACAAGGATCTACTGGATATAAACTTGGTAAATCACTGGAAACGATACTTAGTTGCATCGCCGCGTTATGAGGATGAACGAGTTGCAATATACAGCACGAAACCACAGGTGGGGGTTGATCTTGATTCTTTATATGAACCGGTTGATGGACTCAATCAAGTCGCCGCATCTTTACCATCTAACTGCTGGAATCCAGGGCAGGTTATTGGTTTGAATACTGCCTGGGCTAATTCGATGCCATTGACCGTGCGTTATGAAGTGCAGGTTTCTCTAGTCAATTCAAATGGAGCCACTAAACAAATGACACAGTTTCCACTGACCGATCTCGAACCAAACGAGACTTGGCCCGTTCAAACTATTACTCAGGGATACTACTCTATTCCCTTGGATCCAGTGCTTCCCGATGGCGAATATCACCTTAAGATGCAACTCATTCGGATCCCGCAAGGTACACAAGAAGGAGGTGCCTGGTGTATAGGTGAAATAAATGTCCAATCCAATCCCTGTCGACTTCCGGCGCAAAAAGAGGATCTCGGAATCAATGCCACCTATGGTGATGAGCTTCTCCTTCAAGATCTGCAAATTAATCAAGAAGGCCATCAGCTTGCTCTTACCATGAGTTGGTTATCTTTGAGGGAGATGGTCGAGGATTACAAGATTTTCATACATTTGATCGATCCCGTTTCAGGGATGATAGTCAGTCAAATTGACGCCATGCCAGTAAACTGGCAGTATCCGACATCATTATGGTGGCCGGGGAATCCCGTAGTAGACACGATGACTCTTGATCTGGACGGAGTCGCGTCTGGCAGCTATCTCCTTTCGGTGGGAGTGTACGCAGAAAGCACTGGCGAACGTCTTGAGGTGGTTGATTCCCAAGGCTTAAAACGTATGGAAGGGTCGCTGCAATTCCCGCACTCCATTCAATATGAGTTCAAATAGTCCAACCAACGACCAACAATGATCCAACGATGCGATCACTCCATCTGGTGTATCTAAATGGCCTAGTTCTCCAAAGAGCAATGCGGATTAACTAGTCCGTTGCCATTTCCCCCAACTCATCAGGCTCCAGGGTTACCTTCCACGTCCCTGCATTTATGTACTCCAGCGACTGGTGGCGGAAGTAGGTGATGTTCCGGTGTCTGCTTCGCCCGTCTCCGGTCACCAGGATATTGAGGGTCCCGGCTTCTCTGACCTTCAAGGGGGGGGCTGCTATGCTAAGCCTCAGAGTGCCCGAAGATACGGATAATCAGACCACTACCCAAGACTAACTGAACACCAACGATTTGGTTTCTGGCAACGATAGGTCAACGGAATCCGGATACTATCAGCAGAAGTCAATGCGACAGCCTGTCGCTCGAGGCCCCAGTGGCCAGGGTAGACTGAGACCACTCGGCTCCACTGGAAGCTGTTTTGAACTCTCAATGTGCCAGAAGATTTGACTCCCTGGCCTAAAGTTCCGGGTGTTTGGGAATGGAGGCTTGTGTCTATGAATCCGCGAATGTAAAGTTGTGATGTAATTGCCAGATTGCGGAAGTTGCAGGCGATAGACATCGTCGACCAATGGAACCTCATCAATATTTGCGGCAAGCCGCGTCAGGGTCTCAAGGTCATATGCGCCGATCAATAAACTTCCCGCAGTCGGCGCATTTGCAGTCAGAGTATGGGTATCTCGAATGACATCACCGGAACGCCAGATATGGGTTGGACTACTTCCATTATCTGGAATGGAATCAGATTGCGTTACTAGATTGCCTTGTTCGTCTACTAGGTGGACAAAGGTTGTATAGTCAAGAGTCGCTGGTTTTAAAGCACGC
>DASRZI010000541.1:0-8100 GCA_035686605.1 Candidatus Zixiibacteriota bacterium
AAGCACCTTTAAGCAGCTCTGTTTGCCGCTTGTCTTCAATGGCACGCTTGCTGAACGGTCGTTTCAGCCATGCGTAAAACCCGCTGGGGTGCACACAAAGCATCCGGCACATGGTACGGATGTTGAACTGCGGGCGATGCACCTTGATGAACACGTATCTCATTTTGCATCCTTGGCGAAATACGCGGTGGCTGTTTTTAGTATGTCACGCTCCTCGGTGACACGGGTCAGTTCCTGCTTCAGCCGCCTGATCTCTGAGGAATGGTCGTCCTTCTCTGCTGTACCAGGAGAAGCCACATATCGCTTCATCCATGCGTACAAGGAATGCGTACTCACGCCCAGGCGCTGCGAAACTTCCGCAACAGAATAACCTCGTTCAGTGATCTGCTTGATTGCATCAAGCTTGAAATCTTCTGTAAATCGTACATTGCCCATGATGAACTCCTTGCCTCATTTTTAGGGGGCAAAGTGTCTACAAATCTAGGGGCTATTCACACGTCGTAACATTTCCAATACCATATAGTCGCCACTTCCAACCTCGACTTTGATTTTTGACGTAGGTCAATGCCGCTGTGCTTAAGCTTTCTTGTCAATCAGGATTCGGAAAAGCATTATTTACTCGCTTGAGTTGCAAATTTTTCGATGGGTGGTAGGCTCTGCTTTGTCATCGTTCACTATCCGAAATCCGAATAAAGTTAAGGCTTTACACCAGAATGAACAAAGCAATTTTCCGGGTGAGCGAAGTATTTTTGGATTTCGATCATTTCCGGAGTGTCTTGCTTGGATGGGATGTTGACGTGACCCAGATAAGTCCGGGCCGGCTGAAACTGGGATGGGATCAACTGGCCTTTGATTCTGGTCTGACGCTTTCGCATTTGGAGACCAATCGGCGTCTCGCTGATCAAATGAGTGTGGCTCATGACCGGATAACATTCGTTGTCTGCTTCGCTCGCAATATTTTCTGCGGAAAGGAAGTTCAGGAAGGAACAATGCTGATCTTCGGTGGAGGGCGGGAATACCGCAGCATTTTGTTCGAAGGTTTCGAGTCCTTTGAGATTAGCACTTCGGTCGACATGCTCGCGGATTGGGGAGTAGAATTTAACAATATCAAACTTTCCAACCTAAGTCCGGAAAATTGCCGCATACCTCTCCTGAAATCAGAAACAGCAATGTATCGCGGTTTGGCGGCGGCGGTCAGCCAGCTGGCGGATTCTCAGCGCGATGGGGATTCTCAAGGAAATTGGTCGTTGGCGGCAAGGGAGAAGGCGGTGAATCTAACCGTTAGCGTATTGCAAAGATCCCAAACGGTAAATGTTTTACCAGAACCCGACACAATGAATTTGTCTGGCTGGCTCCTGGTCGAGCGGGCCTTCGAAAAGATCGAAAAGTTCGGGTTGAAAAAAGTCCTTACAGTATCCGATCTTGCCAAAATGCTTGGTTGTGCAACGCGCACTCTGCAAGTGGCATTTCGAACCACCCTGGGAATCACACCATTGCAATATCAGCTTGCGAGGCGGTTGAATTTGGTTCGTCAGGAGTTGCAGATTACGTCTCATGGTCAGGCTACTGTAACGGAATTGGCGACCGCATATGAGTTTTATCACTTCGGCCGATTTGCACAGTATTATTATAATTTGTTTGGTGAACTGCCTTCCGACACACTCAAAAGCTTTAAAGTGCCGAGCAATTAACGGGTAAATGCGAAGTCGATCAATCCGTTAAGTTCGATAAAACTTCCTCCGAACCGCCTCGGAATTGCCGGGGCGGTTCACTATCGAAGAGCCAAATCCGCCGGCGAACTCCTCCCTGCAGCCAAACACTTCTGCCTGAAGGTAGAACAGACTTTATGTGGCGAACTTTAAACTCAGGTGACTAGACGGGGCTGCCAACCCGGTGTCTGGTCCTTCGTATCTATCTATCTGGCCAGAGAACCCAATGCGGTGCGGTGGACCACACAAATCTCGTATTTCGGATAGTCAACACCGAGGCTTGCAATCTATTGTCGGCTGATCGGGTAACCATGTGTGCGAAAGGCATGGTTCTTTCTCCGCTGATAGTATCCGGCTGATAAACGACAAGAACAGGGAGACCGAAATGCTATACTATATGAGAATACTCGGTGCTTTGTTCATCATCGCACTCTTCTCGAGTACCAGTGCATTCGATTTGGAGTTACCTAGTGATCCGCAGCAGAATGTGACAACAATCCACAAAACCAACCCTTACTGGCCAGTCATAGGTGCTATATCGGTTGAACCTTGTCATTATCGAGGCTGCACTGACGTTTGAGCGAGGCAATGTAACCTCAATTCTGCAAGTCCATATACCGCGCCGGCATCGGGTTATAAAAGGCCTTTCCAAAAATCGCTGATCAGTCTGTGTACGGCTGTCTTTCCCGCTTCCTCCGGGCCACTGAGGTGACATTTGTGCTGGCGCACTAAATTAAATATCTGTGCCACAACAGCGGTGCAATGTCTCTTGTTGGCAGATGTTGCCGACCTTCCTGGCTGAGTATGACAAGCTCGCCCGGCAATGCGCTGCCCGCAATGAGACCCATGTGCAGTACCTGCTGCGCCTGTCAGAACTGGAGCTGATCGAACGGGAAAGGCGCATGATCGAGCGCCGGATCAATGTGGCAAAGTTCCCGGCTGTCAAAAGCCTCGACAGCTTCGAATTCACCGTCATCCCATCCCTCAACAAACTATTGAGCGTCGGTCAGGATGGGGGAAGAAATCTCCATTTATATGAACAGGCATTCCAGATGGTTGTTCGGTTGGTAAGTAGGCGTAGAGTAATCCCTCGATCTGATGTTCGAATAACGGTATTGCAACCTGAACAGCAGTTGTACGATCGAGATCTCGCAGGATAGGGAACTTGTCGAAAATTTCATGTTCTCCAGCCAGATCGCCGCAGTCGCGTGTCAGTATCTTCCAATGTTCAATACGGCTTTCAGGTTTCACCTCGAACGTCAATACTCCGTCTTCTCGACGCACAGTTACTGACTTTTCTGGGACTCCGTTTCGACGCAATTCAACGCGCCTTAGACAACGAAGGAAGTAGAGTCCTCGTTCCATCGCATCTATTATATTCTCAACCATAAGAGGCACTATTTCAGGTGGCGTTTGCGAGGCGTTGAGAGATCTTCGCGTTGGTGAATTTGCTGACGCCCACGGCAGTTCAAACTCTGTTCCTCCACCATCAGCATGCTTTAGGGTCGGCGCCTTCCCATCGATTGGGTTCAGCCTCATCTCAATTCCATTTGATCTTATGATTGGCACATCAGTAACTTGGAAAACTGATACGAAGCCTATGCCGAAACGGCCGATCTGCCCGCTCGCTTGAATCTTGTTCCGACTTGCCATCATGCGGATAGCATGAAAGTTACATGGGCGCCTCAGTCCATCTGGTCCGCCCGTCTCCTCCCAAGGGCAACGTTTAGCAATGAGACCACAACTTGAAAACTGACCATCGTTTTGGACGAACAGTTTGTCATCTCGAACGTCAAAAATGAGCTCTTCAGCGCCGGCGTCATCAGCATTTTGAATGAGTTCAAGCGCCATTACATCGAACCCCTGAAGACCTGCAAGCGCTTGCTGAATACTGCCCAGCAGGTCGACTTCGTAGTCCTGATCAATCGGGTTTATTGGTTGCTCAATCAAGAATATTTCCTATTTGCGCAGCCTAATTAGGAGCGAAAGACTGCATGATCTTTGTCCCTGGCTTTTTAGGACATTGGTATGACCTAATAAAAGGCTGCTCCCCTACCGCGAGCAAGTTATAGCCTTCATGATATGATTTAGATATGAACTTCAATATTCTGCAGAACACAAATGAAATGCAACCGGAGCAAACCACTGCGAGTGTATCCGTTGGATGGCTGACAGTGGCAGAGGCAGTTTCATATTGTGCAATCAAGGGCCTTCCCCGCACTGCCAAGACTGTTCGTAAGTGGGCTCACCGATCCCATCTTGATCCAGAAAATGGCGACGTTGTTGTGCGCCGCGAGGACGTTGAGAACGGCTTCCGCTGGACGATCGAGCGCACCTCCCTCGACCGAAAGATCAAGCAGGAGCTGGAATTTGAGGCCCGTCGATCATCTTCTATTGTTAGTGAACCCGCGCAAACTGACCCGGAGGCGTCCGGACAAGTTCGCATCGGTGCGTTCGATGAGACTGCCGATCTGACTAGTGTTTCCGAAACCGCCATTGTGCGCACGGGTGCGAACCCGTCTTCACACGTTGCCTCCGGTGCGCCTGCTCAACAGAGCAATCTAGATCCCGACCAACCCTCCGAACAGGCGCCAACTCATGCAAACCAGGGCGAACCGGTGCGAGACATAGACTCCGTTGTTCAGCAACTGCAGGCTCGTATCCAAGATCTCAAGAGTGAGGTGGAGTTCTATCGTGATGAACTACGTGACCGGCGGCACACCACATTGGCCCTGACCGATGTGATAGAAGCATTTCGACTGACGGCAGCAACGAATGCCTCCAAGGCGCAGGAGCGCGATGACAATCGGCGGGCACATGATATCCGTCCAACTGGCACGGGGGATAGATGGCGGGGCGAGAACGCGGCCGATGATGTATACTGATTACATATGGATGGATTTAAGCGAGCTGGAGGTCTCGTCGACAAATCAAGGTTCAAGTGGACTTGCCCGTGAAAAGTGGAGGGATTTGACTGATGAGCGGTTCGTCGAAAAAGACTGATGCAGGGCAGCATAACCGAGTTAGTGAATTGTTTAGGACAGACGCCAAAGCCGCATTGGGAGAGACAGGCGAGATCAGAAAGTCGTTCTTCGACCTTCAACGTGAGCTTTATGTCACCTGACCAACTGTACTGTTCAGCTACCTCATCGAGACAATTCCGGTTACTGTGTTTGAATGAACTAGAGTCGTTTCACAGTATCGAGTTTTGCGGATTGGGTTTTTCAGAGTGAAGTTCCTGACGTCGCGCCGTCCAATTGTGTAGCTAACTATTACTATTGTATCTTTTGTATGCAGGTGTATCATGAGATACATATTCAAGTAACAAATATTTTATGACAAAAATTACAGCTATCAAGAAGGTAATTGAAGCAAACGGTGGACTAGCTACCCTAGAGCAAATCTACAAGCAGATAACAAAGTACAAGAGGGACGCAAAACAAGCGGACGATTGGAAGGCTGGTATCCGAGGCGTTATCAATCGAGAGCTGCCGAAGGGCAAGCATTTTAAGCGAGTGTACCCAGGTACTTACTCTGTAATTGAATAGTAAGGTATAATTATTGGTAGTTAGAACCTTGAAAGGAGTAACTACCAATGACTTTAATGTTGCACGCTGGAGCAGCTCCAGCACCCTATGAAGCATTGCGGGAAATTGAAGCACCCGAAGCTACCAAATCACATATTCCTATCCCTCATCACCGGATCATTGACCTGGTGAAACACACGTTGTCTTTCTACGGCCATGAAGTGACCGAGGAGAATTACGGGGTGACTGAAGATGGTATGCGGTTCTTTGGTCTTCTGTCTTTACGCAGTACTTACGGCGGTTACGAAGATACTATCGGATTACGGAACTCAAACGATAAGAAGTTCCCGGTCGGTATCTCATTCGGTAGCCGTGTCTTTGTCTGTGATAATCTCGCTTTCATTGGCGATAATACCGTGATGCGGCGACACACAGTCAATGCCGTGCGGGACTTGCCTGGTATGATTATGCAAATCATCGAACCATTGGCCAATCAACGTGCCGAACAGCAGAAATGCTTTCAACGGTATGAGGCCACACCTCTTAACCAGGAACAGGCCGACCACGCTATCATGACCATGTTCCGCCAGGACATACTCAACGTCCAACGGATTGCTACGGTGGCCGAGAAATGGGATGACCCCGACACCTTTGATTGGGGCGACAGAACAGCTTTTAGATTGTTCAACGCCGCCACCTTTGCTTTGGAAGGAAGGGTGTCTGAAAACCCAGCAGTCACCAGTAAACTACACCAGGTGATTGATGGCGTATGTGAACACGTCCATTGACCCAATCTAACTAACCCCTCACAGCGAGGGGTTTCTTTTTGTCTGGTATAATTCAGGCAATGAATAACCAACCAATAAATCTTCTTATAGCGATACCGACAATGGGATCGATCCACTCTTTGCTCGTATCTCGATTGCTTCAGTGGACCAAACAATTTGATAATAGCAACATCAACTTCTACTTCACTTTTCGCATGACCCCACATGATCGGGCGCGTAACGAGTTAGTGCGTTTCTTTCTCTCTCAAGAACAACTCACCCACATTTTCTTTGTTGATAGTGATACCATCCCGCCTGAAGATGCCATCCAAAAACTTCTGGCTCACGATCTTCCATTTGTCACCGGCCTCACACCCATCCTCAAGATGAATGGTGATACCGGGAAATACGAACAGTTTGATAATTGTTTCCTAGAACCGACACGGGATGACGAGGGTAGCCCCACACTCCGTTGTGTACATATTCTCACACCTCTCCCTCGCTCGTGATACGATTGGTGCATGACAGATTATCAAACGTCAGTTTACGACGATCAGCGACAGACGACGGCAAGCCCAAAAGGGCATGAAGCAACTTTTATCGACAGCTCGATTTACTCGCTGAGCCTACCCAAAGTCGCTGCTCGTTTCCAGGAAGCAAAGATTCACCGCACCACCCGCACTCTGCAACGGTATTGTGAAAACGGTTCGTTTGAAGCCAGGAAATACAATACCGACAAAGGGACGTTGTGGCTGGCAAATCCACAGAGCGTGGAGCTCAAGATAAAGGAAATTCTTGAGCTCGAAGATGCTGCCCGCCTGATGGCACCGACTGATGACGACACGTCGACACCTCCCGACGTGTCGCACTCGCAAGTCAACTCTGTTTCTGGCGAGAACGATGACACGACGATCGATGACAATCAGCGACAGTCGTCAGTTGACACCGATCGTCGCACTATTAATGAAGCTGTGGAAGAACCCCCGACGGCAAGAAAACAAGCGACGACACACGAAGACAACAAATATGTGTCGGTGCCCGTCGGCGTTGTAGACGCACTAACGGATCAATTGGCTGAAAAAGACAAGCAACTTGAAAGGCGGGATCTGGAATTAATGCGAATTGGGGAGGAGAGGACCCAGGATCGGATTTTGCTCTCTCAGGCATTACACCTCATTCACGGTGAAAACTTCACTCCGGCACTTTGGGGTAAGACGGAAGCAGAGGAACCCCAAACAATCACAGAAACCCAACCAGAACCAACGAACCGGCATCAAGACAGAGAAGGGGACAATCCCCAGGCATCGTCCCGAAGCTATGGTGTATAATTATCATCAATGGGAGGATTTAAATCTGCTGAAAATTTAGTTGATAAAGGAAAGTACAAAAAACGCCCTCGGTACACGGTTGTTTTGCATGAGGTGCGTGAAAAACTCGACATTTCTTTGAATACCTACGTCGTGGTTGATAGCATCCACAAACTTTCTTCATCTGATCCTCGATACCCTTATTGCGTTATGTCGAAAGACGATCTGGCCACTTTCCTTGGCATTGGCCGCAGAACCGTATTCCGTTCAATTGATGAAGCAGAAGATTTGGGGCTTATCGAAAGAGGGGAGTATGGTTTACGTTCAAGTGAAAAATGGATCAAGATGGTTGAAATTTATTCAATCCGATCGAACTAAGTACTTTCGAAAGATATCCACAGTGCCAAAATGGCACTGACAGTGCCATAGAAATTTAGAGTGCCAAAGTGGCACTAAAATAGTGTCACTTTGGCATTCGTATAGTGTCAAAATGGCACTCTATATTAGTAATATAATATTAAATAAATATAGATATCAAAAAAAGAAAAAGGTTCGAACCTGGGGATAAGTTCAAGATCGTTTGAGCATCACGATCAATCCCTAAGGAGTGGGGAAGAGAAGTAAGCGTCCATATGGTCACTCACCTGAACGATAATTCCAGGGCAGCAGCTCGTCAATGCGGTTGATCTTGTGATCTGCGATACGGGCCAGAACATCAGTGAGCCAGGCTTGGGGATCAACGCCGTTGAGCTTGGCTGTCTCAATCAATGTAAAAGCAATGGCCATGGCT
>DASRZI010000542.1:0-2422 GCA_035686605.1 Candidatus Zixiibacteriota bacterium
GGCGGCTACGGATACGCGGTAAAAAAAGAGCCTGGTCTTCGCTTTCGTGGATCCCGAATTCACCAGGCCAGGGAGCTTCTTCGACATTGAGATCCTAGCCAAACGTAGACGGGCGACTGTGCTGGCGGAACCGCATTGCGATCCCAAGAACGGCCGGCTGCGATCCTGAGCGAATAGCCGCAAATTATTTTGCGACGACGAACAGGGCTATCCGCAAAATACATGGAAATATAAAACCCTGCCTTAACCATTTCTTACGGGTTTTTTCTTGTTCTACCTCTAGCACCCCAAAGGGGACCTGCTTCGAACCGCTTTGTCCATTAAGTTTGATGGTTGGGTCGTTGACGAGCTTACTCAAATAGCCGAAAGGCCGGTTAAGCTCATAGTCCACGATCTTCCCATCCGGATCGACTATAATCCGATTTACCAATATCTGCAAAAGTGTGTGCTTGGCTTTGTCGTCAAGTCTGTCAAAGAGCGTTGACATTTGGGTCAAGAGCAAAAGCGCCATGTCCAGGTCGTCGAGATACCGAGAAAAATCACGCTCCAGGTTGCGGAGTTTCTCTTGCGCAGAACGATTTTTATCTTTCCACTCCGCCCGAAGCTGTTCGTAGGTCTCTTCGCTAATCTTGTCGGTTATCAGAAGCCGGCCAAGCTTTGCTTCCTCCGCTCTTAATCTAGTTATCTTGTTTTTTGCTTTAGCGATCTCGTTCTCGCGACCCAAATGAGCCTGCTCTGATACCTGACCGCGATAGACGTAACGAAGATTAGGCAGGAGCTCTGGATCAACATTGACACCTCTTAACCACAAGGGTATTTGCGCATCGATCAGCTGACAGGGAATGTGAAGCCTCTGACCTTCAGGCTTTGCTTGGGTTATGTAGTAGGCGTAACTTCTTGAACGGCCGGTGGGCGTTGAACCATACATCTTGTAGGTTCTGCTACCAACCCGCACCCAAAGCATATTTCGTAAAAAATAGAATTGGCGGATGAAGCGGGACTTCTGATCCCCATTCTCTAAAAGGACATCTAAGCCACGTTCGAATTCGTCTGTCGAGACTGTTGGCTCCCAATGGCCACGAACCTCACCCATTTCGACGCCAAAGCGTTTAGAGACGGCCCAGCCGGCATAAAATGGCGTATGAAAGATTTTGTGTAAACGTTGTTTCGCCCGCACCCGCCGTTTTGTTTTTGGGTCGGTCCAGGCCAACGGCCGGCCAGTTGAGCGGATGAATCCTCTTCTAGTCAGTTCCTCGCAAATCTCCTCGAGAGTGTACCGGCCTGTTAAGAGCAGCACCCAGGCTGTTCTGATGCCTTGGTTGTAAACCGGATCCTTCTCAACCCAACGATCATACTTGCCACTACTGACAAGCTTTTCCTTGTTGATGTAGCCTTCGGGCGCCTTGTGGGGCCAACCGCCTGCCCTAAGCTTCGCTTCCATGCCATCTTGGGTACGTATGCGCAGCACATCTACCTCGCGCTGAGCCAGGCCCATCTGGATCAGGAACATGAAGAAGCCATCGGGTGATTCAGGTGTCAGTGTGGGCATGTTAGCCACACGAATCTTGATTCCCAGGCTGATGAGCTTCGTGGCTGCTTGTAAACCTTCGGCCGCGTGCCGGCCGAATCGATCTGCCCGATAGAGACCAAGGTGGGAAAAGTTTACCGCTTCGGCATCTGCCAGCATTAACTGGTAGTCATGCCGATTTGGCGAGGTTCCTGTCAACATGTCACAATACTCGCGCTTGAAGGGCTGTTTTGAAGGATTCAGCAGTTGCTCTTGGATACGTTGACGCTGCATGGCGAAAGAGCGTTCCGGGGATTGTTTGTCCTCGTCGCTCACTCGTAAATAGGTGGCCCAGCCAGGGAAATTAACTACCGCACTCATCAATATACTCAGGAAAGGTACTTCCAGCGATGCTAAGCGAGACAGATCGTGGCGTCAAGAGACGCTGGCATTACCTATTGTGACCTTGCCATTCTGACTGGATCGCTGGTCCTTGAGAGCCTGGCGAAGCACCTCCAATTCTTCAGAAGTCAGCACGGATTGCTATAATTGACCCACAGCCAAGACTCGCTCAACATCTTGTGGCGATACGCTTGGTTCTGGTTGGTTCAGCTTCATTGTCTCAGTTACCGCTCTTATTAAGGTGGCGATTTTGGTACCGCTCACCTTACCTAGTTGTATTCTAGGCAACGGCGACTAAGATGTCATTGGTCGAATTAGCCGTGAATTCGCCTAAATATTAGAACAAAGGACTAATACGAGAGGGCTCGGATCAATCTGAGGGCAGTAGCTGGAATGAACTCGCGGGGGATGGGCTTGATCTGGAAACGCTCTTCATCAGCAATATTCATGAAGTAATCATCGGATTCCTCTGTGTATGCCAACGGGTGCCAATGGAATTGGTGCTGGCGGTCT
>DASRZI010000543.1:0-4272 GCA_035686605.1 Candidatus Zixiibacteriota bacterium
TGCATGCGGTCCCTCAGAACCAGCCAATCAACTTGAAGCCATCCAACAAGCCGGCAAAATCGTCATGGGCACTTCTGCTGATTATCCTCCCTTCGAGTCCTATGACGAAGCTGGAGAGATGGTCGGATTCGATGTTGATTTAATGAAGGAGATCGGAGTCCGGATGGGAATTGAAGTCGAGATACAAGATCTGCCCTTTGATAGCCTGATCGCATCTGTTCAAGAGGGCAAGATCGACATCGCCGTGGCGGCATTTAATTACACTGAGGAGAGAGATAAATCAGTCGATTTTACGGATGCATACTACTACGCTGAAGATGGATTTTTGGTATCGGAGACGTTTACCGATGAAATTACGGTACCCGAAGATGCAGCAAATTATATCGTCGGAGTGCAGACCGGTGCGACAGCAGACTCCTGGGCTACCGAAAACCTCGTAGATGCAGGATTGATGTCAGAGGACAATCTCTTCCGATATGAGCGCATGGATCAGGCGGCACTTGACGTCAAGAACGGCCGAATTGATATTCTGATCACAGATTACATTCCCGCTCTCGCTCTGGCAGATAAAGTCGGTGGATTGAAGGTCGTGTATCACGCGGAGGTTTCCACGGGTCCGGTCAACATCATCACGCCCGAGGGTTCAACAGAATTGACGGGAGAGCTAAATAAGATTATTCAAGCAATGCTCGACGATGGCTTCATTGAAGGGCTTGCAAAAGAGCACATTGGCCAGTAGCGCTTTCACCGAACAGGCTAAAGGTGAGACGAACTCGTGCTCTATTGTGAGCGATCCTCCCTTTAGCCAGTTTGGTTAACCCCTGGCAATCTCGATGATCGTTGATAGCGTAAAATTTATTCTCTTAGGGACGGGGATTACGGTGGCGGTTACAGCGATTGCCTTGCCCCTTGGCTTTGTTATTGGCTTGCCGCTCGCGCTACTGAGAGTATATGGGGGCTCAGTAATTTCGCGCCTCGTCACTTTGTATAGCACCGTGATGCGCGGGGTGCCTCCGATCGTGCTCTTGTTTCTTCTTTATTTTGTTATTGCTGGCTCGATCAACCTTTCACCGTTTCTCGCTGGCTCTTTTGCATTAGGGATTATCAGTAGTGGCTATCAGCTTGAAATCTTTCGTGGCGGAATTCAATCCGTGGGATCGGATCAGATGATGGCCGCTCGATCCATTGGGATGAATAAGAATAAATCAGTTCGCTTCATCATCCTTCCTCAAGCTCTTAGGGTTTCGATTCCGTCATGGTCGAATGAGGTAGCAACAGTGATTAAAGATTCTTCGTTAGTTTATGCGATAGGGGTTGCGGAGGTACTTCGCCGAGCTCAATATGTTAGCGCCAGGACCTATCAACCTTTCCTCGCATTTAGTATCGTTGCCATTATTTACTTCATTATGACTTTTGTGGCGAATCGACTTCTGAATGTTCTAGAAGACCGGACTAGAATACCTGCTGCCTAGTATAGGGATACTGCGTGATGGATCCGATAATCACAGTTAATAATCTCTCGAAGCGATATGGCGACATGGAAGTATTGAAGAATATTTCGTTTACGGTTTACGAGAGCGATACCATCGTCATCATCGGCCCAAGCGGTACAGGCAAAAGTACACTTCTGCGCTGCATAAATTTGCTCACAAAAGCGGATGGCGGGAGCATCTGGCTTAATGAAGAAGAAATCACAGCGCCTGACGTAGACGGAGATGATGTTCGGCGACAGATAGGAATGGTCTTTCAAGACTTTCTTCTGTTCAATCATTTAACTGCCATGGGGAATGTGAAGATAGGCTTAACTAAAGTGCTTGGCATCAAGGATGAAGAAGCCGAAGCCATGGCCATGGCGCAGCTGGAGCGGGTAGGTTTGGAAGAGAACGCGGGGCAGTACCCGGGCCAGCTTTCGGGAGGGCAGAAGCAGCGGGTTGCGATTGCCAGATCATTAGCGATAAATCCTCGCGTTATTCTCTTCGATGAACCTACTTCCGCCTTAGATCCGGAATTGATCGGGGAGGTTCTAGAAGTTATTAAGATGCTTGCCCAAGAGGGGATGACCATGCTCGTTGTCACACACGAGATGGGGTTTGCTCGAGAAGTCGCTGATAGGATTATCTTCATGGAGCATGGCGTTATCGTCGAGGAAGGTCCACCTCGCGACTTGTTTTACAATCCCAGGGAGGTACGCACGCGTGAGTTCCTTTGGAAAATTTCCGAGCTATACGGATCTGAAGATGATGACAGGGATTAAATAACTCTCATGCAGAATATGATCGATATATTTATCAACTACCTCCCCGAATTGACGCGGGGATTGATCATCTCACTGCAACTTACAGTGGTGGGACTGGTATTTGGAGCGATAGTGGGTTTGTTCCTTGCGCTTGCAAAAGTTTTCGGAGGTAAATGGACTCGCCGCATAGCAGTGGGTTACATCGAGTTGTTCAGAGGAACACCCATATTGGTGCAGCTCTTTGTGATTTACTTCGGGCTTCCCCAGCTGGGATTAACTTTATCCCGAATGACTTCAGCATTTCTGGTCCTCGCATTAAATAGTGCGGCGTATCAAGCGGAGTATTTCCGCGGCGCTATTCAGGCGATCGGAAGCGGTCAGATGATGGCCGCTCGTTCTATTGGCATGACACGCGGTCAAGCTATTAGCAGCATCATCCTTCCTCAAGCCGCTCGCATAGTGATCCCCGCCTGGTCCAATGAACCGATCTCTTTGCTAAAGGCCTCAGCGGTTGTATTTTTAATTGCCGTGCCAGATCTCATGACTCAAGCAAAAATCATCGCTGCCCGAACCTACCAACCCATTGATACTTATGTCATAGTCGCCGTTTTTTATTTGGCGATCGTTTTTATATTAACTCAGGTCATGGTATTTGCTGAAAAACGGCTGCGTATACCAGGGCTTGAAGTGGATGCTCAACGAGTATGATCCGGGACTTTTGGAAAGGATACCGCGGTGCATAGCCAAGAACCGTCACTCGCAGACATCTATCAAGCCAGAAGACGGATCCACCACAGGATTTTTCGCACGCCATTGGTTGAGTCCCAAAGCCTCTCGAAATTGACCGGCTCGGAAACTTACTTGAAACTCGAAAATCTTCAGAAAACGGGATCCTTTAAACTTCGAGGTGCCACCAACAAGATAATGAGCCTGGAGCCAGAAGCCCTGCAAAATGGCGTGATCACTGTTTCATCAGGAAACCACGGACTCGCAGTATCTTTTGCTTCTCGAGAACTTGGCATCCCTGCGTACATAAGTGTCTCAAGTGCAACGGCCGAGCATAAAGTCGAGGCGATTCGAAATATGGGATCTGAAGTCCTGATAGACGGCAGCACCTATGATGAGGCTGCCGACGTCGCAAACCAAAAAATGAACGATCTCAATCTTACTATGATCCACCCGTTTGATGACCCTGACATCATCGCAGGTCAAGGAACCATTGGGCTTGAGATCATCGAAGATCTTCCTGAAACCGATACAGTTCTGGTGCCGCTTTCGGGTGGGGGGTTGATAAGTGGAATCGCCTTAGCACTGAAAACCGTCAAGCCATCGATCTGCGTCGTTGGCGTCAGTATGGACCATGGTCCGGCGATGATCGAGAGTATTAAGGCAGGTCGAATCGTGGAGGTCGATGAGCAACCATCCCTCGCAGATGCACTTGTCGGTGGTTTAGGGAACGAAAACAACTATACGATAAACATGGTTAAGAAGTATGTGGATGAAACAGTGCTTGTGTCTGAAGATGAGATCGCGGCGGGAATGGTTTTCGCACTGGAACAGCATCACCAAGTGCTTGAAGGCGGCGGCGCAGTTGGGATTGCGGCGCTCCTGGCAAAGAAGGTGAGGCAGCTTGGTAAACATGTTGTCATTGTAGCCAGTGGGGGCAATGTCAGCTTACCAACATTGATTGATCTCGCCCAAAGCTTACGTACCTGATTGAGTATTCGGAATGAATGCCCATATGTCTGTAGTTGACTATCCGAATGTAACGATTCATAGGAGCGTGTGAATATGAATATCACGGTCTTTACTGAGAGCGACCTCCGCAGTTGTGTATTCATGGATGATGAATCTCTATCCGAGGTGGCGAAGGGGTTTTCAGAACTTGCCCGTGGAAAAGTATTCTTGCCTCCCATTCTGCGCGTGGAGGTACCTGAACATCACGGAGAAGTGGATGTCAAAACAGCCTATATTCAGGGGCAGGACAGCTTTGCAATAAAAATCGCAGCCGGTTTTTTCGAGAATCAATCATTGGG
>DASRZI010000544.1:0-4158 GCA_035686605.1 Candidatus Zixiibacteriota bacterium
GGTGCGTCTGCACCGCCATGGCCCGTCTTGAAAGCACAGCTGTGTCGCTGGCACAAACCGTAGTCCCCGACCTGGCCTTCAATCGCCGCATTATCCTTCAGGATGGTTCCGCACGGCTGAATTTAGAGCGGATCGATGAATCCCAAATCGCCGAGAGAGGACCCGTGGATCCCACCGCCTCTATGCTACTGTTCAGTCAAGAGGCTGAAATCAGCGGAGCCATCAGCAACTTCACGCTCCACGCAACTGTTCTGAACGAGGACAATCTTCTGTTCACCCGGGACTGGCCCGGGTATCTGGTGGCTAGTCTGGAAGCTTCTCTTCCGGGTAAGCCCGTCGTTCTGTTCTTCAACGGCGCCTTTGGCAATATCAATCAGATAAAAACCCCGGGGGATTGGGTTTCCACCTTCCAGGAAGCGGAGAGGATAGGCAAGACGATCGGCGGAAAGCTTGCCGGTGCTATAGAATCCCGATGTTTTCTTCAGGAAACGGCGATAAACTCGGAACACGCCTGGGTTACGATTCCAAGGAGAGAAGCTCGCAGCCAGGGAGAGATCGATGGGGACATCGCCAGGGTCGAGGCCCAACTGGCCGATGGAGAAAGCAGGGAAGATGGTGGTGTTGCGGAACTTGAAAAGGAATTGATATTTCTAGCGGAAGAAAAGGCCTTGGGCCGCGCTCCGAGCCTGGAGCAGATTGAGATCCAGCGCATCACCCTCGGCGAGATTGAGATTATCGGGCTGCCGGGAGAGATATTCGTTGAGTATGGGCTGGAGCTGAAAAGGACCTCGCCGATGCGTCACTGTTTGATCTTCGGAAACGCGAATGGATCGGCAGGCTATGTTCCGCTGATGGAATCGTTTAAGGAAGGGGCCTATGAAACACGACTTTCTCAGGGGAGTCGGCTGGCTCCGGAAGCGGGAAAGTTGATCGTCCAAGCCGTCGCAAAGCTGAGGAGCAAAGGTTCCAGGAGGCCGTTATGAACATCGCCCTGATCGGTACAGGAGCCATGGCCCGCAGATTTCTAACCGCGGTTTATGAAAACCTCGAGGATGTACGTTTCATTGCTGCCCACAGCAGGCAGGCGGGGCGGCTTGAGAAATTTCGACAGGAATATCCACGGCTTGACTGCACTACCGAGCTGGCCACACTTTTAGGGAACAAAAACGTCCACGCCGTTTATATCAGTACTCCCGTGCACACCCACGCCGAGCTCTGTATCGCCGCTGCTCGGCAGGGAAAGCATATCCTGTGTGAAAAACCGATGGCTCTAACCGTTGTGGATTGCGAGCGTATGATTGAAGCGGCTGAAGCCAACGGTGTAGTGCTGCAAATCGGCTACATGATGCGTTTTCATCCTGCCCACCAGCTCATAAAAAAGCAGATAGATTCGGGCGAGTTGGGGGCTTTGCGATTCGTACACCTGGAACGTACTTGTCTTATCGACTTCCTCTCTGCCGAGATGCCGGACCACAGGAAGTGGTTCATCAAACCGAAGGAAAGCGGCGGGGGTGCGCTCATGGATATCGGCTCCCATCTAATAGATCTGCTACTGTACCTGCTCGATAGGGAGATCGAATCCTGTCATTTGCAGATCCGGGAAGATCGTCGGTTGGGCGTGGAAACGGACGCCCTGGCGAGTTTTCGCTTTCGGGGAGGCATCCTGGCCACGATCTTTGCCAGCTGGCAGATCCCGCTCCACGACAACATTCTGCAGGTGTACGGAGATTCGGCGAGTCTTTTTGCCCGGCGGACTCTCGGACCATATACGGATGGAACTCTGGAACGGATTACCGAGAAGGGGCGGAAACAAATCCCGGTGTCCTACAGGAATCACTACGTTTTAGAACTGGGCCATTTCAGGGACTGCATTGTGGATAAAAAGCAACCTCTCACCAGCGGGCGCGCCAGCCTGCTTACAGAACGAACCCGGGAATTGCTGTACCAATACATCAGGTGAATCAACCACGCTGCTCTCAAGGCGTAGTCACTGTTGCAGAGATGCATAGCCAGTTTGGCGGCGACTGACCTCCCATCCCAATATGGCCTCCTGCTGGCAAATCTACCACCAGGATGATACCATTGCGTAGCCGGTGAAACCGGCATTCCAAGGTCACAGGCCGGGTTTCATCGTCAACCGGGGGATATGGGGTCGGAATAGACGGACCTTGCCCGCTGTCGATAATATAATCTTGGGAAGAAAGAGGAATACGAGTATGAATTTTGGGCTCATTAGCTATGGGGCTTGGGGATCGTATCATGCCGAAGCGATCGCCCAAGATGAGGGAACGGAAATGATGGCCATTGCCTTTAAGAGCGAACGAACGTATCAAAAAGCACGCGGCGATTATCCCGAGACCGCTGTGTATAGAGATTACAAAGAGCTATTGAAACAGGTGGATGTCGAGGCGGTTGATATTGTTCTTCCAACCTTTCTTCACGCACAGGTAGGGATCGAGGCGTTGAATGCGGGGAAACACGTGCTTCTGGAAAAGCCGATGACTGCCAGCGCCGAAGAGTGTGATCGTCTACTGGAAACGACACGGCGAAATCGAAAAGCTCTATCCATCGGTCATGAGTTCCGCTTATCCACACAATGGGGTAAGGTCAAAGAGCTGATTGACAACGGTAAGATCGGCAAGCCCATTACGCCTTGGTGAGCGTCTTCCGTTTTCCGTACCGAAAAGGATCCGATGACTGGCGTTATGACCGAAAACGAGTTGGTTCGTGAATCTTAGAGGAACCGATACATTTTTTCGATTTTATACTGTGGATTTTTGAATCCCTCGGCGAACCGATTTCGGTCATTGCGCACGGAAACTCGAAACAGAGAATCGAAGGATTGCACGACAATTTTTCTTCGGTGTTGAAATATCGCGGTGGAGAATATGCGCTCGTCACGCAGACTCTCGGCGGGTTCGAGCATCATCAGGTTGTGGAAATCGTTGGAACTGAGGGATCGATACGCACCCTCTGGTCTGGTGCAATGGACAGAACCCTGGAGCCCGAGTTCAGCTTGAAACTTCAAGAGCGAGGAAGTGATCATTGCATCGATGTACCGATCAAGCTGTCCGGTAAGGTGTTTGAGCTCAGAGAAGAGATCAGGGAAACCGTCCGGCTTTTTAACCAGGGTAAGCCTCTCTATCCGCCTGAGTCGGGGCGGATGTTCACCGGATAACCGGCGAACTCTGTGCTGGTTTTTTTCATGGACCAGGAACACCACCGTTTGGAATCGAAGCCGTGTTCTTCATCAACCGGATCGATGGCCGGAGTGTTGGCGGCGAACAGCCGTTTGGCATCCTCCAGCACATCGCGGAAGAGCTTGGTATCCACCTCATCTTCATGCGGGCTGTATTTGATGAGCAGGTGCGCCTTTTGGTCTGCTACGATGCGGAAGATCGGTTGATTGAAATGCAGTGCATCGAAGAGCCATAGCTGTGGGGCTGCAGCTGCAGCAGTCCTTCATTATTAAGGGTGGTAAGCGGAGCAAGTAAAGCCTGCCGGGAATCCTGGGGGTCGATCCAGCTCAGGATCCGGGCGATGGTGGTATCGGAGACTACCACCTTCCTTTTAGTGCAGCGGAACAGCCGCAGCATCTGTGGGGTACGCAGGAGAATGTCCAGTTGCAGCAGAGCTTTGATGCCCCATTAGGGCATGAGAAATACAGAGATAAGGATATCCTTCAGGCGGATACGGGGATGCATTCGGATGTCATAAAAAGAATCGAAAATCCGGACTATGTTTATGGTATCCCGGAAAAAAAGGGCTAATTGAGTCTCATAGGCCACCAGTTCCCCTCCCGATACTGGTAAGGATAAGAAAAAAGAGAAGAAAGAATCCTCAGTGATTCCCTTCCCTATCCCAATTATATACCCAGTCTGCCCCCAGGACGCAAGATGCCCCGCGTGGCTGCGCCCCAATGGGGAATCTCTAGCCAACTCGCTTGTTTCTTGACAGACCTCGGCAATCACCATACAATTATTAAGTGAAAAAAAATAATAGGAGGAGCGACACATGAAGTGCAAGAAAAGCGTTACGTGGTTTCTGTGCATCGCTGTGCTGTTAGTCACATCCGGCGTCGTCTGGTCCGGGGGCGCTCAAGATAAGGCGGAAGAAAAGGCGGAGTTGGTCATATTGACCTGGAATATACCTTCCTAT
>DASRZI010000545.1:0-29695 GCA_035686605.1 Candidatus Zixiibacteriota bacterium
TCACCACCGCCTATGACATGATCCATGTGAGTCCATTGTATTACAGCGAACAGCATCGGTGCCCGGCTTTTGATTATGCCTATCTGCATGTCTACTTTGGTCGTGATCTTGAACCAGCGGTATCAGAAGAACTAATCGGAGACATTAATAATCGCTGGTTTCCTGATGTTGAACTGCTCTCCTAGCGACAGCGTACGGTAAATTCGTCTCCCAAGTCGCTGACCACTAGCCGTGGTTTGACCAGCGGCCTTGTCTAGCCCTCGTAACTAGATCGGTTGAGAATTGGCCCCAGCAATCGTTCGCCCCATTAATTCAGTTTTGCATTGGCAGCAGCAGCGGTCTACTCGGTAAGATAGAGATCCTTCGCGGCAAAAAGATCAGCTGCTAGCACGAATAGAATCGTCGCATAAATTAGCAGAAGTGCAGGAGCGAACGACTGAGCGACGCTAAAAAAGCCAGCGACAGACGCACTGGCGATCGATGTAAAAGGCCAGAAAATGAAACCGGTAAATTGCTGAATCAGATCACTGCCAGCACCGACAATCCAATCACCCAGGGAAAACAGGGGGTTAGCAACAGTTGTCCAGCCTTGAGTTAACAAAGCATTGCCCAATCTGTCGGTGAGACCAGCGATGCCTTCGGCGAGAATGCCGAGTCCGCTTTGGATGTAAAGAAGAATTGCCAGTACGCCGAATACATAGACCCTCGACCAACCACTGGCAACCAGATCCGATGCATGAAGAGCAAGGACGATAAACAGTGTCATTCCTGCCAGCCAAATCGGTGGAATTACAGCCAACTGTCCAACAGTGAACTTAGGACCGTTGGCGAGAATGGCTAGGATGCCCATGACAATCTGAACGCCCAATGTAAAGGCCATGGAAGCCAACATGACCGAGGTTAAATACTCTATTCTGCTGGGTAACCTTACCAGAAACGGAAAATGTACGGCACGATTTGCCCGGGCTGCAACAGACAGAGTGACTAAAAAGGCGAAAATAGAGCCGAAAAGTCCGAGCACCAATATATAGTAGTCTGTATCAGGAGTTTGCTGGCGTGGATCAAAAAAGATCAGATAGAAAGCAAGAGCAAAAAGCATGTATAACAAGCCAGCTAAGGAAACGGTTATGGACCTAAACAGGTAGATCGAGAGTGCGACGATTCTGTGACTCAATTCACTGCCTCAGCGTAAATCTCTGCCAGGGTTACATAGCTTTGTTGAATCTGGATGATGTCGTAGCCGGCACTCAATAGCATGCTGAGAACCTGGGGACGCAAAGCAATCGCCTCGTGATTCAGGACAATTTCTCTACTTTCTGGTTTTATCTCGATCTCCGGATGAAGGCTTTCGAGGAGGGGGGTAAGTGAGAACAATTCACGGTCTACTTCAATCGAAGTATGTGGTCGTTCTGCCAGAGCATCTTGCATGCTGCTCTCATAATGTATGCTCCCCTTATTGAGGATAAGCAGGTGAGTACAGACCTGTGTGACTTCAGCCAGCTGGTGAGATGCAAGGACAATGGTAATTCCGCGTCTCTGCAGCTGCTTTATTAATCTGCATATATCTGATTGACCTTCAGGGTCGAGTCCATTTGATGGTTCATCAAGCAGCAACAGGGATGGTTTTCCTATTAGTGCCTGGGCAAGAGCAAGCCTCTGCCGCATTCCCTTGGAACACTGTTTTATCTTTTTGTCAGCAGCATCGAGCAAGTCGACATTCGCCAGGCCCTGCTGCACAGCACGCTCGGCTTCTTTACCTCTTAGGTTGCTCAATGAAGCCATCATAGACAAGTACTTGCGCACACGCATGTCGCTTGGGAACAAAAGACGCTCAGGCTTATATCCGATTGTGGGCCAGCTCTGACCGATTGACTGGATTCGACCAGAATCGGGGTTTAATGAGCCTGTGATTAGACGGAAGAGAGTGGTCTTACCGGCTCCGTTCGGACCGAGAATGCCAATAACCTCACCGGGGATGATCTTTAACGAAACATCATCTATCGCGACGAGTGTTTGGTAACGCTTGGTGACTCCGTTTATTTCAATCACGTATGGTAGAGATGGAATAGTTGGATGGCCGCTTCTGGCTCAGGCAAAGTTATGTATTAATAGAACAACAAGCTTCAATCAACAGTGTCAAAATATTGGTATTTCAGCACACCAGTGGGTCAGTCAAAAACCTGGTGCAGTGAGCCGGGCAGTAGTTTACCATTGGCCTCCTGATTCGACTAGGAATGATGAGCCTGATATAATGCCGCGTTTGATCGAGCAATCTTAGCAGGAGACTGCGAATCCAACATCTTGCTCGACTTAATAGAAGAAATAAGTAGAAGAGGACCTTCGTATGGATCTGGGACCATTTGCACCATATTTTGCGGTTGTCGAGATTATTCTCGCAATAGTACTTACAGCTTTGGTATTGCTGCAGGCAAAGGGCACTGATCTCGGTGGATTTATGGGAGGGGACTCAAGCAGCAGTGGTTACCGGACGCGGCGGGGCATCGAGGTGACAATGCACCGAGCAACGGTTGGTTTCTCCGTTGCCTTCTTCGTCTGTACACTTCTGACCTTCGTCGCTTTTGGGCAGGCGATTTAGGGGAACTCGATTCGGATACAGTTACGCAACTGAATTGAAGTGAAAATCGACATACGCTGGCAACTGCTCCTGGTTGTCATCTGCCTCGGTCTGGTCGTTTCCCTCCTTAGCTACCAAATCCAGAGAGCAGGATTGTGTACGACCCGCGTACCTTCAACCGGTGGAAGGCTAGGTATCGGAATAGTCGGAAGACCTGATAAGATAAACCCCCTGCTCGGCTCGCAAAATCCTGTTGATCAAGAAATAATCAATCTCGTGTTCGACGGTCTTCTCCGTCGTGATGTGGATGGGGCGCCACTACCTGCTTTAGCTGAGAGTTGGACCGTATCAGGCGATGGTAAGACCCTTACTTTGGTAATGCGAGATGACATTAGCTGGCATGACGGTCGGGCTGTAACTTCCAGAGACGTATTGTTTACCTATGGATTGATCCAGGATGAAGACTTTCCGGCTCCAGAATCCTTGAAGAGCTTGTGGAGTTCAATCGTCATTAGCTCTACGAACAAGTCATCTGTCGAGCTAACATTGCCACACCCCTACGGACCTTTTCTAGATGCATTGACCATCGGAATCCTTCCTGCTCACTTGCTCGAGGATATCCCCCCGAACCAATTGGAAAACCATCCGTTCAATAGGGCACCAATCGGGACTGGACCTTTTGCCGTTTCACAGGTTTTCGACTGGGAGCAAACTGGGCTGCTTCGGTTGGTTCCAGCACCTCAATATTGGCAAGGTGCGGTGAAAATCGATACCCTGGATTATCACTTCTATCCAGACAATGCGTCTCTTGCTAGGGCGTTTTCGACTGGCGATATTCAGGCAGTTGCCGGATTGTCATCAGAAGCCGTTCCAGATTTTCTGGTTCTTCCCGGATTCCGCCTCTTCACCTCACCAAACCGTCAGATCACTGAGCTTCTGTTTAATATTCGTGACAATGGTTCACCGCTGCTCAAATTGGAAGCGGGTAGGAGAGCTTTGTCTTCTGGGACGGATAGGCCTCTTCTAATTGATGAGGCAGTTGATGGGCAGGGCTTGGTTATTGACGGTCCGTTTGTACCCGGAGATTGGGCGTTTGACTCAGATGCGATCGAGGGAATCGGTTTTAATGCAGGCGAGGCCTCGAGGATCTTAGATGAACTGGGTTGGCTGCCGGCTGAAGGGGCCCCCGGGAGAGAGAGAGAAGGTGAGCCTCTTGTCCTGACAATGATCCATCCCGACGATGCGCCAAATCGCAGAATAGCCGAAGTACTTGAGGACCAATGGGCCCAGATTGGAATCGCAGCCGATCTAGTGGCAGTCGCGCCGGATGAGATGTCAGAAACCCTTTCGCTTGGCGCCTTCGATGTCGCGCTTGTGGATGTGCTCACCCCTGTCGATCCTGACCTATATGATTTCTGGAGCCAGGAAGCAATCATAAACGGACAGAATTATGGGGGGTGGAACAATCGTCTGGCTAGCGAAGCTCTAGAATCAGGACGCCAGATTTACGAGACTGGTGAGCGGATCCCCTATTATTCCTCGTTCTTAAAATCATTCAGCGAAGACCTTCCCGCTTATACATTGTTCCAGCATGTTGAGAACTTCGGGGTGAGTGAAACAATAAGGGACGCTGAGGTAGGCTTGTTTCAGCAGCCGAGGGAACGATTCGAGACTCTAGCGGACTGGGTTATGCTTTATCGTGAAGTCGCCGTAGCCTGCCCAGAAAGCGAACTCTAACTGAATTTTCGGTCAATAAGGATTGGGGGGTGTTGCAGAGCCTTGATCTTGAGCCGAAAGTGGAACGTAATAGGGGAGTGTGGAGTTCCTAGAGAGCCTTTACAATCTCTATCGGGCCAAATAGAACCGGTTGATTGACGTTCACCTCATGTCTTTTGATCAGTTCCAGGACGGCTAACAGGGTAACTGAAACCTCAAGCCAACCAGCACGTCTTGACAGCAAATCGTTGAAAAACACACGACCATCACGCTGAACTTCCTGGCGGAGCAAGGTGATTTGCTGCTCAATCGTGACCCGGCGTTCACGGACGACTACCGAAACGCTGTCCTCGAGCGCTGCCGCGCGGTCCAGGGCGCCTTGAAACGCTCTAAGCAGCGACTTCTGATCGTGCTCCCCAATATCAAGACGCCGGTCCAACTGCGGAACGGGTGCCACCCTTAGGTATGATCGCAGACCAGCCTGTTCCCTAAATTGAAGCCAGCCGGCAGAGTCTTTGAAACGTTTGTATTCTTTGAGCTGCCGCGCCAATGCTTCAGCGGGATCTTCTTCATCCCTATCCACATGATCGAATGGAGTTTCGGGCAGCAAGGCTCGACTTTTGATGACCAGCAGCCTGGCCCCGATAACAAGGAAATCCGATAGACGTTCGACCCGTTCTTCCGTCAGGTTCGCTACCTGCTCAAGGTATTGATCCGTCACTGTCACGAGCGAGATGGCCGTAATATCCAGCTCTTGTCGTTGTATCAGATGAAGAAGAAGGTCGAGAGGTCCGGAGAAAGCCGGCAGGCGCACTGAAAAGCTGCCAACAGGATGAACCGAGACAGACACGTTAGCTCAGACTCCCGAGAATCACCAGGACAAGAGCGACGAGCAAGAAGAAGCCAATCGCAGCACCTACAATAATGAACATCCGCCGTTCACCCTGTTTCCGCTTAGCCTGCTGCTTCCGAATCTCGGTCTGACGTCGTTCTTCAATGGCCAGCATTTTTGACATTCGGTTGGCGGATGCTGTTTCTTCTAGCTGCTTGATACCTGCGGCGTCTCGCATATGTTCCTGCAAACGCTGGGAAGTCGAACGCTCTTTTTGCGTGGCAATTTGGGAAAAAAGATCGAGAAGCTCACTGCAGCTCGTGCAAAACTCGTGTCCGGGCCAGTTTACTTGGCGGCAGTTTTGGCAAATACGCGATAGGGTCGAACCACAGTTCCGGCAAAGGAATTCATCGTTTTCGTGATAGGTCGAACAATCAGGGCATAAGTGACCGGCAAGTAAAATCGTGTCACTGCAAACCTTACATTGAACTTCGCTATCACTCGGCCGAACATGGACACTGTTTCGGCAGCTTGGACAGCGGATTTCGTCTTCCTTTTCAATCACGAACTCATCTCTTTCGGTCTAAGAATGCAATATACAAAGCCGTTCATCTGGACGAGATCTGTGGTCTCGTATCGCCGTCCTATTACTTCAAGAACGGGAGGTGGATAAAACTGTGCCCGGAATACGACTGTATCAAATTGTTGATTTTCAAGCATATCGAGCATTTCGGTTAGATCAACCTGTTCGTTGTTGTATAGATTAAGCAGCTGCGTTGGATTGGTAACAATATCTCTCCCAAGATATAGGCCGAAGCCAGCTTCTTCGCTAAAGGCCGCGCTTTCGCCTTGAGCCACCAATTCCGAGATCAATCGCCCTGCCTCACTATCCTCAGCATCCGGAGGACGACCGATCAAGCCAACACCCGCGGAATCTACATAGCCAATAGCTTCAGGAGGAAGATCTGCTGAGCAGGAGGTTTGAGGTGAGACATAGGTTGTCGTCTCTTTTCCTAGTATTTCGGCGATGGCCTGCAAAGTTGGTGTATGGGTAGGCATATGGAAAAACTTATTGGCCTGTACCAAGAACAGTAAGGAAATCGCGATTATGGACGCCACATACCAATTCCTTCCCTTTCGCTCGCCATAGTCAACGACTCGATTAAAGGCTAATCCTGCCAGGATACAGCCTGCGGCTATCGCGGTAGCCCAGTACGATTCGCCGGCTCCCCATTTTCCGGCGGAAAGGCCATTTACGGCCGCCACGACGAACCAGATCGCATATGCTGATAACCGTTCTGCATAGAGCTGATAGATTGCTAAGGCGGCGGCAGCGATCAGAATTACGGTATGCAGGTTGAACCATTGCTTCAGAAAGCCAATCGTTTGACCCGGAATAAACGGATTTACATTTGCAGTAACCGTGTTTGTTAGCCATTGTCCGTCTGTGAGCAGGTCGATGGCGAAGAAGATCGTGGCGGTCGCCATGGCAAAGCCAATTGCCCATAATATGGCGCGTTTCGTCTGGCGAAGGAACAAAAACAGGAAAACAGCTGCCACCGTTGCATACGCGAGTTGTTTCGTGTAGCCAGCAAGAAGCAGGAGGATCATCACCATCAGCAATCCGCGATCGTTTCTGACACCTTCCTTTTCCTCGCGCTCTATGACAATGGTCAATAAGACAACTGCCAATACCTCGAACATGACCATGAACATGTGCTGGCGGAATAATGGTCCGACATGGTATATGTAATTTGAAGCGAGGAAAGCCAATCCTGCCAGTGCGGAAAGCCACCACCTCTTACCTCCTCGCTGAACTGCATAGCCTATGACCGCAGCGGCAATGAGCGTCCCAACAAAAGAAACTAGCCTTCCAGTCCAATATTGAGGGCCAAAAAGCCAAACAAGTGGAACGATGACCAGGTGAAATACCGGTGGGTAATTTGAGGAGTAAAATGGGTAGGTGTTGTTGTCCTGGTAGGGCCATTGACCTCGACTAAACATCAACGTGTCTACCAGTTCAAACCCTTCTCCCTGGTCGTAGTCAAACGGGAATTTGAACAGGGCAAAGGCGTAGATGAAGTAGATGACGAGATAACCGATAAAAGCCAACAGGGCTAAAAGTACAAAGGCATAGGCAACGTAGATCCACCGGTTCTTAGACCCAGGCAAAGAATTAAGAGACATCTAGTACTGCACCCCGGACTGGATAGTCCGCAGACGTGATGGATGGGTTGACACTATATTCAAGCCGGCGTATCTCCGAGGGGAATGAGCGAAAGGCCGACAAGGATCATCAGCCCAGCACCTAATAGAGCAAGTTGTTGGTACGGTCCAATTCCAGAAAAATTACCGGCTCCTATGAAATCGATAATGAACGTACCGACGAGAATAAGGGCTCCGATTACCGAGAGACCAATGCCAAGTTGTTTCTTCGTTATCATATGGCTCAAAGTGTATCTGAAAATATCTTTACAATGTAACTGTTTTTGGTATAATTTCGAGCTTGCTTAGACCGAGTACCATCACCGATAAAGAACTCGCCGCTGCCCCAGCGGTTTTTTCCATTTAAGAAGGGAGACAATGACAATAGCAAAGCCACACATGATTACAGAGGCAGGCTTGGTGAAACTCACAGAAGAACTGGAGTATTTAAGCACCGAGGGTAGGGAAAGGATTGCCGATCGTCTGCACAATGCATTCCAAGATGGGCAGGACGATGACTTCGTGGAAAATGCTGAACTGGAAGCCGCACGGAACGAATTATCCTTTCTTGAGGGAAGAATTCAGGAACTGAACGACATCCTTGGCCACTACCAGCTTATAAGTGAATCAATAGGCCCTCATGATACAGTCTGGATTGGCGATTGGGTAACCGTGCTTGAGGATGGTTATGCAGAGGAAGAAAGATACCACCTGGTCGGACCAGCCGAGGCTGATCCTGTTGAGGGACGGATTTCTTATGAGAGCCCCCTGGGAAAAGCCCTGCTTGGCTCAAAGGTTAGCGAGAAGGTTAGAGTGAACGCGCCAAACGGATTGCTTGAATTTACTATCGTGTCAATCGGATGATTAATCTGCTGATTTATCGGCTGATTGATCTGCGGACTAGCATCCGATTCGAAAGTCTGTAGATGAAAGAGCCCGTGAGATCCACGGGCTTTTTATAACTATTCTCGAGTATTTTGATGATGATCTTGAATCGACGCCGCATCTGAGGCGAAGATCGGGGGATAAATGGACTGGCAACCAACCTCACTTGAAGAAAAACGTCTAGATAAGATCGTAGAGATGAGAGCAGTAGGGCTCGAACCTTATCCTCTCAAGGCTGGTCGCACCCATACTGTCACGTCTGCCGTCGACACCTTTTTGGAGACTTATGCTATTGAAGGTGAAGATGATTCAGAAGTCGATGAGGTTACGTTGTGCGGTCGAATTGTCAGCGTGAGAGATATGGGCAAGACTGTCTTTGCTCATGTGGCTGATGGTTCCGGTAAAATTCAGCTTTTTCTTCGTAGAGATGAAGTAGGCGAGGATTCGCACCGTCAATTCAAGAAACTCGTCGATCTTGGAGACTTCGTCCAGGCCGATGGGAGATTGTTCCGAACTCGAATGGGGGAAATTAGCCTTCGCGTCTCATCATGGCAGATGCTCAGCAAAGCGGTAAGTCCACTGCCAATCGTTAAGGAACAGGTCGTAGAAGGGGAGGCGGTCCGATATAGTGCTTTCGCTGATGTCGAAGAGCGCTACCGCCAGAGATATGCCGACCTGGCAGTCAATCCAGCTGTTAGGGAGATTTTTCGCACGCGAAGCAGAATTATTAGTGCCTTGCGTAGATTCTTTGATGACAACGACTTTCTAGAAGTCGAAACACCCGTGATGCAGCCGATTTACGGAGGAGCTGCAGCCCGTCCATTCACAACCTTTCACAACCAACTTAAGCAAGAGTTGTTTCTAAGGATCTCGTTTGAGCTTTACTTGAAGCGGTTGTTGGTAGGGGGATACGAACGAGTCTATGAAATAGGACGGGACTTTCGGAATGAGGGTGTTGATGCCGTCCATAATCCGGAATTCACTCAACTCGAGTTTTACGCGGCTTATTGGGATTACCATGATGTAATGGATTTCACCGAGCGCATGCTTGAATATGTCGCCGAACGCGTTTTTGGTTCCACCACAATCACATACCAGGAACAGAAAATCGATCTCTCTGGACCATGGACGAAAATAACATTGCGCGATGCCATCAAGAAATTTGCCGAGATCGATTATATGGACCACCTAACCGCGGCATCTTTGTCTGTGGCGATCAGAGAAATCGGCGGTGATGCGCCTGCCGGTGCTGGTTGGGGGCAGTTGATCGATAAGCTTCTTGGTGATTTTGTCGAACCAAGGCTGATTCAACCTACCATTGTCATGAACTACCCGAGAGACATCTCCCCTCTGGCAAAGGGAGTACCGGGAGATCCACTGCATACTGAGCGTTTTGAGTATTTCATCGGCGGTATGGAGATGGGGAACGCTTTCACCGAGTTGAACGATCCTATCGAACAGCGAAAAAGATTTGAAGAGATGCAGCAGCTGTACAAGGAGGATGACGCGGATTCTCATCCTATCGACGAGGACTACATCCGTGCCATGCGTTATGGCATGCCGCCAAACGGGGGTTTTGGTACCGGGGTCGATCGTCTTGTCATGTTATTTACGGATAAGACGACAATCCGGGAAGTAATTCTATTTCCGCACTTGCGCCTGCGATAACTGTTTCAAGTAGTCTTGCACACCTTCCGGGATTTGACCTTGGACAGGATGGTAAATATACTTCTGACAGTAGAAAAGCAAGGCTGTAAAGGAGAAAAGTAGGGTTCCCCGGTCTACCAGAGAGTTGGCGGATAGTGCAAGCCAATAGACACTGAACCCGAAATCCACTCCCGAGCTGCATCCGAAATAAGGATAGCCGGACGCGTCCGTTATCACGCAACAAGAGGCCTGCGTCAACCAAAAAAGGGCAGGCGAACCCAGGTGGCACCACGAGCCCCTTCGTCCTGGAACGAGGGGGCTTTTCTGTTTGAATGGCAAGATACAGGAGATCGGAATTATCTGTTGTGAGATTGATTTAGTCTGAATAAATCAGATAGGCGTCAAGCCATTTTGCAGAGGCGATGTCGCGAGCATGGAGGTGTTAGGTGCTGAAGATTGAACTTATTCGAGAAAAACCTGAGTGGATTAAAGAGCAGGTTGCGAATCTTAATGATGTGGCACCGATCGATGAGATCCTTGAAGAAGATCGTCGCCGAAGGGAAATCATCCAAACAGTCGAGGTATTGCGGCAGCAGCGTAATAAGGCTTCGAAGGAAATTGGCCACTGGATGGGTAGTCTCAAAAGGCTTGAGAAGTATCTAAGGAACGAAGATGGCTCCGATGACCAGAGCGCGGTCGAGGAGTTGGAGCAGCTCAAGCGAAGTATTGAGATGTCAAAAACTGAAACGAGAGACGTTGGGCAGCAGATTGCGCTGCTTGACGACGAGCTAAGAGAGGTCGAGACTCGCCTGCATGAGTATATGCTGTGGGTGCCCAATCTACCTCATTCGTCTGTTGTCGTCGGCCCGTCCGAGGATTTCAATTTAATACATGAACCCGTCGGTGTACCTCTTCCCGTGTTTGATTTCGACCCGAAGCCTCATTGGGACATTGGCCCCGAGTTGAATATCATCGACTTTGAGCGAGGAGTAAAGCTTAGTGGAACGCGTTTCTACTTACTCAAGGGGAAGGGGGCCTTGCTCCAGCGAGCGTTAATCCATTTCATGCTCAACTATCACACGGTAGAACACGGGTATGAAGAGATCAGTCCACCATTCATGGTTCGTTCAGAGATGTTCGTTGGAGCAGCCCAGCTGCCGAAGTTCCGCCACAACATCTATCGGGATGCGGAAGAGGATTTTATGTGGCTGGGGACGGCCGAGATCGCCCTGACCAATATTCATCGTGATGAGATCCTTGAGGAAGAGGATCTGCCCTTGAATTACGTGGCCTATACACCTTGTTTTCGCCGAGAGAAAATGAGCGCTGGACGCGATGTTAGAGGAATCAAACGCGGCCATCAATTCGACAAGGTTGAAATGTACAAGTTCACAACGCCAGAAAAGAGTTATGAGGCGCTGGAAGAACTTCTGCGACATGCTTCCGCTATCTGCGACGCCCTGGAGCTGTCGTACAGGCTGGTTGAAATGGCAACCGGAGACCTGGGTTTTGCGGCGGCAAAAAAATACGATCTAGAACTCTGGGCGGCAGGATGCCAGGAATGGCTGGAAATAAGCTCGCTTAGTAATTGTGAGTCCTTCCAAGCCCGAAGAGCGAACATCCGGTATCGACCCAGCGACGGCGGGCGGCCGAGATATGTGCATACCCTTAACGGCAGTGGTCTCGCGCTTCCGCGTCTAATGATTGCTCTCATTGAGAACAACCAGCGCGAAGACGGAAGCGTGGTCGTTCCTGAGGTTCTGCGGCCTTATATGGGCGGCTTAGAAGTTATCGAGTAGTCGTACCGAAGTAGGGCCCAAGTCAAATAGGCGATGCGCGACTTCGCATAGACATTAGTGAAGTTATCTCAAAAAGCGACCTTAGAATGATAAAGGCCAGACCTTGGCAGTCTATAGATAGGGGGATTTTAAGGCGGAGCTAGTTGGCGTCTGTCGGTAATAATTCGGCGTAGACTGCCGACATGCGGTCGACGATATTCGGCCAGGCATAGTCCTGAGCGCGTTTGAAAGCATTGGCGCCGAGATCATGTCTGCAGTTGACGTCCATCAGTAGAGTGAAAATACGCTCCGCCAGGGCCTCGGGATCGCGGGAGGGAACAAGGAAGCCGTTCTCACCGTCCTTTACCAGGAAGGCCAGTCCGCCGACTTCTGATGCGATCACCGGGATTCCCATGGCCATCGCTTCTAACGCGACCAGGCCAAAGCTCTCATAGTGCGAGGGCATTACAACCATTTCGGCCGCGGCATAATAGCTGGGAAGGACATCTTGATCCTTGGCGCCTAGAAATGTTACGATGTCCGTTACCCCAAGGCTGCTCCTCAATTCTTGAAGGCGAGCCATTTCGTCGCTGGGATCATCACTCCATGGATCGCCGCCGATGATCGTAACGCTCACATTTTCCATCGCTTCCGGACTGTGTTTCTGGATTAACGACATGGCGCATAGCAGGGTATCGATTCCCTTTAATGGTTCGATTCTGCCTGCGAAGAGTATGTTTCGATGTCCGGGCTTGATACCAACCATCGATTTTGCTTCCGATTTGTCGATTGGGGAGAACCGGTTCAGGTCAACACCCGGAGGAATAACCTTAACTTTATTCATGTCGGCGGCGTATAACCAATGTAGTTGGGCGTATTCGGCCTGCGTCGCGGCTATGATCCTGTCTGCCGTTGACAGAACGGTACGTTCGCCATCCAACCGCCCGTCTGGCGCTCGCTCAGCCTCGGATTGGGCTATACGATTCTTCATGTGTCCCAGGGTATGAAACATCTGGACGACTGGAATATTACCCCAATGAGGCTTGACCATCTCCGCCACCAACCCGGACAGCCAATAGTGACTGTGAATCAAGTCGTATTCCAAATTCTCGGCTACGGCGAATTCAAGCAAACCCTTAGCGAAATCATTCAGGAATCCGGATATAGAAGCGACAGGAATTGGTTTCTCTGGACCGGCCGCGATATGGATGACTCTCGCGCCGTAGCCAAGATCGTGGCGTACCACCGGTTGGCAATCATCCTCGGATCGGGTAAATACATCAACTGAGATTCCTGTTCGTGCTAATTCACGGCTGTAGTCCCGGACATAAACGTTCATACCACCTGTTTTCTTTCCACCCAGCGTGGCGAGAGGGCAGGTATGGACGCTAAGCATAGCTATACGGGATATCGGTCGGTTATTTCGTTCAGTGATCACTCTACACTCTATCCATGGCTGATCGAAAACCCATCGTGAACAGTCACGAGTTTGCCGAGCCAAATGCGCGGAACTACCAATGGGAACACGAAGACCAGCGATCCATTACTTTTCGCGGTGCTAGACTTCTAGGTAGCCAGAACACGCGTGTCGCCAACGCGCTTCGTAATTTGAACATCATCGAGGTGTTCAAGCAATGCAATCGCGTATTTACGGGATGTTCCAAGTAAATCGCGCAGTTTTGCGGCATCGATGCTTCCATTCTGCTTAAGGTACTCCAGAATTTGTGAGACAAGGCACTCGTAACCACCTACAGTATAAACAACTTCACCGCTGACCTGCCGGATTTTATTGAGTTCGAGTAGGGCGTAATAAACGTCGTCGCCAACCTCGGATTTACACTCCTTGACGCTGGGTGAATTCACTCCGGTTGCTTGAAAACGGGCCATCAATTGGGAGACATCGTCTTCCTGCTTCGCGCTGAACTGCAGCTGGTGACCGGCCTTAAAGATTATCTTATTGCTCTGGGCCAGGAGATGCTCCTCTTCAGCCCAATCGATAAGTTCATTGAAGAAAGCTGGCGGAAGTCTTAGTCGGCTTCTCAGCTCTTCACGCGGAATGCCTAGGCGAAGTGGAAATTGTGCGTGATGGTCGCTTAATCTAGAATCCAGTCTCTCAGACCACTGCTTCATACCACCGGCAGGGAGGACCCACTCGCCCAACTCCTCAGCTTTCCCGCCTAATGCCAGTTCTTGATAAGCCAAGTCAACTTCTGCCTGGCTCATTCCGGCTTTAGAAACTAGCTGGTCAAGCTTGGCTGGTTGGTATCGGAATATTGCCTCCAGAAGAAGATCCTCGGGCCTTCCTTTCTCCAACATCTTCAATCTGCCGACAATGTCCGACTTATACCGTCGATGTTTGCGGCCCGGGTGCGGATCGAGGATTTTACCACCTCCAAGGGTCTGGGGAGGTGATGGACGGCGTAGAATAAATTTGTCTCCACGATCCAAGGCCACAGAGTGATCCAGCACCAGCTGCAGCCAACCACTTTCACCCGGATTTATCTGCCGGGATCCCAGCACCCGTGTCCGCGCTGAAACTTCCGTTGAGCCAATGAACATCTTTACCGGAACGTTATGTTTGAGTGCTGTACCTGCTTCCTTTAGATGGCGATAATTGACATCACAAAGAATTGTCGTCGTGACCACTCCCGGGGTAGCGAGAAGATCACCTCTGCTAACATCATCCTTGTGAATACCGGACAGATTCACGGCTACTCTGCTTCCAGGGATGGCCCTCTCCAATTTCGTCCGGTGAGTTTGCAGGCCCCGGATCCTGGCTTGTCGATCTCCAGGCTGAAGATCGACGCCATCGCCGACATCCAGATGTCCACCTGATAGGGTGCCTGTCACGATAGTGCCGAATCCCGGGAGGGAAAAAACTCGATCGATAGGCATCCGGGGTCGACCAAGATCTGGCTTAGGTTCAATTTCCAAAAGTTTATTGAATATAGCCTCGCGAACCTCTTCGATACCTTCACCGCTTTTACTAGATACAAGAACTATCGGACTATCTTCCAGGACTGTCCCTGCCATTGATTCTCCAACGTCCAAAATCACCAGTTCTAGCCAATCAGGATCTTCGACCATATCAATTTTGGTCAAGGCGATGACGCCACCCTTGACTTCAAGCAGATCCAGGATCGCTAAATGTTCGACTGTCTGGGGCATTACCCCCTCATCTGCTGCGATAACGAACAGAGCCAGGTCAACTCCCCCAACGCCAGCCAACATATTTTCGATGAAATCCCGGTGACCTGGCACATCCACAATGCCAATCTCATAGCCATTAGGATGGCTCAGCCACGCGAAACCCAGATCGATGGTCATTTCACGCTCTTTTTCTTCGCGTAATCGATCGGGATCTATGCCGGTTAGGGCGTGAACAAGAGAGGATTTACCGTGATCGACATGACCAGCGGTACCTACAACATACATTATTCTTCTCTAACTGGTACGAGTGCCGGCTGCCGCCTGGTCTCAGGATTGTGGGCGATCGCCTTCTCGACTTCTTCAAGAAGAATTAGTGGCCATTTTTTCATCGCGTCAGCATGAGCGGTTTGAACTCGCCAAAGAGTATCTTTTTCTTGCTGGATCTGTTCGACGATCTGGGATAGTTCTTCTATTTGCTCCAGTATTCGTTTTTCTCGTCTTTGAGCACCTGACCAGCGTTGATCTTGGTCAGCCTCGAAAGTTCTTCTCTGCTTCTCATTTTCCGCCACAAAACTGTCCCACAGACTCTTTATTCGATTGGCTTCTACGCGAGTCAATTCCATCGCTTCGTTCTGACGAATTTCCATCTGTTTCTGCCACTCGTCCATGGTCTTAACAGCCATTTTGGAGACCTTGTATTGCTCGGCAAACTTGACCCACTCACCCGCATACCTGTCCATCGATTCCTGGTGCTCGTCTATGGTCCGAACCCAACTGTTAATCTTCTGGTCACGCTCGTATTCACCAGCTTGAATGTTTTCGGACCACTGTCCGACGGTTTGCCTCAATTCCGCGACGGCATCCGACAGTTCCTGGATGGTCGCCTGTGCTTTGGTTAATCCATAACTTGAGGCATCAATTCGTTGTTCCATTGATTCGATGCGCTTTATACGCTCCACAAACCCGGCTTCCAATTTTCCAAGAGCATGAGTATTGGCGTTGCCTGTTTCCTCCAGAAATTTCGCTTCGCGGTGGACGTCTTCGAACGCGGGATCGAACTTGGCTACCCTGGCTTGTAGGTTGCCAATCAGCCCAGAAAGCCTCGTTTCCTCTGCGCGCCGGTGTTCCATCTCTTCCTGCAGCGGTTTTATCGGTGTCAGTTCCTTTCGGATATCTGACAGCTCTCGCTGATAGGTTTCGTTCTCCAAACGGCGGAGCTTCTCGATCTCATTCTGGCCAAGGATCCTTCGTGCATCATATCCTTCAATGAGTTTGACCAGCTCATCTCTATAGATCAGCAGCTGTTCGTCCAATTGCGAAAGCCTGGCTAACTGGGACGTTGTCGACGACAGTCGCTTTTCCAACTCCTTGATTACGCTATCCTGACCTTCAATAATCCGCTTTTGCTGGGAGAACTGGAGTTCCAGCTCTGACAGACGTTTTGCGCTTTTTCGTCTTTCTTCGTCGAACCACTCTAGGCGATTGTTCATGAGATCTAGATCGTTATCACTGCTATTGGTTTTCTTCGCCATCGATGTCTCTCCGATGAGAATAAGGGCAGCAACGGTAAGTTGTTACTAAAATGAGTCGGCGCATTATAGCCTGCCGCATCAGTAGCGACGAACGGTGAGAACTTATGCTATCATCGGACCTGCAACTTCGCTAACAGGCTTTCCCGCTCTATAATTGGGTCAATGAAAGTAGGAATTGATTGTAGGCTTCCCTATTACCAGATGGGTGGAATAAGCCAATATATCCTTCATCTGCTACCTTCGCTGGCGCAACTGGACCAGGAAGGAGAGTATCTGGTTTATCACAGCCGCAAAGACACAAAAAGCCATCTGCCGGCAGGAGCAAAAAACTTCATCCGCAGAAATCTATATACACCTAGCCATCACCGGTTTGAGCGCTGGGCGCAAAGTGCGGAACTTCTGTTTCAAGATCTTGACCTATACCATAGCCCGGATTTTATCCCACCAGCCTTTGGCGCAAGGAGGCGGATAATAACAGTACATGATCTCAACTTCGTACACTATCCGGAGTTTCTTACTGCCGAAAGCCGCCGGTATTACCTGGATCAAATTGAGTGGGCTGTTCGAGAAGCTGATCATGTTGTCGCCGACAGCGACTATACCCGGCAAGATCTCATCAACCTCCTTGGTGTGAGGGAAGAGCGCATAACGACTGTCTATCTGGCGGCAAATCCGATCTATTGTGGGGAGAGAAGTGACGAAGAAATAGCCGAAGTGCTCAAGAAATTTGAACTGGTGGAAGGGTTCATACTGTTTGTCGGAACGATTTCACCGCGCAAGAATGTTCGGCTCTTGATTGATACATATGAGAAGCTGCATGGGGAAATGGGATTCAATAAGCCCCTGGTCCTCGTAGGTGCTGCTGGTTGGCTCTCCCAAGATGTGCAAGGGGAGATCGATGGTCAAAAGGCTAGTGCAGACATTCGCCATCTCCTAGATGTGACAGATTATGAGTTATCTTGTCTCTATAGCGCCGCGGGAGTACTCACGCTTCCATCATATTACGAAGGTTTTGGATTACCTGCTCTGGAGGCCATGCATTGTGGATGCCCGGTAATATCTAGCGACCGGGGCTCGTTACCAGAAATTGTTGGGGACGCAGGTAAGCTACTAGATCCGGATGATCTTGATAGTTGGATCGAAGCTATCGATTTGATGACGAGGGATGAATCGTTAAGGAATCAAGCAAGACAAAAGGGACTGGAGCAGGCGGCGAAATTCACCTGGCATCGAACAGCAAGCGAAACCCTCGAAATCTACCGGAGATCCGTCACATAGCCGGTAAAATGCGAAATAGTGATTAGCAGAAATTTGGAATCCACGTGCAGCGAATTCTCGTAATTACTCCCGAATACCCTTATCCCCCTGAGCAAGGCGCCAGTTTGCGGAATTTCTATATCCTGTTGGGTCTGGCTGGTCGATACGATGTCACTCTTCTCAGTGCCACTAAGGATGAAAAACTGGGTCTCGCGGTGGATGATTCTCCGCTGACGGACGCATGCCAGACTATCCGTGTTGTTCATGTGCCGGACAGGTCACCAGCCAAACGTCTGTCAAGATTATTGACTCGAAGATCTCCTGATATGGCTCATCGTTTCCAGGATTCAGCATTCGAGGAGACACTAATCGAAGTTCTGTCGGATAAGAGTGGTGGCCTGGTGGATCCACGTCAATTTGACATCGCGCAGATCGAAGGGATCGAATTAGCGCAGGCCATGCCAATTATCCGGCGCTGTAGTCAAGAGACTAGGATTGTTTACGATGCCCACAATGCGGAGACAGACCTGCAAAGAAGCGCTTTTCACACTGATTTAGCTAGCGTGAGCCGGTGGCCGGGAGCGGCATATTCTTACGTTCAAACCCGCCGTCTAGACCGGTACGAAGCCTGGGCATGTCAAACCGCCGATGATGTAACCGCTGTCAGCGATAGCGATGCTGATTGCCTTTCCAAGTATCGCCAAGGACAACCACCTACAGTTATACCAAACTGCATCGATCTGCGAGATTATGAAGCTTCGCCGACAAGCAGCACTAAGTCCTTCGATATATTGTTTACCGGCAAAATGGATTATCGTCCAAATGTAGATGCTGTTCTCTGGTTCGCAGATGAAATATGGCCGAGGATTCTAGAGAAACGCCCGGAAACGAGCTGGGCGATCGTCGGCCAAAAGCCGCATTCGAGATTAGAGGGATTGCGTACGAGTCCTGGCATCACCATCACCGGTTACGTTGATCGCGTTCAGCCATACCTAGCAGGGGCAGGGGTTGTTGTCTTGCCATTACGCATGGGCAGCGGAACGCGTCTTAAGTTGTTGGAAGCTCTGGCAAGCTCTAAGCCAGTTGTTAGCACGACTCTCGGCGCTGAAGGTTACCCAGGTGTAGGAGAAGCAGGCGTAACGATAGTAAATGATCCTGAACAATTCGCCAGTTCGGTCCTATCTTTGCTAAACAATCGGGCGAGACGGCAGGAGCTCGGTACGACAGGACGCGCTTTCGCTCACAACTATGATTGGCGTCGCGTCATTCCCATGTTTGACGGTGTCTATGACGCCCTGCTTATGAAAGGGAAATCGAAAGCTAGCTGATAACCGGTTTCTTCTCGCACTGGCTTATTATTTCCAGGCTATCCTCTTTCACTAAAGCCAGATCTTCAATTCTAACTCCTCCCCAACCGTCGATATAGATACCGGGTTCGATTGTGACTGCAGCACCTGACGGGATCAAAGCATCCGTGGCATAAACGGAGAGTCTTGGTCCTTCATGCACATCTAAACCGATTCCATGGCCTAGAGAATGACCAAACTCCTTCCCATATCCAGCGTTTGTGATGACATCTCGGGCAAGCGCATCCACGCTCTTACCGGTTACTCCCGCTTTAAGACCGGCAATTGCCGCTTTTTGCGCTTCAGCTACGATATCGTAAATCTCTACAAAACGAGGATCGTGCCCATCCCCCATGAAGAAGGTTCTAGTGAGATCGCCATTATACCCATTTGCCCTTGCCCCCATGTCGACGATTACGGCTTCTCCATCCTCGATGATTTTGTCCGATGGATTATGGTGAGCCATTGCCCCATTTGGACCGGAGGCAATGATAATCGGGAATGCCATGCCCTCTGCGCCTGATTCCCGCATTAGAACTTCTAACTTCCAAGCCACTTCACGCTCGGTCATGCCCGGTTTCATGATCTTACTCACCTGCATCATAGCTTGATCTGTTATGGCTGCAGCGGTCCTGATCAACTTGATTTCTTCCTCATTCTTCGCCTCTCGAAAAGGGGCAATAGCATTCTCCAGTTTTACCCACTCGATTCCTTCGACTGCCTGGAGATCTTTATACTGGCCTAGGGTCGTCTTCTCTACCTCAATTCCGATTCTCTTGATATTGTCACGAACGAGAAACCCCGACCACTCTTCCTCCATACTCTTGCGGAACTGCTCCAGTTCGAAGTTTGGAGCCTGGTTTCGTGCCTGCTCCCAATACCGGGAGTCGGTGCCCAGAACGGCGATCTTGGGCGAAACGAGCAGCAACCCAGCAGTACCCGTAAACCCGCTTAGCCACCGCCGGTTAGCGGTGCTGCCGATCAGAAATGCGTCGATCTCCCATTCCTCGAACTTCGCGCGGATATCGTCAATTCGCTTTGAATATTGGTTAATTGTTGCAATCATCGTTCCTCTATTAAGAATTATGAGTCGGAATTGTGACGTATTTCTTCACATAGAATCTTATGAAGGATGGCCCTCATAGTGGCATAGGTAGGATCCATTCCGAAGTAGGACAAATTCTGGGCGCCAAGATTCTTACCCTTGCTGAATGGCGTATCTGAAGCGTAATGAAGGACACCAATAGGGAAGGGGGCGCTATACAGATTGACTAATTCGTTTCGGGGGAATCTTTGAGGACGCGTCATTTCGTAGATGCTGCTCAAGAACGGTCCTGCCTCCATCTCGATGATCGTATAGCCTTCCTGATAAAAAATGTCCATGAAGCTTTCGTTCTGCAGAAAGGTTCCCAGGGCGGAAGTTACTTTTTGGTTGTCCATCACCGTTCCGTAGACCAGATGAGGGGCAACGTCTATGGCTTTAAAACAGTTATCGAAGAGATAGGTATTCTCTGACTGCTCATCATGGACGACGTTGGGAATCATGATATCCCCGATTCGGCCGTTGAGGGTCGCTGCTTTTCCCATGATGAAAACGCCGTGGATATCGGCGATGTTCCTTGCCACTTCGGAAAGAACTAGATAAGCAGCCATCCCGAGCGGAAAGTCTATGTTTATTATCAAGGCTTTACTTTTTCGGAGTGATTCAACTCCCGGCAGTCTGAGACGAGGATCGAGATTCTCAGGCTGGAGTTTACTCATTTCGATAACCTGGACTTCGATATCAAATACATGGTGGCTGGGAGCTCTTTTGATACCAAGCGACTCTTCGTGGCTTATTCGGTCAATGGCAACCTGAGGATGAATCGCTTCGTATTTCTTTAAGGCGTAATAAAGGAAGTTCGCGCGACTGCTGGGAACATTGTGTTCCAAGATATCGCTATATTCATTCTTCAGATCGGCCGGACCACGCGATTCGATAAAACTCACCAAATCGGACTCCTGCGCCAGCGCAAATCCGGAGAGAAGATTAGCCAGGCTATGTGTATTGCTGGAGACGAAATAGATCGGATGATCTTCGAAATGGATATCGGATACAACCTGGCAAACGTGGGTCCACCAGCTCCTGGTCGCCCTCCTGTAATCTACAAGAGATCCAGCCAACAGTTTGACGGAGAGGGACTGCTTCTCCTCGGCAATTCGAAGAAGGTTTGCTGAAAACTCTGCTCCCCAAATAGACTGCAGACGGTCCAAATCTTCGACCGGAATCTGGCTAAGATCGCTCAGCTTCTCAAGCGCTGAATCAGAAAGCCATTCATTTAGGGAATCTGATAGCAGCTTGATTACGGCTGGTTTATTAAGTATCTTATTTAGCTTCCGCCTCTCTATCTGATATGCGGTAAGCGACGGAATCATATCGTCGATATCTGAGCGACTAGCGATGTAGACGGCGATGGTCTCATCGCCATCGAAGAAGTAATAACGGCGGCGACCGACCGCGTTGACGGCTTCCCACTTTTCAACATCTGGATAGCCGTTGTTAGCGAAAACCTGCTCAGATTGGCCCATTACTATTAGCCGGGCTTCTGATAGGCAGGCGGGCATGCGCAGAACAACATATATAAAGGCAGCCATATCGGGAGTAGATTCTTTAGCCTTTACGTGTAACGCTGAATTGATCCGCGTATGAGCCTCAACCAGGGATTGAATCTGGACTTCTTCTGTGCTCCTGAGGAGCGAGTAGTATGTGCGAATATAGAGGGCTAGTTCGTCGCTTCTTCGACTCGGTGTTGTCCTTTCCATCTGCCTTCTTCTTTTTCTGAATATTAGTTAACTTGGATGTGACCATCGCCAGGCTCGACCACACCAACTACCTTGGCTTCCGGGTAGAGCTCTAAGAACGTGTCAGTTGACTCAGGAGGAGTCGCTGCTAACAGTCCGCCAGACGTTTCGGGGGTCCAGAGGAGGTTCTGTTCGATCACTGATAAACTTTCTCCAAATGAGACCCAGGATTCGAAGTAATTTCTATTGTTGAACATTCCCCCAGGAAAATTACCCTCGTGGGCATATTGCCTGGCGCCAGATAACCAGTTGAGGCTCTCACTGTTAAATACCAGGTTGACGTGGCTCAAGTGGGCCATTTCATGAGCATGACCCAATAGACCAAATCCGGTTATGTCAGTCATGCTTATGACACCAGATTTATCTGCAGCTAGTGCTGCATCCCTATTTAGTAATTTCATGCTGCGGACCGCTTCGGCCACGTGCTCGACTTCGGCTTTTCCCCCTTTGAGGGCGGTCGTTATGACGCCAGTTCCCAGTGCTTTTGTGAGGATGAGTATGTCTCCTGGTTTGCACTTACTCTTAGTCTTAATCTTCGACAGTTCTACCATTCCGGTAACCGAGAGGCCGTACTTTGGTTCCTTGTCTGATACGCTGTGACCACCGGCAATGACGGCCCCTGCCTCTGCGGTTTTCTCCGCACCACCACGGAGAATCTCTCGCAGATAGTCAAGACCTAGATCGTCAGGGAATGCTACAAGATTGATGGCAAACAAGGGATTGCCACCCATGGCGTACACATCCGATATCGCATTGGCCGCGGCGATTGCTCCAAAATCGTAGGGATCATCCACTACGGGAGGGAAGAAATCCATGGTTGCAACCAAGGCGCGCTGGTCGTCCAGCCGGTAAACGGCGGCGTCATCGGCCGCGGCAAGACCGACCAACAGGTTGGGATGGTCTTGCTCACTAAATACTTCTCTTAAAGGCTGTAGCACGTACGCCAAATCGGCTGGGCCGAGTTTTGACGCTCAGCCGGCACAAGAAGCCAGGCTTGTCAACCTTATCTTTTTACCATTTTGAACCATTAATAAACAGCCTCGAATAGGGGTGTAAAATGACGATAAGTCGATGACCAGTATATCGGAGGGCACCGGATGGGTAAAGTAGGGTAGTTACCAATTGACGTCAGTGGTGGCGGTTACTATAATCGCCGCTCGATGACAAGAACAAGCCGGTTGCTCAATTACGAAGAGAAAGCCCGCGAGCTATTCGAGAGCTCGATAAGCCGGATGCTGGGTGGATCCAGTCTTCCCCGGAAAATCACGCGAAAATTGGTCAAGCAGGTTGAACTTAGCCAATACCAAGGGCAAGTATGTGATCAGTACTGGATTTATACTTCGGCCGAGCAATATGAGAATCTCCCTGTCTCGTCAACATCTTTCGAAGAAGACCTTTCTCGATATTTAACCAAATATGTGGAAGCAGCAGGATTCTCGCTCATTCGTCCGATAAACGTCTATGTTGTAGTCGACAGTGACGGTGAGGACGGAGGATATCCTTTTATCGTACCTAGTTGCAGCGTAGAGCGGGTGGAACACACCAAACCGATGCGGGCGGTCAAGAACCTGTCAGCCATCGAAGAGATTCGATCCCTTGATGGCTTCCTCATCGACGGCACTAGGCATATCGCCTTAGACCGGCCCACCTTCTCCATCGGCCGGCACCTCGAGAATGATCTAATCATTGAGGCCAAGGAGGTGAGCCGGCGGCATGCCCAGATCCGCTGGCGACAAGGGCGATTTGTCATCCATGATCTGGGGAGCAAAGCTGGCCTAAAGAAGAATGGTATCGCCGTGCGGGAAGGCGCACTAAGACCCGGTGATGTCATTACTATTGGGAAAAAATCATTCGTTTATGGCGAAGGTTTGACCCCTTTGGATGAACACAAACCGAATGATCCTCCTGAGAATGGCACAACCCAGGCCTTTGATCGAGAACTGTCATGAGCATACCGGTCCTACTCCTCATACTTCGACTTCTTGGAGCACTTCTACTGCTAAGCTTTCTGGGAGCTATCGCCTGGTTCATGTATAAGGATATTCAACTCGCTTCCAGCTCCAGCGAATACCAGGCGATTCCGAGGTCAATACTAAGGGTTTTGGCGAGTGATTCCGATACGATTCAGGAAGGCGTTGAGTTCCCGCTATCTATCGTTAGCGGCATTGGTCGTGCTTCCGTGAACCTCATCGTACTCGACGATGAATTTACCTCAAACCGGCATGCATTGATAACCTGGAATGGGGAGCAGTGGCTGGTCGAAGATCTGGATAGCAGAAACGGAACACTTCTTAACGATTTGCCAGTCGGCAGTCAGACGGTTATTGTATCAGATGACATACTGACGGTTGGACGCACACGATTCAAGCTCGAGTTTTAATCAATCGAGCCCCCTAATCGTCGATTTTCTCCTCTGTTGGCAGGTGTACTTTGGTGCCTCCCTCGAGAAATCTCCTGGCGGAATGTCATTACGATTGGGAAAAAGATTAATCGGAGATAAATGAAATGGGCTTTCATGGTGGTGGCTGGATGGCATTCCTCAGCCATGATGAGAAACAACGGTCTCAGGTAGATAGAAACCTCTTGAAGCGAGTCTGGACCTTTGCCAGACCGTATTCGAATAAGGTATTCGGGATCCTGGTAACTATTTTCTTGATTTCCAGCATATCCTTGATACCACCTCTGTTGTTTAGAAATCTGATCGATTACGCGATTCCCGAAAAGGATATCGCCCGTCTAAATTTGTTGGCCTTGGCCATGATCGCCGTACCGCTAATTAATGGTGTGATTGGCGTCGTACAACGGAGGCTGAGCGCAGAGGTAGGGGAGGGGGTGATCTACGATCTTAGACGCTCCCTATATGACCACATGCAGCATATGTCACTCCGTTTCTTCACCCAGACACGTACCGGCGAACTAATGTCCCGGCTCAACAACGATGTCGTCGGGGCTCAGAGGGCGGTCAGCGGCACCCTAATAACGATTGTCTCGAATATCGTTTCGATTGTCGCCACTCTCGTAATCATGTTTGCTCTGGAGTGGCGATTAACCCTCCTGGGTTTGGCCATCCTACCCTTGTTTGTTTTTCCCGCGAGACGAGTCGGCAGACGGCTGCGTGAAATACGTCGCAGATCTTTGGAACTCAATGCCGAGATGAATGCCGATATGAACGAGACCCTAAATGTTAGTGGGGCTCTGTTGGTGAAACTTTTTGGGAGGGAGGAGACGGAAAAGGAAAAATTTGGCGATCATGCGGCTGATGTCCGCGATATCGGCGTTCAGTCCGCCGTCATTAGCCAGTGGTTTTTCCTGGCTCTTGGCGTGGTGACAGCTATAGGCACCGCTGTTGTCTATTGGGCTGGCGGGCATATGGTTCTTCAGGGCACCCTGACCATCGGGACGATTGTGGCCTTCGCTGCATATCTTACTCGCCTCTATGGTCCCTTGGTATCGCTGACAAACGCACCCGTAGAATTTGCCCAAAGCATGGTAAGCTTCGAGCGCGTTTTCGAGGCTCTCGATATTCCTGTCGAGATTGTTGAAAAACCGGATGCCATAGCCATTGAAAGATCAATGGGACGGCTGGAGTTCGAATCCGTGTGTTTCACTTATACCGAAGGTGAAGACAGCGCTCCAGGCGGTTTGAATGAGATAACACGATTTGGTTGGGGTGCGGATCAAAGGGCACTGCTCCGGCGGGGCAAGCAAGCTGACGGCTCGACAAGTTCAAACGGTGATTCCAAGGATGTCGAAAAGCTAGAACGATGGGCGCTGCAAGATATCAGCTTTACCATCCAACCAGGGCAGTTAGTAGCTTTGGTAGGGCCGAGTGGAGCTGGTAAAACGACAATTACCTACATGATGCCTCGTCTCTATGATCCAACATCGGGTCGAGTTACCCTCGACGGTCACGATTTGCGGGACTTAACCCTTGAAACTCTTTCAAGCAGCATAGGAATGGTTACTCAGGACACATACTTGTTTTATGAAACCATCGGCGCGAATTTGCTTTATGCTAGGCCTGAAGCGACGGAAGCGGAAATCATCCAAGCTGCAAAGGCTGCTAACATCCATGATTTCGTGAGCAATCTACCGGATGCTTATGACACGGTGGTGGGGGAAAGAGGTTACCGGCTTAGCGGAGGAGAGAGACAAAGGATCGCTATCGCACGAGTTATCTTGAAAGATCCACGCCTCCTCGTTCTGGATGAAGCTACTTCCCACCTTGATTCGGTTTCGGAGGCTCTGATCCAAGACGCTCTTCAGAGGGTCATGAAAGGACGGACGAGTCTTGTCATTGCCCACCGTCTCTCAACCATCCTTGCTGCCGACCTCATCTTGGTTATGAACGAAGGACGTCTGGTCCAATCGGGTAAGCACAGCGACCTCATGGAAAGCGGAGGCCTTTACAAAACCTTGTACGATACCCAGTTTGGACGGGAGCGGAATTCAGACGGCGACCAGCCAGAAATAATCATAGGGGTGAAAGACTAATCTGAGGATCCCTTTACCATCGCCCTGAAATACCTCTCCAGAAACTATATCGCGGTATCGTGATTTTGGTTCTAGACCAAGTGCGGTCAGGTCAATAGAGACGTGCTTTTCTGCAGGGGACACATTGTGTAGGCACAAAATTACAGATTTGTTCTCGCGTCTCGACCGTATTATGGTGAATAAAGACTGATCTAGACTCAGCACTCTTTGGTCGGCAGTGGGGTGGAACGCCGGAATGGCCGAGCGGCATCTCAGCATATGAATGTATCCCTTGAATACGAGGGATCTTAAAGAACTGGAGTTTCTCAGCTCCTCCTCAAGTTTCTTTCGATTTAGCTTCTCTCTGTTTATGGCTCGGGGCATCCCCCTGGCGACAACGCCTTCGGACCAACCTCTCGAACCAACCAGGCTGTGAAAATAGATGCCTGGAACTCCTTTCAAGGCCAGCATAATGGCCTGGGATGCAAGAAATCTCTTGGATATAAGTTCGTTGTTCTCAACTGCGTGCATCGCGGGAGCCAGAGCGTCAAGAAAATTCACGTTCAACTCGTATGGACTGCGAGTTCCGTCTGGATTGTTTTTGTAAGATACGAGGCCACCCAAAGATTCGATGTGGCTAGCTAGCTCCTCGATCTCGTCTGATTGAAGGATCTCGCGAGCAGGCAGAATCCCGATTCCATCGTGCGAAGCCGTGAAGTTGAAGAACGTGGTTTGCTCTGATGGCGTCGTTAGCGTAGCTGCCCATTCCGACAGAGTGGTCGCTGAGCCGCTGTGGAATGCGTTGAGAAGAAGAGGGGGTAAGGAGAAATTGTAGACGAGCTGGGCTTCGTTGAATCCATTACCAAAGTAAGAGATGTTGTCTAGATGTGGGACATTTGTTTCCGTGATAAGGGAGACTTTGGGAGCCACCCGATCAATAACGCTTCGAAACAGTTGGACTACTCTGTGGGTTTGCGGTAAATGGATGCTCCTTGTACCGGGTTCCTTCCAGAGATAGGCGATAGCGTCTAGCCTGATGAATTCCGCACCCTTGGAAACGTAGTCCAGCAAAACGGCTATGATCTCTAAAAGAACATCTGGATTGCCAAAGTTCAAGTCGACCTGGTCTGTGCTGAACGTCGTCCAAACGTTCTTTGGCCCTGTGTCAGTATTGAACTCTGTCAGAAGCGGCAGTGCGCGCGGCCGAAATACCTCTGACAGGTCGATGCCATCGGGAACAATCAGGAAGTATTTGTCGAATGGAGGTTGGTCATCCAGAAAAGATTGAAACCAGGAGCTTTCAGCTGATATGTGGTTAATCACGGCATCAAACATAAGGCGATAGTCGAGGCCAATTCTGAAAACCTCATTCCAGTCACCTAGTTGTGGATCGACGGCACGATAGTCGATAACAGAAAATCCATCGTCTGATGAATAGGGAAAGAATGGTAAAAGATGTACTGTCGAAATTGCGTCTGCTACTTGACCAGCTAGAAAGTGATAGAGAGAAGTAAAGCCATGTGTATCGGGGTCTTGAACGATATCGCCATAGGCGATCAATATGGCGTCCTTCTCCGTCACCCGGGTCTTGATCTCATCTTTATCATCATTGGCTCGATTGAATGAAGGATTATCTGCAACGAATCGTTGGATTATCTGGATCAGACGATCCAATACCACTTCTCCCTGCTGCGGGCCATATAGAATTTCTAGATGTTCTCGAAGATTTGAACTCTCGTTGATCACAATCACAGTCTTATCTAAATTTATAACCACATGCTCAGGTGTCGCTGCCAGGCTTCCTTTGGATTGCGGATTCCAACAGATGGGATACATAACGCTTGAGCGCTTCCATATTGTAGTAATGCTGGGCTTGTTCGAAATTATGATTGACTACATTGAACCTAACCTCAGGGTCATATAGCTGAACAAGGGCTTCATCAGCCGCTTTCTCTATGAGTTCGGGGGACACGGTAGCCAGACCTAGTGAATCTCTTCCCGAAAGCTGATCTCCAAGCGACACTACTTTGAAATCTGCTGAAGCGATATCTGCCTCGTATACGGGATATTCAAACAACAAGAAAGGCAGCTTGGCTCGAATAGCTTCAAGCAGCTGGTTGCCCCAGCCTTCCCATAAGCTCGGATAAGTTACGAAATCGGCAATAACATACGAATCCCAAAGGGAATACTTCTTGGCGCCATGTATCTCAGAGCGCCGGGCATCGATAACATCAGAGATGAAGATGGCATCAATGCCTTCTTTCTCAATCTTTCTGTTGATCCTTGATACGTAAGCGCCGCTTGTATCATCATGCCTGTAGCCAGCCAGGACAAACACGATTCGACTGTCCTCGTCAAATGATAAACCGTTATAGAGTCCTTTGTCTGAAAGAACTTTGCGCCTTGATTCCGCACCGAGAGCCTTTACGAAATCCACCGCCAGCTCAATTCCCTTGCGTGAGACAACCCTAGTGGCCTGTAAAATGACGACGTCATTCTCCTTTAATCCGATCTGCTGCCTCAGATCCTGGTTGTACTGGTCTTTAACCCAAGGTGGCGCGTCGAAATCGAAGACATTCGGGATTACGGCCGACTCGATGCCCTTTCGCAGCAAGAACTCGCGCTGAGCGATGCTATTGATAACGGTATGCTGTATACCCGGGTCATGTGGGGGCAGGAATTTGTCGGCGAACTCTAATGCAGTGGAACATGTTAGACAGACGCCTTCCGTACGCTCCCAGTAGAAGTCGTGGTTGTGAGAAATACAGGCGATCCCACAAGACTTTACCACGTTGAAAGTGGCGATGGCGACCGCTGGATTGGCTGCAACCGACCAGATATTTTCGACGACGAGGAGATCAATTCGATTGGATTCTACAAACTCTTTTAGGCGATCTTCTATGCGGTTTGCAGATGTATAAAGCTGATTTCGATACTCGCTTTCTCTACCTGGCTCTAACTCGATAAAAGATTGTTTATAGAGTCGAAAGGCTGTTTGAGTGTGGTGGAACATCTCCTCTATGAGAGTCCCGTTCACCGTGCCTAAATAGCCGCCTGCAAGAAAAACTCTGTGTCCTAGCTCTTCGAGCACTATCTTCCATTTATCAATCTCGAGGGATACACCATCGGTGTCTCCAACCTTATAATGGATAATTCCAATTCTCATTGATTCATACCTCTCAAAATGGGTTAGCAGATGAAGTCATCGGCCTGACTGGGGCTATGACTATAAAACAGGAGCGGTGCCTTCTCTTAAGGGCTGGCTGGCACCAGGCGGAGCGTGATGATCTGGAAGGGATTAAACCACAGCTCGAATCCAGTACCATCATGCTCAACAAGCTCGACATTTTTTTCAAGCAGGTCAGTGATCCAGACTGCTTCCAGGGGTAAGAGACATTCTAATTTCGTCTTGCCCCTCTTTCGCATCGATTCATAGATCCGGGCTATGATCCCTTCTC
>DASRZI010000546.1:0-2344 GCA_035686605.1 Candidatus Zixiibacteriota bacterium
GATCTGGTGGATGATGCAGCGCTGGACCTGAGTCTGGGGAAAGATGGCCTGAATCGCCTCTTTGAAGCCGGCCAGACCATCGACGCTGGCAACGAAGATATCCTGTACGTCGCGCGCCTGCAGGTCGGTGATCACACTCAAAGAGAAGTTGGCGCCTTATAGCTCATGTAAGGTGTCCTGAATATCGCGCGTGCTCATGCCCTTGGCGTACAGTCCAATGATCTTCTCTTCCAGTTCATTGGTGTTACTGGCATATCTGCGCAGTATCTTGGGCTCATATTCGCCTTTGCGGTCGCGAGGCACAAGGACATCTGTCTCGCCTTCAGAGGTTCGCACCTTTTTGCGGTAGTAGCCGTTCCGACTGTTACCGCTGTTTCTGCCTTTCATCTCGTACGGCTCGTACCCCAGATGGTCGGTCTAGGAATTTTTACTTTTGAGGGTGCGGCGGTAGTGGATGAGGACAAAAGCCAGCCAAGATAGGAAGGAGAGGCAACAAGTTATTCACAACATTGCCTTTGAGTGATGGTCACTTTCTGGCGAGTGGGCAAGCAGGCATACCTGCTACGGCGTTGATGAAGGGAACGGAGAAATAAGCAGGGCGTGATGCGAATGGAGTATGTCGACTAATTCAACAGGAAATTTCACCTGCCATTCTTACACCCAAATCCTAATGCGTAAGAAGTTCATGGTTTGGTTTTTTGCCAGAATTCTCGATCTGTCCATCCATAGAAATCAACGCAGCTTCCCTCCTGAATTGTTACGTCGATTTTGCTACTAACTATCCGGGCATTCTCTAACAATGCCTTTGTCCCAGCTCTAGCCCAACATGCTGTACCATTTTCAACCCATCTATTGAATTCATCTCCATCTATCGCCCAGCGGTCATGCATCATCCCTAAAACCGGGACTCCATTGTTAGGGTTGTCCAGACTCCATAGATAACCGATCCCAGGTTCGGCTCGAGAGCTGCCATCCTGCACATAATTAGATGATTTTCCAGACAAGGGTGTAAACGTGGCGGGGAGGGATAGACCGCTGCTTGCCGGCGTATAAGTAGCAGGAAGTTTGCGAGCTGGCGAGGACTCGGTACCTCTAGTCAACCCCATGTAAAGTGACAAGCCCATCGAGCAAGCAATGATTATTATCACAACCAATAACAGTGGCTGCAACCATCTCCTAAACCAACTCTTCTCTTTTTTTTTCTTCCTCTTAACGTGCGCTCGCTGAACGGGAACTACGTCCCGGCGGCATACCGGGCAAACCAAAGCACGTACATCGATAGATGAAAAACAATGAGGACATTCCTTTTTTACTTGAAATACAGCTTCGCCGCAGGCTAAACAGAATTTATCCCCTGGCTCCAGAGGGTTATTGCAGTGAACGCATCTGATCATGATTTCACCCCAACGAACGTGCAAACGAACCAGCTACTTTCATGGAATACTGCCGATTCACCGAACAACTTTTAGTGATATAATATCAGTATTACGTACCCCAACCAATATCACATATTCATTTTAAGCCAAGAGATGACCCATTATGGTGAGGTCTGTAGTGATTCCTCGCTCCGCGCGGAATGACAAGTTCAGGTTAGCCTAAATTAGCGGGCAGAGGGCGATGGCGCTTGGATCAACAAAATGTTATATCGTCGCCTACCCCTACGCCGGCCGTGACATTGAAGCCTGCAAAGAAATCTCGAGCAACGTCTCTCAATATTCCGCAATAGCCGTTTACGGCCGTTGAGTTGGCCCCTAGCAAGGCCAAAACACTCAGTACAACTTTATTGTTATCCGCGCTCCAAAATACATCGTAGCTTATCCAGCGCCCCTCAGCCCATCCTGATAACTCTTGCATTGCCCCTGAAATCTGCTGGTTAGTTGGTTTACTGCTTGTCTTCGGTGTTGTTTGCCTTGGGACGCTTGGTGATGTCGTTACATCCTCGCAAGCTGCAAAGACAAAACTGGCGATAACAAGCAAGAGCGTCGCAAAAAAAACGGCTCTTCTCATGGTACTACCCTCCAAAATGGTTCGGCTCAATAAGTCAATGTAGACCATAGCACGCCCCTCCTCCGCTTGTCACGTGACAAGCGTCACCAAAACCCTCGCGATGGCCCTGCAACGATTCGCGCAAATTAGCGGGTAAATTGCGTCGGGCCGGGAAGTGTCTTAATTAGTTATTTCGTTTGAATCAAGGTAACAAATCGACCGATATTTCTATATGTGACAATGCACTGGTTAAATAAAGGGAGTAGAGGTCTACCTGAATCTCTTCGTTGAGTGGGTCATCAACGAAGAGTAATAAGCTAACGCCTGCCATTCTATAATCTCCACAAGCCTTAACTAG
>DASRZI010000547.1:0-12916 GCA_035686605.1 Candidatus Zixiibacteriota bacterium
TTTGGGGGCTAGACAACATCACAGTGACAATCGTGGCCGCAATGATCCTGATCCTCTGGCCATTCTAACAATTGAGGAGTGGCTCTTTTGATGAACCCATATGGGGCGGCAGATATCGACGCCTTATTCTCAGCCTTTCAATCCCTTGAAGCTATCCTGTTTGACCTTGATGGCACCCTAATTGACACAGATAATATCGCCGTCGAAAGCCTCTCTGGAAGACTGAAACCAATCCTTGGTAGCCGGTCTGATTCGGCTGCTCGATGGCTCCTAATGCAAAGCGAGACGCCGGGCAACTATCTTGTGACACTCCTCGACAAGCTGGGACTGGATGTGCGTTTCATGGCCTTTACTGACAGGCTGAGGAGACGGAGGGGCGTCTATCCGGCGGGTGAGTTCCGGCTTATTGACGGCGTCGAGGAGTTGATCCTTTCTTTGAAGGATAGATATCGCCTGGGCATCGTGACGACTCGAAGCCGTTATCACATTGAGGGATTCCTTCAGAATTTTCCCGCCATCGCCGGCGCTTTTGAGGTCAGCTGTGGATTGCAGGATACCCAATGGCTGAAGCCCAATCCACAGCCAGTTAGGCTTGCTGCCGAGAGGTTGAATTTACCGGTCGAGAAGTGCCTGATGGTTGGCGATACGACCGTTGATATAAAGGCGGGTAGAAGGGCTGGAACCTGGACCGTAGGGGTCCTTTGTGGATTTGGCCAGCGGCCCGAATTAGAGCGTGCAGGCGCGCATATCATACTGGATTCTACCGCGGACCTGATTCGAATTCTCTAGCCGGCAGCCGATAAGGATAATTGAGATGGATATCGAAACTGTCTTCTACAACGGACATATATATACGTTAGATCCAGACAAGCCCAAGTGCTCGGCCGTGGCCATCTCTGGCAACAGGATCCTGGCAGTAGGCAGCGACAGCGAGGTTTTGGACCTGGTAGGTGCAAAGCAGAAAACGATCAACCTGGACGGTCGCTGCGTTGTTCCGGGTCTTGTCGATTCGCATCTCCATTTTGAGGGTTATGCCATGAGCCTGCAGCGGGTTGACCTGATGGACGTGCCTGATCTGGCTACCGCGCAGGCAATCGTCAAGAGGGCAGCCGAAGTCGACGGTCTAGATATGTGGATAGAAGGCCGGGGATGGAACCAGGCCCAATGGCCTGGTGGTCAGTTCCCATCGGCGAGTGATCTAGATAAGGTACTTTCCGACCGGCCCGTCATACTCAAACATAGAAGCGGGCATGCTGCGTGGGTAAATACCAGGGCCATGCAGATCGCTAACCTGGCGGCGGTCAATGTCGATCCGAAAGGTGGGACCATTCAACGAGACGAATCTGGCAAACCAACAGGGATCCTCTTTGAAAATGCCATGAAACTCGTTTCCGATATTGTGCCAAAACCAAGTGTATCCAAGGTTAGTGAAGCGATGGTCAAGTCTCAAGAGCGAGCCCTTCAAGCGGGATTGACGGGCATTCATGATTTTGACGGAAAGTTATGTTTCCAGGCTCTTCAGCAGCTGCGAACAAATGGCTCCTTGAAGATCCGCGTAGTCAAGAATATCACTAGAAAACGATTGCTCCATGCCCTGGGTGTCGGCGTTGCCAGCGGGTTTGGTGACGATTGGATACGAATCGGCAGCCTCAAGCTGTTCGCAGATGGCGCCCTCGGCCCTAGGACCGCCTCGATGATAGCGCCATACGAGGGTGAAAGTGACAATTATGGCCTGATTGTCACCGACAAGGAGGAGATGATTGCCATGGTCCGGGACGCCAGCCGCCATGGTCTTAGCACCTCGGTCCACGCCATTGGCGACAAAGCAAATCACGACGTGTTAGACGTCTTCGAGACCGTGACTCGAGAAAACCTTGCCAGGTCTACGGGCAAGGATTCGTCATGGCCGTCGCTAAGACATCGAATAGAACACGCCCAAATCCTTCATCCATCCGATATTTCCCGTTTCGCCGGTATTGGTGTCATCGCCTCGATGCAGCCGATTCACGCCACCTCGGATATTGAAATGGCCGATCTTCACTGGGGTGATCGAAGCCGCTACGCCTATGCATGGCGCTCTCTTGCCGAATCCGGAGCTATCCTGGCCTTCGGCTCGGACGCTCCGGTCGAATCGATCGAGCCACTAGCCGGTATACATGCGGCAGTTACGCGAATTCGAGCCGGTGACGATCCTTCGTCGGAAGGGTGGTATCCCGAGCAGACGTTAACGGTGGAACAATCCGTATCCGGTTATACGATTGGCCCAGCCACTGCCAGTAATCGACAGTCGTATATGGGCAGACTCTCTCCAGGTTATCTCGCAGACTTGACCATTCTCGAGCGCGATATCTTCACCATCAATCCGGAGGAGATCCCAACTACCGGGATCGCTGAAACGATTGTCGACGGGCAAATCATGTACCGGAATTGGTGAGAAAAGGTGTGAGGATTAGGGTTTGCGTTCAGGGGAGAGCAGGGCAAATGCCCTGACAGGAAAAGAGCCAAGAGAGCGAACTTTTACAGGAGTGGCAAAGAATCGGAAACCTCGATCCGGCAGTTGGTCAAGGTTTGATAGATGCTCCACTATCGGGATGCCAGCTTCCAGCAATATCGTGTGAACAGGACGCATGCCATCCCGGTTATCATCGATATTTACCGAGTCGATCCCAACCATGACGGCCCCGGAATCCCGTAGTATCGTGGCAGCCTGCTTGGTCAGATAGGGGTAGCCTTCGAAGTATTGGTCCGTCTTCCAATGTGCTGACCATCCTGTATGAAAAAGGACAGCCTTACCCTTGAACTGATGAAGATTCTCGTCGCCGAGGTCGATCGACCGGCCTTTACCGGGGTCGATTCTGATGACGATGCCGTCGAGATTTGCGAAGTTCTCCAGGGGCATTTCGGCCAGATCGGCCCCGCCGGCAAATCGATGATAAGGTGAATCGACATAGGTGCCGGTGTTGGCCACCATTTCGATTTTTCCTATGTGAAACTCAGTCTCCCCGGCATATACATTCCTTGAATCTTCCCTGCTGAGGTAGTCGCCGATGGAGGGCGGGGGGAGTCCCTTATAGGTTACTAATCCATGTTCAACAACATGGCTGAGGTCGATCAGTTCGCTAGATGATTCAGTCACGGAAGGAATTGGGAACTTCGCAATTGTAGTATTTCATGAGAAGCATAATTAACAGGTCGAATGACCAATACCAGGGTCGATTTGGTCTTTGAGCCGTATTATTGCCTGGCTTCTACAACCCTTCTTTTGTCTCCGCAACCAGGGAATCGACGACAGCCCGAAGCGCTTCAGCCCGATTATCATCACCGCCGTTTGCGTTATAGACCTTTATCTGCCGGTCGGCGCTTGTGCCAATGGCCAGGATGGTCCGCAGATACTCAACTTCTTCGCGGCTGCCCAGTTCATCGAGTACGTCGTCAAGGAACAGCAAGAGCTCCTCCATCAGGAAGTGGAAGGGGACAGATTCCTCGATGCCAAAGTCGATCAACTCGCCTTCGATGCCATAGCGTAAGGCTCGCCACTTGTTCTCGGTGATGTGTACGTGACGATAATGTCTCCAGGAGAGATTATGGCGGCGCAGCTTGAGCAGCTTGGCGCAAATAGCCTGGAACAGGGCGGCGATACAGACAGTTTCGTTAACCCTTGTACAAATATCTGCGATACGAAATTCAAGGGTATCAAAGACTGGATGGGGTCGGATATCCCACCAAATCTTGGCCATGGGATCACGCTTACCGAAGGAACCTACTTTCTCCAAGGTTTGCTCAAAGGCTTTGAACTCCGCCCATGATCGGAATGAATGTGGTATTCCGGTCCGCGGAAGCATCTCAAAAACTACACTCCGATAGGATTTAAGCCCCGTATTGTAACCGTGCCAGAATGGAGAGCTGGTTGAGAGGGCTAGCAGATGGGGGATGAAATAACGTGCCTGGTTCATGATCTCGATCATCAAGTTCTTCGACTCGGAATCGCTTCCAAAACCGACGTGCACATGCATACCGAATATCAATAATCCACGAGCGACGCGCTGCATGTCGTCAAGGAGCTCCCGGTATCGCGCTCCCTCGGTGATCGATTGCTCCTCCCACTTGGCAAAGGGGTGGGTCGAGGCGGCCGCGATGAGCAGCCCGTTGCTCTCAGCCATGGATAAGACTTCTCGACGCAGCCGGATGACTTCTTGGCGGACCTCCTTGATGTTTCGACAAACATGACTGCCAACCTCGACTTGAGACTGCATCAGTTCGGGCCGCAGGTTTAGCCTGGCCGGTCTCTGCTCATCCTGAGAAAGAAATTCAGAGATATAGGAATACAGATTTCTCGATTCTGGTTCAATGATTTGATACTCTTCTTCGACGCCGAGAGTAAGGGGTGGGGCTGGTAATGGCATCATACTAGACCTCCATCAATCCTGGTCAGGAACCAGAAAACGGATAGGCAGCAGCCCATCTTTTCCAATCTTCGAAAACGCCCAGCGGCGGTTATGACTGCCAGCCGCGCAGGAAATCAACCAGGACCCGAACACCAAATCCTGTTCCGCCGCGGGTGGTATATCCGCTTTCTTTATCATTCAGGGCCATGCCGGCGATATCTAGGTGGGCCCAGGGATAGTCCGTAAATGCTTTCAGGAAGATCGCTGATGTAGCGACGCCACCCATCCTGCCACCGCTGTTTTTCATGTCGGCGACATCAGACTTGATGGCTTGCTTGTAATCATCCCACAAGGGAAGGGGCCATAGACGTTCGTGTGTGTTCTCGCTAGCGGCTAGAAGCGCATCGCGGAGGGAGTCGTCATTGCTGAACATCCCTGCTGATATACCCTTGCCTAAAGCGACCACACATGCGCCGGTAAGAGTCGCCAGATCGACGACGGCTGCCGGGTTATAGCTTCCGGCATAGACCAATCCGTCAGCAAGAACCATGCGCCCTTCGGCATCCGTGCTGATTATCTCGATGGTTTTGCCATTGCTGGCCTTTATGACATCAGCCGGTCGATAGGCGAAGGCATCGGGCATATTCTCGGTGCAGGGTGTAATTCCGATAACCCGCAGAGGCAGATTCAAGCCCCCGACAGCCTTCATGGCGCCAAGTACCGCTGCCGCTCCACCCATATCCGACTTCATGTTGCCCATGCCCTGGGTAGGTTTGATCGAGATTCCGCCTGTGTCGAAGGTTATTCCCTTACCAACCAAGACGATTGGCACGAGGTCATCACGGTCGGCATTATGCTCTAGTACGATGAACTTGGGCTTTTCGCCCGCCCCTTTTGCCACCGCGAGAAAGGCGCCCATATTGCGCCTGGCAGCCCAATTTCGGCCGCCAACGGTTATCTTCATCCCATATTCTTGCCCGATTTCCCGGGCGACGTTGGCCATCTTGGTCGGCGTGGCGACATTGGGCGGCATATTTACCAGGTCCCGGGCTAAATAAACGCCCCGGGCGATGGCCTCGGCCGCGGCGGCTCCCTCTTCGCAGCTGCCAATTTTCGCTTCGTCGAATTCGACCAGAGTCAGAGAGGCGACCGGGCTTTTGTCCTCATTCTTCTGCTTGTCAGCGTCAAATTCATACGCCGCCAGCAAGCTCCCGATAACGGTGGCCTGGGCTGATGCGGCAGTTGGAAGCCCGGCGATACCGGCACCGTGGACGATAGTTGCCACGTACTCCGCACCTAGCTGGTGAGCTTTCTTTATCGCGGCCGCGGCTGCTTTGCGCACGCCTTCCAAATCGAAACTGTTCGCCTCGCCAAGTCCGACGACCAATACCCGCTTGGCCGGAATCGCTCCACGAGGATACAAGACGCCGACTTCGGCCGCTTCACCAGTCAGGTCGCCGCTGGCTATGATTTCGCTAATGGCCTCTCCGAGGGCGCTGTCGACGGCCCCGGTCGCTCCTCCAGGAGTTGAAACATCCTTAAATAGATTCACGACGATCGTGTCGGCCGTACATTCTTGGATGCTGCCATTGTTTACACCAATGTTCATTGCTTTACCTTTAGTTTTTCCAATCGAGATGGAGATATTATCAAGGAGATATTATCAAGGAGATATTATCACGAAGATATTATCACGAAGATATTATCACGAAGATATTATCTCTGAGATACGAACTCTGAAGAGTATAGGTACTTAACGCCTTAGCTTCCACTGGACGGTCGAGCTAGGCGTCTATCCTGAGAGCAAGGTTGATAATCAGTTTCGATAGAGTACCGATACAGATAACCAACTATTGTAACCACATATCGGGCATTATTCTACACCAATCTAGCCGCCCTGGTCCTCGTGCTCTGCATCTACTTCTATGAGCATTGCACAACCAGGCTCGACGCACATGCAAGTTGACATAAAATCGCCACATAACTTCGGTCAAGGATTTCGGCAAAAAGTGAAACTTCAACCAAGCTTCATTATACTTAGTGAGCCTACACCCATTTTAACCTGGCTCGACAGACGGTGACAGGGCAGGTGCGCATTGGGGAAATTGGTGACAAACCGTAAAGTTCCATTATGTGCGTTGATAATCGGACCAGCTGGAGAACGATAGAATAATGAAGATACTCATCTTAGGCGGCACGGTATTTGTGGGTAGGCATCTTACTCAAACAGCGCTCGACCGGGGGCATGAGATATCGCTGTTCAATAGGGGACAGCACAATCCCGAGCTGTTTCCGGAGGTTCAGAAGATCAAAGGTGACCGCGACGGCGGATTGGATATCCTGGCAGGACAGAGTTGGGATGCCGTCATTGATACCTGCGGCTATGTCCCACGCATTGTCGGCGCCTCGGCGAAATTGCTTTCACCCATCGCCGGTCATTACACCTTTATTTCGTCGATCTCCGTCTATAAAGATGCAAGCAGGCCAGGAATCGACGAATCGTTTGAGGTGGGTGTCATTGCCGACAGCTCGGTCGAGGAGATCAACGGAGAGACATACGGGCCGCTCAAGGCACTGTGCGAGCAGGAAGTTGAGGCGGAATATCCGGGCAAATCCCTCATCGTCCGGTCTGGCCTAATCGTTGGCCCCAACGACCCGACGGATCGATTCACCTACTGGCCTTTTCGCGCTTCTCGCGGAGGCGAGATCCTTGCCCCTGAACCAGAAGACGCGCCGGTCCAGATTATCGATGTGCGCGACCTGACCGAATGGACTATGGACATGATTGAGAGGAAGGCGACCGGCGTTTACAACGCTACTGGTCCCGATTACCGACTATCCATGTCGAGTTTCCTGGCGACCTGCATATCGGTTGCCAGCGTTGATACCGAGCTGACATGGGTCAGCAAGGATTTTCTTGCCAGCTCTGACGTAAGCGAATGGAGCGATTTGCCTCTTTGGCTCAGCGACGTAGAAAGCGCGGGACTGCTTGCAACAGACGTGGAGAAGGCGATATCCGCAGGGCTCACTTTTCGGTCGCTGGAGGAGACAATCGACGACACGATTTCCTGGGCCAACAGCCGGGATGCCGGACACGAATGGCGTGCCGGTCTAGATTCAAAACGCGAGGAACGTCTCTTGCTCGCCTGGCGACAATACCAGGTTAGTTAATCGGAAGGAGCCAGAACGACACCTGTTCGCGCTGGAATCTCGACTGTCAGACGTTCGTCGCTGAAGGATCGTATAGCATCTGGCGGTCCGAAAACAACGGAAGGGGTCGAACCAGCGCCAGAGGTAATCCCCACATTGAGTTCGATCTCAGCTGAAGATTCCCCTGCATTCAACCCGACGATCAAAGCATCTTTCCCAATCGACCTCGAGAAGGCATAGCAGTATCCGCCAGCGTATACCTCGGAAAATTGACCTCTTCTCAACTGGGGATACCGGTTTCGAAGGCTGACGGCGGCCTTATAATCGGCCAGTAGCTTCTCGTCCCAGAGAGATCGATCGTGCCAGGGGAAAGCCCAACGGGCATCGGTGTCACTAAAAGGCAGATCAACATTCTCCGTTCCCCGGATTCCGATCTCATCGCCGTAATAGATGCACGGCGCCCCAGGAAGAGTCATCTGGAGCAGCAGTGCGAGCTTGACGGCGGCGATATCGTCGCGGACCAGGCTCCTCAACCGGGGCATGTCATGGCTATCGAGTATGTTTAGCTGAACCTGGGTAACCTCCCAATCGTAGAGTGCAAGCAAATGGCGAAGACGTCCCCCAAATTCCTGGGCCGTGATTCGAGGGAAAGGCCTAAATTCCATGGCATCGGGCAATCCCATTGGGATTCGATCACCGGCAAGAAAGGCGAGGATGGCCTCAGCCAGAGGGTAATTCATCACAGCGTCAAATTTGTCACCCATTAGCCAATCGGGTGCCTGGTGCCAGATCTCGCCAACCAGGTATGCTTCGGGATTGACTCGCTTCACCCGGCGGCGAAACTTCTCCCAGAAACCAGCTGCATTGATATCTTCGGGCACGTCCAAACGCCAGCCGTCAACTTGAAAGACATCAATCCAATACTCCGCCACTCCGAAGAAGAACTCCTGAACCTCGGGATTATCGGTGTTGAATTTGGGCAGCTGACGCATGTCCCACCAGCTCTCATAGTTAGCAGGTTTGTCGTGGTTATAGGGTGAAAGAGGCCAACCGGTGACCTTGAACCACTCCAACCAGGGCGAAGCATCTCCATTCTCTAAAATATCGCTGAATTGAAAGAAGCCGCGACTCGCGTGATTGAAGACACCGTCCAGGATGACTCTAACGCCGCGCCGGTGCGATTCTTCGATCAGGCGTCGGAGCGCATCATCTCCACCCAACAATGGATCGACCTGATAGTAGTCATGTGTATGGTAGCGATGATTGGTCGCGGACGTGAAGATAGGATTCAGGTATAAGGCGTTAATCCCCAGGTCGGTTAGATAATCAAGACGTTCCACTAGCCCTATCAAATCACCCCCCTGATAATGTCGACCTGTAGGAGGATCTCCCCATGGCTGGATGTTCGACGGCTTAGGAACAGAGTCGCTCTTAGCAAAGCGGTCAGGAAATACCTGGTAAAAGACGGCGTCCTTCACCCAGCGGGGGACATGAACACTCATATGGAATCTCTTATTGACATAACGTACGTCAGGTCTATGTTAGTCAGACAACCTTATCGATTACACTGAAGCGGATTTGGCCTAGGTCCTCTACCAGCACATCGATTCCAAGCGTCCGCCTTCCTGACGTTAAGGTCGTGCCTGAAACTTGTATTGAAACGGCCTCTCCCTTGCCCATCAGGACTGAGTTTTCAGGAGTGACATCAGCAAACAGTGCCCGCTGATCGTCGTGGATAAAGTGGCATTGTTCCAGAGGAATGGGACGTCGATCTATCAGGAGGGGCCTAGCGCCAACGATCCTGACGGGGCCCAATTCGTTCTTCATTTGGAACTCAAACCCATCTCCGGCGTTTTGCAGGCTTCCCTTTCGTACAGCGATTTCAGCAGAAAGTCAGGAATCTTAGCTATTTTCAACTCCTCCAGGTTATTGCGGTCAGGACAGCTGGCACGGAGCAGAAAGCGATTCACCCGATATTTGAGATTGTTGGATTCTCTGCCGGGACATGCTAATCCATCATGAGAACGGGTTCAATATGAGTCATCGCCCAATCGATTTCTTCCTTGGTAATCACCAGAGGCGGCGCAAAGCGAATGACCTTTTCGTGGGTCTCCTTGCAAAGAATGCCCCGCTCTTGGAGCGATTCGCAGAACCGCCGGGCCGGCACATGGAGTTCGACGCCTATAAATAGACCTTTGCCGCGAACTTCTTTGATATGCTCGCTCTCGACCCGCTCAAGCCGGCCCTTAAAATAGACACCTAGCTCCCTGGACTGCTCGACCAATTTTTCATCATTTATAACGGCAAGGGCAGCTCGTGCGATCGCTGCCCCAAGCGGATTTCCTCCGAAGGTGCTGCCGTGATCGCCAGGCTTGAATAATCCCATGATCTCTTTGTCTGCCATGGCGGCCGATACCGGATAGAAACCGCCGCTGAGTGCCTTACCAACGACCATGATGTCGGGTTTGACACCCTCGTGATCACAGGCGAAAAGAGCCCCGGTCCGGCCTAAACCTGTTTGAATCTCGTCGGCGATGAGCAGCACATTGTTTCTGTGACAAATTTCGGCCGCTTCTTTCATGAATCCTTCAGGGGGTATGATGACCCCGCCTTCACCTTGAATCGGTTCTACCAAAAAGGCGACAGTTGACGGTGTTATCGCCCTCTCTAGTGCGGCGCTGTCTCCAAAGGGAATGGTCACGAAACCGGGCGTAAAGGGCCCAAAATTTTCTTTGTACGATTCTTCCGACGAGAAGCCTACGATCGTCGTCGTTCGCCCGTGGAAATTGCCCGCGCATACTATGATCTCCGCCTGGTTGTCGGCGACTCCCTTTACCTGATAGCCCCACTTCCGGGCGGCCTTGATGGCGGTCTCAACCGCCTCCGCTCCGGTATTCATGGGCAAAGCCATGTCGTATCCGCTCAGATCGCATAGCTCCTTCAAAAAAGGACCCATCTGATCGTTTCGAAATGCCCTCGAGGTGAGCGTCACCCGGTGCATTTGTTCGGTGGCTGCTTTCAGTATTCTCGGATGGCAGTGACCCTGGTTTACAGCAGAGTAGGCGCTCAAACAATCCAGGTATTTTTTACCATCAACATCGAAAACCCAAACCCCTTCAGCCCGGTTAATCACCACGTCAAGGGGGTGGTAATTGTGGGCACTGTATTGGCTAGCTAGATTGATCAATTCGCTGGATTTCATTACATCCCCTTTGGATGACATCTCCTTTGGATGACATCCCCTCTGGATGACATCCCCGATAGATGACATCTCCTATGGAAGCTGCCAGGTATTAGTCTTAACTCCTAGGATTTTTCAAATCGACAGATCACCCCGTCATATCTTTCTTATGACAGCAACATCTCAGATCAATATCAGTAATCTCAGGCCGTGTTCAAATTCATGCAGAACAATTGGCAGAAAGCGATTGTAAAGAGGTCCATGAGCCATCGAACCATCATCACCACAAATCTGGCATGGGTCGGACATGGGCTCTATTACCGGATCCACTCCACCAGTAAATACAGCGATCCTGCGACGGCACAATAGGCCGCGAAAATGTATAAACTATGGCCTCTGACCCATTTAAGCAGGAAATAGATGCACAGATAGCCCACAATGAAAGCCGTCAAGAAAGTCAAGGCGAGAAAACCCAGCTGGCTTCCAATATCCGGCGATTGGGCCAGATCGACAGCAGCAAGTAAACCGGCGCCAGCTATCACAGGCACACCCAGCAATAAGCTGAAACGGGCAGCCGTCGAACGGTCAAAACCCCTGCCCAAGCCAACGGACATAGTGATTCCGCTTCGGGAAATGCCAGGTAATAGTGCGAAAGCCTGGGCCAATCCAATTGACATGGCGTCAGACAGCTTTATGTTTAAGAGAGTCTTTCCCCCTTTGAGCGCTCGTTCACCAAGAACCAGGATGCCAGCATTGCCTATTAACAATACCGCCGCAATATTCGGATTCGAAATAACCTCCTGAATTAGATCGTCAAACAAAAGACCAATTATCACAGCGGGTATCGATCCGGCCGCAATGTACCATCCAAGTCTTGAATCAGCGGTAGCAAGTGGCTGCCTGTTTTTGATTCCTTTGAATACCGAGGTAATGATCTGCCACAAGTCATGACGAAAGAAAACGATGACAGCCAACAAGGTGCCCTGGTGGGCCATGGCGATGGCATTTAGGTTCGGTTCATCCAGGTTGAATAGGCTGGGGACGAGGAGCAGGTGACCTGAGCTTGAAATCGGCAGAAATTCCGTTGCTCCTTGGATTATTCCTAGAATGATGGCTTCGAAGATATCCACAGATATGGGATCCTTGGGGTGACTTGGCTAAGTTGAAACGCTGTCCTGTTCGGGCTGGGCATAATGCTGAAGAAACGTTTCGGAAAACTGGCTGACTTCTCCGGAAAAGATGGCTGATCGAAGCTCTCTGACGAGCTGGGTCAGAAAATGGACGTTGTGCATCGATAAGAGAATATGGCCGAGTATTTCATTGGCCTTGACCAAATGGCGGATATAGGCACGGCTAAAGTGGCTGCATGCATAGCACGTGCAATCGGAAGCGATCGGTCCTGAATCTTGTGCGTATTGACTGTTATTCATGTTGAGCCGTCCCCCAGCCACCATAGCAGCGCCGTGTCTGGCCAGACGAGTCGGGAGAACGCAATCAAATATGTCAATCCCTCTTAATATCCCGTTCACCAGGTCATCGGCCGCGCCAACGCCCATCAGATAACGCGGCTTGTCAGCCGGCAGCAGCGGTTCAAGCAAGTCGAGGGTTTGATACATTTCTTTTTTGCTTTCCCCAACTGAGAGACCGCCAATTGCAAACCCAGGGAAGTCAAACCCAGTCAGGAACTTGGCACTTTCTTCTCGGAGGTCGCTGAATATCCCTCCCTGAACGATGCCAAAAAGAGCTTGGTCAGATCGGGTTTTGGAGAGATAGCATTTTTCCGCCCAGCCGTGGGTCCGAATCAGTGACTCAGAGACATAGTCATAGTCATCGGGTGGTGGGCATTCATCCAAGACCATAATGATGTCCGCCCCTAGGTTCTCTTGTATTTGGATGCATCTTTCCGGCGTAAAACGATGAACAGAGCCGTCCAAATGGGAACTGAAAGTGACCCCATCCTCATCTAGCTGACGTTTGTTGCTCAAGCTGAAGACCTGGAAACCTCCGCTGTCAGTCAGGATAGGACCGTCCCATCCCATAAAGGAGTGAAGGCCACCCTGATCGCGAATGAGTTCGTCGCCCGGTCGCAGGTATAGATGGTAGGTATTGCTCAATATCAGTTCTGAACCAAGGGCATGGAGATCAGACGGGCGCAATGCCTTGACAGTAGCCAACGTTCCGACTGGGGCAAAGACCGGCG
>DASRZI010000548.1:0-2732 GCA_035686605.1 Candidatus Zixiibacteriota bacterium
TAGGAAAGACGATCTTGAAGCTCCATGATTCAACGGCCGGGAGAATTTATTTCGATCAAGAGCAGGACAAGATTGAGCAGACCGAGCAGCTCCTGCGGTCGGAACGGGCCGAAGATCGGAGGCACGCCGAAGCTGCGCTGAAAACCATGGACATCACCAGGATCGGCGGCAGCAAGCTGCTCAAGCTTCGCCAGAAGGTGCAGATCGTGTTTCAGGACCCTTCCAACTCCCTGAGCCCCAGGATGCTCATCAAGCACATCGTATCCGAACCCCTTGTTGCTCAGAAACTGGTGAAGGTAAGGGAGGTCGACGACAGGGTATTGGAGCTCCTCGGCAAGGTAGGAATGGCCAAAGAGCACATGATGCGCTATCCCCACGAGTTCTCCGGCGGGCAGCGCCAACGAATAGCGATCGCCCGGGCGTTGGCCACCAATCCAAATTTCATCATGATGGATGAGCCCACCTCTGCACTCGATGTTTCAGTGCAGGCCCAGATTCTAAACCTGCTCAAACAGCTGCAGAACGAACTTCAACTGACTTATCTTTTCGTAACGCACCACCTTTTGGTCGTAAAGTATATGGCAAATCGAATTGCCGTGATGTATCTCGGAAAGATCGTGGAGCTCAGCGAAACCAAAGACCTTTTCGAGAAGCCCCTGCATCCCTACACCAAGGCTTTGCTTTCAGCGATTCCCATACCGGATCCCGACACGAGGCGGGAACGAATCATTCTCACCGGAGATGTCCCTAATCCAGTCAACCCTCCCCGAGCCTGTCGCTTTCATCCCCGCTGCAGCTATGCAAAGGATATCTGCCGGGAAATAGAACCGGTACTAGAGGATACCGGTACAGAGCATATCGTGGCCTGTCATCGCTGGCGGGAGATTTGATACACCTGGATAGTGCTCAGAAAAGATCTTTTCGACTGGATCAACTGATCGCCGGTTGGTAATGAATAATAAGCAAGCCCACGTCATAATCAAGAGGATAGATCTCTCCGATGTGAAGGCGCGTCGTGAAATCATCTCTCTGCAAAAGTTATCGTATAGCCAGGAAGCGAAAATTATTGGCTACGAAGACATTCCAGCTCGATTCGATACTGAAGAAGTCCTCCTTCAAAGCGGCGAGAGGTTTTCTGGATGTTATGTACACACCAAGCTGGTAGGATTGATCTCCACATCTTGCGATAATCAGGTGTTGGAAATATGCAGGCTGGTAGTTCATCCCAAGTTTCAAAGGCAGAATATTGCCACAAAACTGCTGGACTACTTGGAAGAAGCGGAACAAGTATATACCTGCATCCGGGTCTCCACAGCGACAAAGAATGAACCCGCTATAGCTTTGTACCGTAAGAACCGCTTCGAGGAAATCGAGCGCAGAAGAACACCTGATGGTTTAGAGCTTGTGACCTTAAAGCGGAGCAAAACAGAGATACAATAGATATTCGATTACGGAATGTATAGATGTTAGATATGCGGACCCGCTGGCTTACTAGAAACGTTTCTCTTGCACTGCTTCTCTTTCTTCTTTGGGACACAGTCATCGTAAAGCCTCTTCGGGTTCTGGTGGTGTTGTTTCACGAAATTTTTCACGCCTTGGCAGCGCTTGTCACCGGGGGTGGTGTGCGCACAATTGAAGTCGTTTCCCACCGCACCGGTCTGACCTCTCTGTACGGAGGCATTGCCGGGGTGGTTTATTCTTCCGGATACGTCGGAACAGCGTTTTTGGGTGCCTTACTCCTCGGCTCAAGCCATCGCTGGCCCGTGAAGCGCTCTCTGTATTTAGGTATTGGTGTTCTCATTCTGGCTAACACCCTCGGTTTTGTTAGGACGCCATTCGGCTGGGCTTACGGTCTGGTCGCAGGGTTTTTTTTCATCACCCTATTCTTCAAAGAGTTCTGGTTCTCCACCTATATCACTGAACTCGTTGGTCTTTTATGCATCGTCGATGTATTCTACGCCATAACGGGATTTTTCCTTTCCTACTCTAGAAACGACGCTGCTATCCTGAGTGAACTTAGCGGATTGCCATACTATCTTATCCTGTCAATCTGGACTGTAGTCGCTATGGCTTTGGTTTCAGCAGCGGGCTACATTACCTGGCACAATCTCACCCCAGAGAAACTGGAATCAAGACTGCAATGGGGAGAGTTCTATTTCGTGACCAGGAGGTTTGTCGAAAGGAGTTGCGGGATGACGGATCTTGAAAACAATGCGGAGAAACGGCGGGGGTGGAGCACAATAGCCGTATATATCTCCATCCTAGTTGCTGTGGTTCTGCTCACGATTTGGGTCTCCCGCTACGTACTATTTCAACCTTGGACGGCCAGGGAGTGGGCAAATGCAACAGCTGCAAGAGAAGAAATATACATTTTCGGAGGACGAGACAGGCATGGCCGGAACTACGATGAAATCTACAGAGTGGATCTCCAGGATTTGCGGATTCATGAAATCGCGAGTCTTCCTTCTCCTCGTTTTGGCATGGCTACGGCTGCCGTAGGTGATCGCATTTATGTCTTTGGGGGCTTTGACGGACGAAAATGTTACGATGATATCCTTGTGCTGGACGCGAAAAGAGACAGACTAACAAGACTTGCTCATTTGCCAAGTAGTCGATGCTTCGGCGCTGTTGCCGTAAATTCCGGTCAGATTTACTATCTGGGTGGTTGGGACGGAGCAGAGCAGCTTGATGAGATACTGAGGATAGATCCTGACAGCGGTGATACTAAACTG
>DASRZI010000549.1:0-7162 GCA_035686605.1 Candidatus Zixiibacteriota bacterium
GTCTCCGTCGTGGTTAATTTCGCTTATTATGCCCTCAACTTGGTAATCGATCAGCGTCTGCTGACTTCTTCGAAGCTGACGCTTGAGCTGGCTAATCTCATCGATCTGGTTTGAAATCGAATTCTCAAGTTCCCAGTAACCTGTAGTGAGCTGCGTGCTCAGGTTACGGATGACTTGATTCTTTGCTCGATAGTCCGAAAGAGCCCGTTTCCCGCAAACAAACCCGGCTCGTACCGTGTCACCACGACGTTCCCATCCGACTATCTTTATTACTCCAACTTCCCCAGTGTTCGAAACATGGGTCCCACCGCAGGCAGACACATCAAAATCGGTAATGAATACCAATCGCAGAGCGTCACTATCAAGGGGCGGTTTCTTCCTCATCGGGATGTCCAATGCCTCATCAAGTGTGACATTTTGGACTTGAACGGTGCGATTCTCCCATACCACCTGATTTGCCAACTCTTCAACCTGGCTGACCCTGTCGTCATCGAGCTGATTGAGGTCAAGATCAATGGTAGAACTGTCCGCACCTAGGTGAAAACTTACTGTCCGAGCGCCTAATACTTTCAAGAAAGATTGGGAAAGGATATGTTGTCCCGTATGCTGCTGCATATGATCAAAGCGCCTGCCCCAGTCTATCTCCGCCGGCAAGATTTCTCCGGACACAGGACCGTCAAGCACATGGAGAATGGCTCCATCACTGGGGCGGCTAAGGACATTAACCACCTCTGAGCCGTTGATTGTACCTACATCGTGGGGCTGCCCCCCATATGTGGGATAGAAATATGTTCCAACTAGAACAAGTGCCGGTTGACCTTCATAATCTGTATTTTGAAGGACCTCAGCCTGAAAGGACGTCACATAAGAATCATCGTAGTAATATCGATGGGTCATCTGGTTTGTTCGATTTGGTAACTAATCGATTAACTGTCCGAGGGAAAACGACTCGTCGCAACCCTAGAAGTTGGTTCCCCAACCGGCATCTCAATAATAGGAGAACCTAGCGCGAAGTATAGCATAGACTGAATAGGCGTTCTAGGCATCTACCTCCGGAGCCTCGAACTCTGCTCGCATGAGCTCAACGTGTGATGGCTTGTCGACATCCATAGCCAGTTCCGCTCGGTCCGTAATAAACACCTTCACCGGTCTTCCGAGAATTTTCTCCGCCGTATCCTCAATTTCGTCAATGGTCATTTGTCCAAGAAGTAGTCTGGCGAGAGCTCGAACACCGACGATTTTGGCTACCTTCCAAGGTTGTTTTCGGGCATTTGCCAGCGAATCCCATAAACCACGATCAATCTCGGCCAGCTCGGGGTTCATCACCATCAGATCGCAGCTAGCAACATCCTTGCCGTCGAGGCGGGTGTATGTACGTTGAGCGCCCGGGAATCGTCTATCAATGGTCTGGCGGGTCACAAAAGCATAATACACATTTTTATCAAATGGGTGACACTTGGCAATGTGCTCATCCACCAGCGCCCCGCTGATCGCTGGAATGTCGGCCGTGCAAAACAGGATCGTGGATGCTCCTGGATTACGATTGCGAACCATCTCTAGTCCCGCATAGACATTGGAAACAAGATCGCCCTGATCGGACAAAAATTGAATAGGAAAACCAAGATCCTCGATGTCTCCACTTTCGACGCCCACCACCGATATTTCGTCTACTGCTGTTGCATCGCGCATTGCTTGAATGACCCGCTCGAGCAGTGTTTTGCCGCCGAGAGTGATTAGAGCTTTGGGTTTGCCACCCGTGTAGCCGAAAAGGGGATCTTCTTCTGTTATTCGACCACCTGCAAGTATGACGCAATCCATTTTCAATCCTGTATCGTGAATCGATTTCCAAGGTGAGACAGAGCTATACAATTGCGGATATAGATCGTCAACCTCAATCGTAGAAATCGCGGAGACATACGAAAAACACTTCCGAATCTAGATGGTTTTCGTCGTGCGCTTTGTCAGAGGTTGTCCCTTAACTAAGTGCAAAGGTGCGCTGTCCTATTGCGTAACCAAGTACGGAAACCAGTTGTAGTAATCTGGAATAATGTAGTTTGCAGCAGCAAGGGCGTCTATGCGTCCATAGCCGAACGTATTGTTCGGAATCTGATCACCAGGAACTCCACCACAGATTTGGGATGACGTTAGCTGGACGGCAGTCTGGTTCATGATTGATTCGATTTCATCTACTTGTCCAGCTAGGGTCGGAGAAACAGAGATCATTAAGGCCGCCTCACCTGCAACATGAGGTGCAGCCATACTAGTGCCGCTCCATCCGGAGGCATAGCCACCTCCAGGTATGCTCGAACGAATACCAACACCAGGGGCAGATATGTCAGGCTTTAATCGCCCACTGCCATCGACTGTAATGGGTCCCCGACGGCTGAAGCTGGCTATTGCATCAGTGCTCGACACCGCCGCTACCGTAAACGAACTGTCATAGATTGCCGAAGGTGCGTCGATAGAGCTGCATCCGGCTGATGACAAATTTCCTGCTGAATGAGCCGTAAGAATCCCCGCTGCTCTAACCGCGTCAACAACCGTCAACAACACGTTCGGATCCGTACATCCTTCACTCGTCGGGCAGCTCCAAGAATTATTGATGGCATGAGGCGCCTTCGAGGGATCCGGATTTTCGTTGTTCAGATCTGTCGGGGCAATAAACCACTGATAGCATTCAGCGTATGTGGTAGGAGTTCCATTTCCCTGGTCCATGTTGCGGCACCCAATCCATCGTGCCCCTGGTGCCATACCAATCTGGTTGCTCCCGCCGTCATCGCCGACCATCGTTCCCATGGTATGAGTTCCATGTTGTTGATCATCGCATGGCTCCGCCGAGTCTGCGCCGCACGTACCACCGCCACTATGAATGGAATCATGCCAATTGTAATTATGGTTGGCGTCGTTCCCGTCCCAACCACGATATTGGTTTTTCAAGGCCGGATGGTCCCAATCATATCCAGTATCCTGACCGCCTATTACCGCACCTTGTCCGGTGTAGCCGAGAGCCCAGACGTCGTCGGCATTAACCTGGACGATGTTCAACTCAACAGAAGCAACGCCTTCAACGTACGACTCCTCAATAATTAGCTCTTCCAGCCTGACTGATGGATTAGCATAGATATGGGAGATATCTGGTCTGCGAGCCATGGCTTCGACCACCGAGATATCCCCACGAACCCAAATCATATTCGCCACCCAATAAGAGCGATACTCGACTTCCAAGGATTTCAAGGTTTCAATGAGTGGGGGCTGAGTACGATCGGCAACCTCAGTGAGGGCCTGGAAAACAAAGGAGCCTTTATCGTTCTTGGCATGAAGATCAGCTGCTGGGCTTAGATCTGCCTGCTCGGTTAGGAATAGTATAAACTCCGTTTCCTCGTCTAATCTCGCCGTCTCAAGGACCCAAGGATCAACCTGGGCTCGCCATGCAGAGGCTCGTGCCTGCCGAGAATGCAAGGCACTCACGGCGGTTAACACGACCAACAATATCAACATCGTAATTCTGCCTGCATATTTGCGACTCATCATTTTCTCCTAGAATTATTGTAATGGCAAGAGGTTACTAGTTAAGTTTGTCCGAAATCAACACGCACAGGAAAGTGTATACCAGTGGCCAATCTTGCCCTATCTGCTCTGAGCACCCGAAGCGCCGAATGCTATTATCGATTCTCTTTTATACTAACTCTTCGCTATTCGAAGTCCGATCTATTCTCCACTCAGGTGATCCGCCTGAACATTGAAAGGATTGAAGTCGGTGGCTCGATCTTACACATCGATCTCTTCGATCCGCTTCAACGTGTTTACGATCCAGTAAGTTAGCGGAGTAGCCAGAACCTCATAGGCTGACTTTACGAACCACTGAGATAAGACGACCTCCACTAGGTCAGCAAAAGCCATGATTCCGGCTAAGGCGATCGTAACGAAAATGAATGAATCGGCCAACTGGCCAACCAGCGTTGATGCGATCGTGCGTGTCCAAAGGTAGCGGCCTTCAGTCCTTATCTTCATACGGGCCATGACGTATGAGTTTAGGAATTCACCTACAAGGTAGGCCAAAAAGGAAGCGGCTAGCAACCTCGGGGCAAACCCTAGAATCGCATCATAAGCTCTTTGGACTTCATCAACCGTCTCAAAAGTGTTAGCGGTCCAGAAAGAAGCGGCAGGTAACAATCCGTCTAGCCAAATAGCGATTACGGCAATTAGGTTGCAGCTAAATCCAATCCAAATCGCCTGCCTGGCTTTGGAATATCCGTAGACCTCGGAGAGGACATCGCCGAAAATATAGGCGACTGGAAGATTATGAAAGCGGCGGGTAGAACTAACGGTCCGAGAGTGACAAGCTTAACGGCGATGATATTCGAGATTACCAGGCTGGTGGCAAAAGCTGCCGTGATAGCCGGGAACCAGCGATAATTCGACATCATTATCCAGGTAGCTTATCAGCCTTATATTCGGCCACTACGCTGATCTTGACGCCGCCACGTACGCTAAAGTCCCCAGTCACTTCACACCATTTTGGCGAGAGAGCCTCGACGAGATCGTCCAAGATGACGTTTGTTATATGCTCATGGAAAACGCCTTCATTCCGATACGACCACAGATAAAGTTTGAATGACTTGGATTCGACAATTCGCCTGTCGGGAATGTACTTAACCGTTATGGTCGCGAAATCAGGCTGGCCCGTCGCCGGGCATATGCAGGTGAACTCGTCAGATGACAGGGTCACAACATAGTCACGACCTGGATGGCGGTTGGGGAAGGTCTCGAGTCTCCTATCGGGAACGGTTTTTCCTTCGCCGAGCAATGACAATTCAGCCAGGTCGCTCTCCTGGGTTATTCCAGTATCAAACTTATCTTCGGCTTTATTCATTCTCAGTCCTTGTAGTTATTTTTTGGCAGGGTATTTCGATAGGCTGCATCGTAACGATGAATACTAGCGCTGATCACCAGATTCGGATATCGAGAGGCATCATCGCTAATGGATGCCGATAAAGTTCCAACGTCTGACTGATGTCGAGGGTTGCCATTAAGTCATCAACTTGCTCGAAAGGCCTTGGCAGGAGATAGGAATGGGACTGCGAGTAGATATTAATGTCTTCTATTCGGTGATCGTCATCCATTGGCAAGTTGGCAAGTTCAGCCGCCTTGGAGAGAGCATCGATAAAATCGCCTTGGCTATCGATGAGTTTGTGCTTCAATGCCTGGCGTCCCGTCCAAATTCGTCCTTCGCAGATCTCGTCGAGTTCATCTAATTCTAGATTTCTTCCATCGGCGACCACTTGCTTAAATTGAATGTAGGCATTCATGATGCCGTCCCAGAGGATCTTCCGCCGATCATCGTCCAGTGGAGATGCGTCGCTTCTAAGAAGCGCCCTTTCACCTCGGCCAATCAGCACGCGATTGATGCCCAACCGATTATAAAGCTCACCGGTACTGATGTGTGCAGAATAAACACCGACTGAACCAGTGAGAGTCATACCTGGGGCTACAATGTGCGTCGCCGGTGCTCCAACGTAATATCCGCCTGAAGCGGCCACGTTGCCGAAATAGCACACAACCGGCTTACTCTTCGCCAGCCTGGCGACCTGGCGCCACATCAGGTCGGCCGCCAAATGGACACCACCCGGCGAATCAATATGCAAGACCAAGGCAGCCATTTGACTGTCTCTCTCGGCCAGGCGGAGCATCTGGATAACGGTTTCGTCGCCAGCCGTCTCGCTGCCCATGAATGGTATCGGGAGATTTATCGGTGGCTTTCGGCTGGGTCCTGGAGTAATCATCCCTTCCACTGTAAGCACGCCTATGTACTTTTTCAGTGGACGGCGATATTTCGCCAGCATGATTCTTCTTGCCCTGGACCATGTGGCCAGTTTTGCTTTCTTCTTATCCTTGACGGCTGATTCATCTTTTTCTGAGGTCTTGCTTGATGATTCCTCGCTGCTGCCTGTGGAAACCTCATCATGCAGTAGATAAGCCAGGGAATCCTCATACGTCACATTATCAACCAATCCATGCTCGAACGCTTCGGCGGCTGTATAAGGCGCGCCATCAATAAGTTCTTTCACCTCGGCAATCGTCTTGTTCCTTCCAAGAGCAATCGCCGAAACTAGCTGCTCATATGTATCATCCAGGATCCATTCAATCTGCTCCCGGTATTCGTCCGACATCTCCGACTTACCAAGATTGTCAAACCCGGTCTTGTAGGGCGAAATTTGCACTACTTCTGCCTGGATCCCCAAGCTACCGAGAGCGTCTTTTAGGAACACTGAATCAGCATGCACGCCGAGGACTTCAAAAGTCGAGCTCGGGGGAACGACAATTCGATCCGCCGCCACAGCGACAAAATAGTGACCCAGATCAAGCATGGGAGAATAAACGACCACTGTTTTGCCTGCACTCTTGAGCCTCTCGATAGCCATACGGAGACTTTCAAGAGTCGCGGTACCGGTAGATAGACCGCCGAGAATGATAATGAGACCTTTAACATTGTCCGCGTCGGCCAGCATTTGAAATCGCTTGTGAACGATTTCCATACTCAGCGGACGAGGTGGAAAGGGCAGCCGGCGTTGGATAAATCCCCGAGGTGGACCTGCTCGTTCCGGTAATGACCCGCCGATTTGCATGACCACATAATCCAGCTTTAGTCTGCGAATTCGACGCATCCAGTTGCCATAAGATACCCTGGCGCGAGAAACACCGAAGCGGATACCTCTCAACAGCTGGCCGGGCTTTCTAATCGATCTGATGAATAAGTTTGATTTGTTTTTGTTGTTCATAATCTACGTTCCTGCATCGGCAGATGATAGATTACATGAGCTAATCCGCAAGTTTCACCAATGAGAGTCTCTTATGGCCGGCGCCAAATCGCAAGCTTTGATTAGTTCACAAATTCAAACCATGTATAATCGGATGAAACAGACGCGACACAGGGAGCTAGGGCAAGCCTGGCTGAGAGAGTGACCATGATCGTCACTGACCTGCGTACCTGATCCGGATAATGCCGGCGTAGGAAATGGTCATGATAATGAGAAACGTAAAAGAAAGACCGCCCAATCCAGGTGGTCTTTTGTTCGTAATAGGAACATTGATTCGAATCAAAGGGCAGAGAGTATGACAATCCTAATCTTCGTTAATGGTGAAGAACCACCTGGTGGGTGGG
>DASRZI010000550.1:0-21098 GCA_035686605.1 Candidatus Zixiibacteriota bacterium
CGGCAGCGGCACCCGCCCGGGTGTGAGCACCCGACATTTGGCAGGGCTGGAACATCGTCAAATTCATACGCGCCTTCAACGTGCTCGCAGGTCGGGCAGCTATCATTGCTTGCCAAAATGCGAACCTTGGTAGCCAATCCATTCCGTATCCGTTCAAGCGTATCCTGATGTCGCGCTTGCTCCTGTTCGACTGATTCAACCCTCTGGTTCACCTTCTATCTCCCTTGCATATCCACAGATGAAGTTGAATTCTACATGACATTTTTCTGAAGCACCATAGATGGCTCTAGCCTCTAACGCCCTCGAGTCTTCATTTGAGCAAATACAGCCGGCCTTTGCTATAATGAAGCAATGTTAACCCAGGAAGAACGGGAGCTCTTACAATCGTATATGGATCGCAGCCAAGCCGGAATGGCCTATCGACGGCGAGTGCAGATTCTGTTGCTGACCGATGATGGATTGTCAGCTGAATCTATCGCCGCTGAATTGATCATTCCGGTGGGTCGGGTGCGGCAAATGCAGCGCGTTTTCAAGCGAGAACGCTTAAACCTTTTCCCGACATCATTGTTTTCGCCGCCGAATCCCTTCTCTCCCGACGATCCGATAACCGAGGTTGGACGAAGGGTGATGGCTTCTCTGATCTTGAAGATCCAATCTCACGAAGAAGACCTTCGTCACGAAACCGATGTATTTAGCGTTCACGAGACACGCAAAACCTGCCGGCGACTGCGAGCATCTTTCCGGGTCTTTGAGGATTACTTCGAACCTGGTCTGCTAAAAGGGTACGGCAAGCAGTTTCGGAAATTTATGCGTCGTCTATCCCGCTCCCGGGATATCGCCGTATTTCTCATGAATTTTGAGAGATATAAGGACGAGGTTGCTGCTTCCAGAGAAATGAGCGATCTCGAGGTCCAGTCGATGGATGCCTTCGAAGGTTATTGGAGAGAGGCAAAGACTAGGGTCGACGAGAAGGCTCGCGATTACCTGGTCAAAGGTAAGCACAAGAAGATTTTCCAGGCACTCGACGAGTTTACTCATAGCGCAGGAAGCGGTGCTAAGGACAGCTCTGAGCCCGGCGTACCGCTAAAGACATGCTATATCGCGCCAATTATTCTCTATCAAAAAGCGGCCGCGGTTCGTGCCTACGAAGGTTATATCGAGGGCGCCTCTCCAGAGGATCTACACGCACTCCGCATCCAATGCAAAGAAATGCGCTATTCAATCGAGTTTTTCCTTCCAGTCCTGGGACCATCCGCGGGAGAAGTGCTTGCGCGATTGAAGCACGTGCTTACCCACCTCGGCGAGCTGAACGACGCCCGAATCGCAATAGATATGTTGGCGATAGTCGACGATCCAGCTCTTTCCCCCTTCCTTGAACTCTATCGACAGGAAGTAACAAACGACCTGGAGATCTTGGTTTCCAACTTCCCCGGAATCTGGTCCCAGCTCACCCAACCTGTTTGGCGGCATGCCCTCGCGGAGGCTGTAGCCGTCCTGTAGCGATTAGAGTCGATTGCGGCATTGCAGAATAAAACATCGCAGCAGGTTTCAGATCAAGCTTGGTTTCAGGGAACGAACACGCAGGCGCGAAATTCCCAATACTCTTGTTTGGTTCCTTGCCTTGTGTCGAGTAAGGACCGGTTAGTGAGTTGCCGGGGGAGTGGAAAAGACCGGGACGGCCCCCAGTTCCGAAACCCGGCGGCGTTTTTCGCTTCGAACAAGTTTGATGTCCGATGCACTAAATCCTGTCGCCACAACTGTGATATGGACTTCATCACCCAGCGACTCGTTGATGGAGGCGCCGATGATGACATTTGCATCCGGCTGCGCTCTCCTGGTGATCACCGCAGCCGCCTCTTCAACCTCCAGCAGGTTCAGGTCAAAACCACCGACGATATTGAAGAGTAGGCCGCTTGCTCCATCAAGGGATATTCCTAGGAGATCTGAACGAGTAGCCCTAAGGGCAGCATCGCGCGCCCGGCCTGGACCGCTGCCATGACCTGTGGCGATTACAGCTCCCCCGCCTTCGGACATGATGGCCCTGACGTCGGCGAAATCAACATTGATCAGACCAGATCGATTGACGAGCTCGCTGATTCCCTGCACGCTTTGGTGCCAGATATCATGGGCCAGGCGATATGTTTCGTGAAATCCGATTGAACCACCGGCCATCTGTAGAACGCGGTCATTGGGAACGACGATCAGTGTATCTGTACACTCCTTGAGCTCAGCGATTCCCAACTCGGCAGCCGAGATTCGTTTCTCTCCTTCGAAGTTAAAAGGATAGGTCACTATTCCGACGACAACGGCATCAAGCTGCTTAGCGACCTTGGCAACAGTTGGCGCCGCTCCAGTGCCTGCTCCACCTCCAAGACCTGCAATGATAAATACAAGGTCGGAGCCAGAGAGAGCACTGTGAATGACGTCGGCGGCGCCTTCTGCTGCACGCCTTCCACCCTCGACGCTTCCGCTAAGCCCCCACTTAGCGGAACGTTTTTCGCCGATACATATATGTACCGGCGCTCTCGAATCTCGTTTCGCTTCGCCGTCAGCATCTACGGTGATAAAGTCAACCCCGAAAAGGCCAGAACCGACCAGCCTGTTGATGGCCGATATTCCCCCACCTCCGACGCCGACGACGCGTATATGCGCTTTGCAATGTGTTTGACTTCTTCGTTGCATTCTCTCACTTACTCATCGATTAATCACTTGATTATGAGTCGTTTGGCAATAGAAAAGCTGCTTGCCCAACTGCGCTTCTGTGTCCCAATACTCCTGGTCGAATAAGAATTGCTCCCTCTGTCATGAGACAGAGGGAGCATGCAGAGGGGATGTAGATTTTCTACCACATGTCATTCATCTTTCTTGATCCGTTATCGACGCCGAAGAAATGCGGGAATGGCGAGATCATTAGCTGAATATTTCATTTTTCCCCATGCGCTCTGTGATGACGTGATAGGTAAAAAATCTGTTTTCGACTGGATTACTGCAGCCGGTTCTTCCCGTTTCACCCTTTCCTCGCGGCGCTCTACGAAATGTTGACGACGCTCATGGTGATGAAATCCTGTGGCGACAACTGTCACCCGTATCTTATCGACCATCGCTTCGTCGATGACTGCGCCAAAAATGACATTGGCATCCGGATGAGCTGTCTCGCGGATAATCGTCGCCGCCTCATAAACCTCGTATAAGCTGAGGTCGGGCCCTCCTGTGATGTTAAGCAGAATCCCTTTCGCCCCGTCGATAGTGATATCCAGGAGGCTCGAGTGAATGGACTGCTCGGCAGCAATTTGCGCTCTATTTTCTCCTTCTGCCTGAGACACGGCCATAAGAGCTGCTCCGCCTTCGGCCATGATTGCCTTCACATCAGCAAAGTCAAGATTGATAATTCCTGGAACTGTTATCAACTCACTGATTCCCTGAATTCCTTGGCGAAGAAAATCATCTGCCAAGGCAAAGGACTGGGTGAGGACCATTCTGCGATCAGTTAACTCTAACAGCCGATCATTAGGAATTACGACCAGCGTGTCCACTTCTTCGCGCAGCTTTTCTATACCGGCTTCAGCTGCAGCCGCTCGCTGGCTGCCCTCGAAGAAGAACGGCTTTGTTACAACTCCAATGGTAAGAGCCCCCTGTTCCCGCGCTTCTCTCGCTACTACCGGTATAGCTCCCGTCCCTGTGCCACCGCCCATTCCGGCTGTCACGAACACCATATCGGCGCCCTTGACGACCTGGTAAATGTCGTCCATTGATTCTACGGCCGCCTTCTCCCCGATCTCTGGATCTCCGCCGGCGCCTAGACCACGGGTCACCGTTTCACCGAGACGCATGCGCGTAGGAGCGTTTGATAGGAGCAAGGCTTGGGCATCGGTGTTTAGAACAACGAACTCCACTCCCCGAAGTCCCGCTTCAATCATTCGATTGACAGCGTTGCTCCCACCACCACCTACGCCGATAACCCTTATCGTGGCGAGGTTGTCTAACTCTGGTGCTCTCTGCATTCTATTACCCCTCTAATAAGAACGTGGCCAAAATGTGACGCGAATATGACGACCGAGTCGACACATTATGACCGTCGATAAACGAACCATTGGCCGGGCCTCTTCAACTCCAGCCGACAGTGAACGAAGCGTGAAGATAAAAATTTCGATTTTGGTACTTCTACTTGATTAATCGGTACAATACACCAGGGTAAAAAACATGTCAATAGTTCTGAAGGCACAGGTGAATTACACTGATGCTAGAGAGCTGAAATTTGGGACCTTGGGTTTATTGACATAGTACTATTTACCTTGTATTGTAGAGTAGTTAATTATGTCTAGTAGTACCGACAATTGCATAAAACGGTGCTCGCGCCAATTGCAAGGCCGTCTCCAAGATTGGGTTTTAGTACCTCCGAAGTGACCGAAGTCACGGCACCAGTACTGGCCCGATGATCGCCTTGCTGCAGAGGGAGAACACGATGCCCGGACAGGCCATAACCGTCGATAACCAACTATTCGTCGGACGGGTCGAGGAGCAGAAGCAGTTTCGCGCTGCCCTTGCTGAGTTGTTAGACTCACCGCCAGATGAGACGCTTCCATATGTCTGTTTACTCTATGGCGATGGTGGTACAGGGAAAACAACTTTAGCCAAGCGCTTCCGAGATATCGCCCAAAACGAGCTTCCATATAAGGGGAATTTCAAAACGCTGTGGATCGATTGGGAAGACGAACGTAAAAAATTTCCCGGTCTACAGGTGGGAAGACGCCAAATAAGCCCTGAATCAGTATTCAGAGTAATTCATGCGGCCGCAATCAGGGAGAAGTGGGGGCGACAGTTATCAGCCTACCGGAAGGCAATCGGCAAGCGGGAAGTAGCGGCCAAAAAGGTGGCCGAGACGATCGCTGGGGACAACGAATGGGATGAACTAGCCATTCTTCGAAGCATCAGCGTCGATGCCCTGGCAAAGATAGTCCGGACGAGGATTCCGGCTCTTGGCGCTGCAGGCGAGGAGGTTGTGGAAGCCTTTCTCGATGCGGGTATCAAAGTTGGAGCCGAGCAGGCTGGCAAGATAGCTCAGGCTATCGAAATGCAGCTTCGTGTTCATCTCAAGCCGGATCACTTCGATTATTTTCTAAATCCGAACGAGCAGTTGGCTTTGGCTATGGCCCAGGGCCTAAATCGGATAGCCAAGAAACAGCAGCTCCTCATCGTACTCGACACATACGAGATCATTGACCGGGTCGACATTTGGGTCCGGGCTGTTATCAAGGCTGCCGGACCGAGGGTGACGTGGATTATTGGCGGAAGAAATGACTTGGTTCAGAGCCGCCAATTTGGCGCCAATTACTTCAAAGGGTATGCCGACGACACACCACGCCGGCTCATCGCTTATAACATGCTGCCCCTTTCGATAGAAGACATACGCACCTATCTCGATGCGGCAGTATCCGGCATAGGGCTGCCCGCATCTGCGAAAATCGTAGAACCAGGAGTCGCAAGAAAAACCAGAAAGAGATTAACCGACATGCAGGTCGAGTCTATCAGCCGCGTCACGCGGGGTATTCCCCTTGCCGTAAAGGAAGCCGCGGACATCTGGAAGACTGGCGTCTCTTTCGATGAGATTGTCGGCGATATCAGCGATGCCAACGCGGGAAGCCAGATCGTTCAAAGAATGACCGACCGATATCTGCAGCATGTGGTAGCTGAGGCGGATAGGCAGGCTCTATTTGCCCTCACCCTGGCTGAGGGAGATGTCGATTTGCTCCAGGCCATGCTGCGACCTGACGATGGATCGCCCTTTGATCTGGAGGCTTTGCTGCGGCGGCTTGAACGAGATTACGTCTCCGTTCATGCCGATCGGGCGCGTCTCCACGATACACCAGCTATTTTCCTGAGGGATTACTTACAATCAGAGGTCCGTCGTACCAGTGACCGCGTCCGAGGATTGACGAGTCGAGTAGTAGAGGCGCTGCGGGCCCGTATCGAGGGGTATGAGGCTGAGCTGCCTCTGTTGGAAGACCGCTGCCAGGATGACAACTGGGTAAAAACCGCCATCTCGATGGCTCATTATCTATTCTGGCTAAACGAGAGCGAGGCATGGCATTGGATCATCCCTCGCTATGTAGAAGGGCTGGCCTATAACCAATACCTGAAAGAAGGATTGGTAAAGATCGTTGAGGAATGGAAAGGGCTCAGCGACAACACCGAGCGTCTGTTCAAGGTCCTTGACAAATCCTCCGAAGAATCTGAGACATTGATCAAGGTGCTGTCCCGCCTTGATGATCGCGGATGGCTGGATGGAAACAACTCTATTGAACGAAAAGCCATACTGCAGCTATACCGGGCGAACCAGAATCTATCCCAGGAGCAACCTCAGTATGCCCTCAGTATCCTCGAAGAGGTCGAGACAAATCTGCCTGAAAGAGGCGCATTGCTGCAGGATCAGCTTGCTGATGGTTATTCGATGGTCGCTCGTGAATTGATCTGGGCGGCCGATCGTTACACACCATCTCACAACCCTGACGCAGAAAGGATCCTCCGAAAAGTATTAACCTGGTCCCCTGAAAAATCCTACGCCTGGTACCTGCTGGGCGTGAATTTTAGCGCGGCTGGAAAAAACGAAGAAGCGATCAAGGCCTTACAGAAATCCATCGAGATCAATCCAAATCTCGTGGCAGCTTTCAATACATTGGGGAGCTTATATACCTCGATGAACCAGCACGCTGAAGCCCGTAAAGCTTACGACGAAGCGCTTAGACTTGATCCTTCCTCTGCCAGGGGTCATGGTGGTTTAGGCGAGATCCACCGGGCCCATAGCCAGCCCGAGCAGGCGATTGCGTCTTACGAGCGTGCCATTGAACAAGACGGTGACTATGTCGTAGCTCACGTTGGACTGGGTCACATGTACCTCACCATGGGACGTCCCGCCGATGCCCTGGTCGCATTTGAAAAGGCCAAGACGCTAGGAATCGATCAGCCTTCAGTCTTCAATGGCATTGGTGATGCTCATCGTCGCACGGGAGAGATCGACAAAGCGACCGCTGCTTATCGACGAGCCATGGAACTGAATCCGAAATACGCCCTACCCTACGCCGGAATGGGCATGGTTTACCATATGAAGGGTAAACCCGAGGCCGCTTTAGCGGTGTTCGAACAAGCTATCGATTTAGATCCAAATTCGGCCGAAGCATATGTTGGTTTGGGAGATATCCATGCGGCGGCCAACCGAAACAGCCAGGCAATTGTGGCCTATCAAAAGGCTATAGCCCTCGGCTCAAAAACAGCAGATACCTATGATCGTCTGGCCAAGGCTTACAAAGCAGATGGGCAGTATTTGCAGGCTCTTGAGGCGCACAACACTGCTAAGACCATTGAGCCGGAATTCTCTGTTTCACTGGAAAATCTTGGGGATATCTATCTCGCCCTTGGTAATTACGATGAAGCACACAACGCCTATCTTGAATCAATCAACATCGATGGAGAAAGTCCGGGACCATACGCCGGTCTAGGTAAAGCGCTGGGGGCAATGGGGCGCCACGAGGAAGCGATATCTGCCCTTGAGCAGGCAACAACTATCGATCCGGATCATGTGGGCGCCCATCTCGGTTTGGGATCGATTTACCAAACGCAGGGCACGCTTCAGAAGTCTATTTTGGCTTATCGCAAAGCAATCGAACTCGATCCATCCGATTTTGAAGCTCAAATCGGTCTTGGAGATGCTTATGTTTCCAATAACCAGTATAAGAGGGCGATAGACGCCTACCAACGGGCTCACGAACTCTCTTCCTCCGATGCCAGACCATATAAAGGACTCGGCGACGTCTATCTTCGACTCAATATGCCCAACGCAGCCAGGGATGCCTTCGAGAATGCTATTAGCCTTGACTCGGAGTTTGCTGGAGCCTATGACGGATTGGGCGAAGCACTGGTTCGACTAAGGCATTATCGACAGGCTATCATGACTTTCCGCCAGGCCATCCAGCACAATCCGAACGATCCACATCCTCTCATAAGCTTGGGAAGGCTCTATATCGAGCATGGCCATTTCGACGATGCTCGAGCAGCTATCGACAAGGCAATCGCCCTTGACGCCAATAGCAGCGATGCACGAGAGGGCCTGGGCGATTTGCTTCATGCCCAAGGAAAACAACTCGAAGCTATTGAAGCGTATAAAGAGATTCTAGAATTGAATCCCGATGCATCTAGTGCATTGAACAAGCTCGGTGGCGTCTTCTGCGAATTGGGTCGGACGAGCGAGGCCATTGAAGTTTTTCAGAAGGCGTTGGCGATTGATCTCAAGGATCCGATAGCATATACCGGGCTTGGGAAGGTATATGTAACCCTAAACAAACCCCATGATGGACTCAAGGCTTTTGAACAGGCCAAGAAGAGCGACCCATACTATGTGGAAGCACACATTGGTACGGGGGAAGCCTATCTCAACCTTGACCAGATTGCCGAGGCGCTCGCAGCTTATGAACGCGCATTGGAATTGGATGCAGAACATCCAGCAGCCTACCTCGGGATCGGTACTGTCTACCAGCGAAGCGGCCGCCTTGACGATGCCCATGAGGCTTTCAAGAAGGCAATGGAACTGAGACCAAGATGGCCAGCAACCTACAACAAAGTCGGCGAAGTGTTGACCGAACAAGAGCACTACGACCAGGCTATGGAGGTTTTCAAAAAATCCCTGGAACTCGATTCAAAACAGGCCCAAGCCCATCGAGGACTGGCTTCTGTGTACAGGCATCTAGGCCGGACTGATGAAGCTCTTGCGGCCTACCAATTGGCTGTAGAACTCGACGCTGCAGATGTTGACGCTCGCACAGGGCTCGGAGACGTGCACCGAAACATGCAGCACCACCAGGAAGCCATCGCTACATACGAACAAGCGCTGGCGATAGACCCGAGAGATGCTCGCGCTCTCCTGGGATTGGGTGAGGCTAGAATGGCCGTCGGCGATCTAAACTCGGCTGAAACCGTATTGGAAGAGGCCGCAGCTATTCGCGCTGACTGGGCTGTCCCACACGCAGCCATAGGAGCTCTGCGGGCCAAGATGGGCAGATCGGAAGATTCGGTAAAATCCTTTGAAAAAGCCCTCGAACTTGACCCCGACTCGCCTCTCGCCTACCGTGTTCTCGGCCAACAATATCAAGACCTTCATCGATACGACGCCGCCTTGCTTGCCTACAAGCAGGCCATTCGTGAGAATCCCGATGATGTAGTCTCCTTTATCGGTTTAGCGGACGTTTATCTGGCCCTTAGAAAATACAAGAAGGCCGAAGAAGCGTACCAGAAAGCAGCCGACTACATACCCGATAGCGTAGATCCTTATCGCGGACTTGGCGACGTATATGTGGCTACTGATCGTATTGACGATGCGTTCACTTCTTTCAAGACTGCGCTAGGCTTTGATAGTCACAACTCTAGGGTCCACAAAGGCATTGGCGATGCATACGCAGCCCTCAATCAATATGATGAAGCGATGAATTCCTATCAAAAAGCACTATCCATTGAGCCGCAGATGGCTGCGGCATATCACAGTATCGGTATGCTTAACTACCACAGCAGCAAGCCCGAAGAGGCTCTTTTGGCTTTTGAACAGGCGCTGGATCTCGATCCGGATTCGGTCTCTCTTGTGGATCAAGGCGACCTTTCGCAGGCGTTAGGACGGTATGATGAAGCCGCCAGTGTGTATACGCTGGCACTGGAACAGGATGAAGCAAATCTTGATGCCTTAAATGGGTTGGGAGATGTCTACCGAGCGAGAAAACAATATCACGAGGCAATGGGAGCCTATCAACGCGCTGTCGAGTTGAGCCCCGAGCAAAAGAGATCCTATATCGGTTTGGGTTATGTCCAAAAAGCTTTAGGAAGGCTTCGGAAAGCCTTGGCTTCTTATTGGCAGGCATTGAGTATTGATACAACGGATCTAGTTGCCTTAAAAGGTGTTGCTGAAACTTGCGCGGCCCAGGGTGATACCGATAGGGCCCTCAAAGCATATTCCAGAGCTGCCGAAATGGACCCTGATGATGCCGAAATTCAGGCCGGTCTGGGTGGAACCTATTTCGCACTGGAGAGATTTGAAGAGGCGAAAGTTGCTTATAAGCGATCCGTTGATCTGGATCCAACTTTGGCGGAAGTATTTGCTGGTCTCGGCGAAACATATCGGAAGCTTGACCAACCGGAAGGAGCGGCGGAGGCCTTACTGCGCTCCGTTGAAATAGATCCAACTTCAGCACCAATCCATCTTAGTTTAGCCCAGTGCCTTGTCCAGCTGGGAAGGCTGCAGGAGGCAGCGAACGCCTACCAGCATAATATAGAGCTTGATCCGGGCAGCGGAGCGGTTTATTTTAGCTTGGGGAAGACTAACCTCGCTCTGCACCACTATGAAGACGCATTAACGGCCGCCGAACGGGCAAAGGGACTGGACATCGATTCGGCCGAGATTCTCTGTTTGATTGGAGACGCAAATCGAGAACTCGGCCGGAACGGTGAGGCTATGCAGGCCTACCGGGAAGCCATTGAGAAAGACCCAGAGGATCCGGCTGCCTATACCGGACAAGGGGCAGTTTATCACGCGCTGGGTGATACCGATAAGGCTATTGGGTCCTACAAGAAAGCATTGAGCTTCGATCCCAAGTTTGCTGCGGCCTACTATCGTCTTGGCAATATCCAGCGTGAACAGGGCAGGACATATGATGCTCTGGTCGCATACCAGCATGCGTTGGAGCACCAGATGGATTACGCAAAACCCTATCTTGGCGCTGGGACAGTGTACGCCGATCTTGGACGGCCCACTGAAGCGATTACCGCTTACCAGCATGCGCTCAAATTAGCTCCCAACGATCCTCAGGGTTACGACCGGCTAGGGCGTCTATATTTGAATGCGGGGCGGATTGACGAGGCCAAGGACCTCTATGAGCGAGCCCAAGCCTTGACGCCCACCGACTCCAGGGTCAACAGCGGGCTGGGCGCCGTATATTTACAGCAGGGTGAAGTTGAAAAAGCCCTAGAAGCATACCAGCATGCCCTGGAATTTGATTCCCAGAATGCCGCTGCGCTTGCGGGATTAGGAGACGTTTATGCGAAACTAGGCAGAGACGAACAGGCTCTTAGGTCATACAAGCAGGCTCTAAAAAAGGACCCGAACTATTCGTCCATCCATACTGGTCTTGGCGGAATTTACACAAGGCTCGGTCAGGTGGATAACGCTCTGGCTACTTACCAGAAGGCTATCACTCTCAATCCACAGGATCCTGGAGCGAGATCTGGTTTAGGCGACGTTTATGCAAAACTTGGGAGGACCGACGAGGCACTTGCCGCATACCAGCGAGCTATACGCTTGAATTCTCAGTTTGCCCCTGCATATGTTGGGCTCGGAAAAATCTACAAGACTTTGAAGAGGCCGTTTGATGCTCTGAGCGCCTTTGAAAGAGCTACCAGGTTCACCTCCGCCGACGTGGATGCTTTCCGTGGCTTGGGTGATATCTACGCTGACCTTGGACGAAAGGACGAAGCTTTAAAAGCCTACCAACAGGCTCAAGCGTACAATCCTAAAGACGCGGGAACATTGCTTGGACTGGGTAATCTTTATCGCGATTCTGGGAAGTGGCAGGAAGCGGTGAAGGCATACCAAAAGTCGGTCCGGCTTCAGCCGAATGACCCGAGAGCCTACGCAAATCTAGGCGATGTATATAACGAGAACGGGCAGAGCGATAAGGCTCTTGAAGCCTATCAGCAAGCCGTAAAATTAGATCCTGAGGACGCCTTATCCAGGGGATCTCTTGCTGGCCTCTATCGAAAGCTCGGCCAGGAAGCCGAGTATGAGAGGCATATCGGCGTTGCCAGGAAACTCATTGCTCAAGAGACTGAATACAATCGAGCCTGTCTCGAAGCAATTGCTGGAAACAAGGACGAAGCCCTCAATCTATTGAACACGGCCTTGGAAAAACACCAGGTTCAACTCGAGTGGGTGCGCCGCGATCCCGATCTGGAGGCTCTGCGGGAAGATCCCAGGTTTAAACAGCTAGTAAGTTGAAAGTGGGGGGAGCTTAGCGCTTGCCAATGACCTTGGCGATTCCGCGGCCGACCCATACGCGGGAGGCTAAATTGGGATCGCTGGCCGAGGCCACGTAATAGGTCACGCCCTGGATGTTCGGGCGCTTCTGGAGCTTATTCCAGAAATGTAGGTACTGTCCAGCGATTTCCTCGGGAGCGATCATTGACCCATTCCACCCGGCTTCCGTTAACCATATAGGGTGATCGCGAAAACGACTGGTCAGATCGTCTAGAATTTCCAGTGCCTGGTTCATGTTAAATACGTGGGACCAGAATAGATGAACGCCCAGACCATCAGCGGCTTCGACGGCGGCTCGACTAGCTTCAAGAAATTTGATGTGGTCCAGTTTCACCCCGGTTACGCTGCTTCCCGGCGAGAGACCCGGATAAACGAAACGCACACCGGGCAAAGCGCGACGGTATTTCCCCAGGAGATCTAGCCACCATGTCTCGAAACCTGTTCCGTCCGACCAGCTAGATCCTAGTCCCTCCTTCGTGAGGTTAGGCTCATTGTGAAGTTCTACGACGACATTGCGGCCTTTGAGCTGATCCAACGCACGACGGACATCCTTAATCGTGTCGTTCAAGAATTGACCTGGTGTGAAAAGACGACCGGTCACGGAGAGATGGGCGCGGACTATCCAATGGGCATCCTGATGCGCGGACGCCAAACGAGCGATATCGTCCTCACTGTGACACGACAGCACCTTAATTATTCCCGGGCGAAGGAGGGCAAATTCCCCGTGCTCTTCCTCGGGCATGTTCGTATCGGCTGATGCATGCAGTCCGATTCGCACACGTCCAAGAATGATAGAATCTAGATCTTTGTCATCCTCATCCTTCGTAGGGGGTTTAAGGATCTTCTCCCACACCCGGACCGGAGTGAATTCACCTCGTGGTGGACCCGTGATTGCTACTGTGGAATCAGGGGGAATGGTGCCAATTTTCTTGGCATTTCGGCTTGCTTCACTGCGCAGGTTGCTGCCTCGGGATGAAATTCGGGCTGTATTACCAATGATTACCAGTCCGGTTGTGAACGCCCAACCCGGAATTGTGACATCATCGGGAACCGGCTTCAAGGGCTCTGGTTTCTGGTCTGGTATCGGCTCAGGCAGGGTCGCTGTTGGCATCGGAATGACCATGTTAATGACATCATTGGTTCGGATTAGTACTGGCGAGTACTCATTTCTGGTCCTACCGGCGATGCGCACGGTCGCGAATGCCTTGACCAGGCCCATATTTTTTCCATCCCCGTCAGGTCGATGCCTAAGATTGAGTCCAAATCTGGAAGTCAGAGCTAGATTTCCTTCGAGAGGACTCAGATGCTGCGTTAAAACCCAGCCGATATAGCCGCTGTCAGGTGGCATTTTCCCACTCTCCGGTGGTAGTTCTGGCAAAGCTACCCGATCAATGAAATCGTTGCGCCGGATACGAACGGACCGGAACTGTCCCTTGTCTTGACCGAGTAAGCTGACCGTGCTCCCAGCTTTTACCATTCCTATATTGGAGGAAGACAGTTCGGGTCCCGACCGGACGTTGACACCATGAGGACCGACTACGGCTTGCCTGCCAACAACAGCAAGATAACGTTTCCATGCCCAACCGTCGACGGTCGATATGACGGCTGGTGGCTCCGGAGAAGGTTTGTAGGACAAGCCGTCTTCTGCGCCTATCGCTGCTTTGGGAACCCGGATTCGCACGTATGGTGCTCGCTTGGTGTCAGTGATGACTATTGTTCCAGGTGGAAGATGATAGCTCTGACTTGCCTCTATGTAGAGGGTTGCCCCCCCTGTATTTACCTGGGCTAATTCGCCATAAGGAAACAGAGTGTCCTGGAGAACCCAACCTTCGATATAGGGTCCTGTGGGTTCTCTCCACCCAATCAAGGGAAGAAGAAATGGCGTAGGATCTATGATGTTATAGGGCCATTTCTCTCGTTTCGGACCTGCCTTTTTCAACGTAAGATGAAGATGCGTGCCAAAGCTGTTTCCGGTGCTGTCGGCCGTGCCAAGAACTGTGCCAGCTTCAACGACCTGGCCCTTCGTCACCAATGCCCTCTGTAAATGCCCATAGACAGTCCGATAGCCATCACGATGGGCCACCCGGACATGAATGCCGTAATTGTGATCTCTGGCATTTAAATGAACGCGGTAAACTTCTCCAGGGGAAACGCAAAATATCTTACTACCCATCGGCGCCCTGATATCTATACCTTCATGCCCGGGCAAACCGAACTGGGCGTAATTTAGTGGATTAATTCCAAAATGTTGAGTTATGACGTGATATTCAGTGGGCCAGACCTCGAACCTGAAATCTCCCATTCTGGTTCCCTATTTCATTTGGTTACTGCGGGCGGTGGAACACTTCTCGGTTATGTTTTAGTCTAACCTAACTAAAATCACTGGGCAAGCATCTTTACCGGGGCGCTGTCCCCTTGTAGAATAGGCACATGGATTTCTTGAAAAAGCTTTTCGGTGACGGTAGCAGCGGCGGTTCCGGGGGTTCGGATACGACTGGATTTTTCGTCTATGTCCAATGTGACCGCTGTCAGGAACAGATACGTCTCAGAATAATAAAGCAGCACGACCTCAATTACTCTGGTGATGGATTCGTGTGGCGTAAAACGATCGTTGATAGTCGCTGCTTCCAACAGATCCCCGTCGTAGCTCACTTCGACCGAAACCTCAACCTGATCAGTCACGAGATTGAGGGAGGTCATTTCATCACCCAGGAGGAATACGAGCGATCTGAAGTAAGCGACACCACCGACGCCGGAGAACTCAGAGAGTAGAGTCATCACGACGATTCTAAAGGCCGTTCCCATCGATGAGATTGTTCTGATGGGTAGGTGTGGTTTGGCTCAGAGCCAATCGCTGCCAGTATGAAAACAAATAGGTCCATGAACGATTCATCAACTGACAAAATAACATTGTACACATCCAAATGGTGCTCTCATTCAAGGAGCGTCCAGAGCTTTCTGGAACGAAACGAAGTTGCTGTAAATGAGATTAACATCGACGGCAATGAAGAGGCTAGAAGCAGGCTTATTGAGTTGAATAACGGATATGCCAGCGTACCTACGCTGATCTTCCCAGATGGCGCAAAGCTAACCGAACCCACTCTGTATCAAGTCAGAGAGAAGTTGGGAATGGAGCAGCCACCTGGACTGGCCAACCGGATTCGAAACCTTCTGTCTGGCGATAAGAATAATTAGACTCGCTGTTTTCCACCTATTCGCGGATCCAATCCCGGATTCATCACTTCTCGCGGCTCAAGAATAATGCTCATTTACTTTCTTATGCTGGCTGCCTTCGCAGCCGACCGTATTACAAAATGGTGGGCTTCGAGCTACTTTGCGAGTAGGGGCGGCATAGAGTTACACCCGCTTTTACACCTGCAGCCGGCTTATAACCACGGCATCGCTTTTGGGATGTTCCAGGGAATCGGACCGGTGATTGGTTGGTTATCGATCGCAGTGGTTGTGGCTCTGTTTATATACATCAGACGAGTTCCCCGTTCGATGTGGCTTCTTAGAATAGGTATCGCTTTGATCATCGGGGGAGCGATGGGGAATCTGGTCGACAGGGTTACAAGTGGAGAGGTTCTTGATTTCATCTCCACACCCATAAGACCAGGTATCTTCAATGTGGCCGATGTCATGATAAATCTTGGCCTCATCCTGAGTATCCTTAGCTTGTTCGTGCAGCGATCTTCAGACGAGGCCGTCGCCGCGGTAGTCGAACAGGATTCAGGACAGGGCGACCTGTCCGACCCGAATACAGGCTAATTCCACCCGCGCATACCCCAGGATTCGGCTGTTTTTCTCCTTGATGTTTGTTTGGTTAGGCTCCTGGCAAGAGCATCAGCAAGAAGAAGAATACCGCGAGAACCCAGCTGACAATGCCAAGCTCCTGTTCACCGTTGATATACAGAAGGGTGCCTGAGACGAGCAGAGCGGCGGCGATGAGGCTCCAATTTGGTCGACCGATCCTCTTTTCGATCCGGTTTAGCTGCTTTATCACCGATCGGTCTGGTATTGTTCGAACTCGAAGTCTTCCCCCTTCAGCCGCAACCAATACGCGGTTTAGCTGGGATGGCAATGATACGAACAGCCTAAACCATTCCGCCACCGCGTTGAGGCTGAACTCCAGTGCTTCCTGGCTGCTGATAATCTCTCGACCATATCTCTCCGCGAAATGCCAGGGATTGATCTCGGGATCCAGGAGAGAGGTGAGACCAGATAACATGCCCAACGCCCTGCCCAAAAAAATGAAATCCTGGGGCACTTGGAATGGAAAATCAAAGAGAAGATCTCGAAATTCTTGGCTGAGCTCCTGCATCTCTCGCGGATCTGGCCTGCTCAATTCGAGAAGATTTCGACCCCAGAGCTGGTCGAGAATTCGCTCCTGAGCCTCAGTAATGCGATCCAAATCACTTCCTGGCAAGAAGAAACCAAGATCATTGTAAGCGTCGGTGAGTCCCCGTGCATCTCGCTGGGTCACGCTAACCAGAACTCGGCGGAGATTGTCCCCCATGAGTTCTTCAATATGCCCTACCATTCCAAAGTCAACGAAAGCTAGGCGGAATTGTCGCGACCTCCCATCAGCGCGTCTCCTTTCAGGCCCGTAAGGAACCACGAAGAGGTTGCCAGGATGGGGATCCGCGTGGAAGAAACCCTCCTTGAAAATCTGCATAAAATAGGCGTCAAGCACGAGCTCGGCCACTTCGGATGTGTCAACGCCGGCGGCCTCAATGTCCTCGATGTCCGTAATTTTGATGCCGCTGACATCTTCAAGAACTAGGACCCTGCGAGTTGAGTGCTGGCGGTAGACCGATGGGATAGTGATGTCGTCATTACCGGCGAACATCTCGGCAAATCTCTCGGCGTTGTCCGCCTCGGATTCGTAGTTCAACTCCTCCCACAATGTTGCTGAGAACTCGTCCATCAGAGCCGGTACGTCTGCCCTCTTTCGGATCGGACGGTAGCGCATCGTCAACCTGGCGACTACGTCTAGGGCGGCGAGATCCGTCCTGACGATATCCTCAATTCCCGGACGCTGAACCTTTACAACCACAGATGGTCTACGGTGACTTCGCTGGCTGCCTGATTCGACAAGCCGGGCTTTGTGGGCCTGTCCCAAAGAGGCTGCCGCCAGTGGCTCTATCTCAATCTCAGCGAAGTGCTGCGTTAGGTCTCCGAGTTCCGAGATCAGGACGCTTTGGATTTCAGGGAAAGGAACGGGAGGTACTTCATCTTGCAGACCAGCCAATTCCTCGGTGATCTCAGGTGGAAGAACATCGACTCTGGAGCTTAAGAATTGCCCCAGCTTGATCATCACCCCGCCCATATCAACTGCCAGGGTGCGGAAACGACGGGCTAAGCGGCGAAATCGCTTTGGGCGGCTCTTCCGGACCGATGCTTTGAATATCCTCCCCCAAAACAGGTCCCACCAGACAAGGTGGATGATGACGCGCGTAAAAAACCAGAGTATCTGTCGATAACGGCTCCGGTCGATGACCTGGGTGGATTCTTCGGTGAAGGCGGTCATATTAGCAATCACAATAGGCCGATAATGGAGCTATAGCATACCCGCCAGCCATTACTTTGTCACGAAAAAGGAGGCCCTACCATTATCCTGGTAAAGCCTCCATTGCGACAGTATGGCCCATACGGGAATCGAACCCGTGTTTCGGCCTTGAGAGGGCCGCGTCCTGGGCCGCTAGACGAATGGGCCGACTAGCGGAGGCGATTCTAGCAGAGCGTTATAGCGCTGTCAAACCAGGGAGAAGTACCGGATTTAATTGATTAATCCATTAACGGAATCTTGATAAGAAGACTATAATGACAGTCATAAAGTGTTTCACCCACCGCTCAATCAAAATCAGGAAGCATGGAAATTCTAAGTGACCTTAATCCGGCTCAAAGGACGGCCGTAACAGCGCCAGATGGCCCAATTCTGGTTCTTGCGGGTCCGGGCAGTGGGAAAACCCGAGTTCTAACCCAACGCATCGCCTACTTGATACGCGAGGCCGGCATCGAGCCCTGGCACATGATGGCGGTCACCTTTACAAACAAAGCGGCACGGGAAATGGCCTCCCGAGTAAGCCTGATTCTTGGTGGAAATCCCCAGGGCATTACCCTGGGAACGTTTCACGCGACATGTGTACGTCTCCTTCGCAGGGAATCAAGTTCGTTGTCGAAATACGATTCCAATTTCTTGATTTTTGACACCGATGACCAGCGGCGAGTCGTGGCCAAGGCAATCGCCGATCTAAACATCGATACCTCGAGGTTCCAACCGGTCCGAATTCTGAACAACATCAGCAAAGCAAAAAACGAGATTGTGACCGCTGATAGATACTCCGCCTACAATTACATTTCAGAGGTCACTCGAAGGGTGTACCAGCGATACCAAGAAATATTGATCGCCAACAACGCCATGGACTTCGATGACCTGTTGATGAATACAGTGCTCCTGCTAGATGAGCAGCCGACCATTCTAGAACGTTACCAGCGTCGATACGAACATATCCTCGTCGACGAGTTCCAGGACACCAATACGGTCCAGTACGAGCTGCTGACGAGGCTTGCAGCCTTTCACGGGAACATTTTCGTCGTCGGCGATGCGGACCAATCCATCTACCGCTGGCGTGGGGCCGATTTTCGCAACATCAAACGTTTCCAAGATCATTTCACCAATTCCCAGCTAATCTTGCTTGAGCAGAACTACCGCTCCACCCAGAACATTCTCGATGCCGCTAAAGCGGTTATCAGGCAAAACCATGACCGGGTTGACAAAGAGCTTTTTACAGACCGGACAGGCGGAGAACTGGTCAAGATTATTGAAGCCTACAATGAGTCCGACGAAGCCAACGCGGTTCTGGATATCATAACCGCGCTGGAAAATCAAGGAATCTCCCCAGGCAGCTGCGCCATCATGTACCGGACAAATGCCCAAAGCCGTGTTCTGGAAGACGCATTCATTCGCGCCGATAAAGATTATCGACTGGTTGGGGCTACACGTTTCTACAGCCGGCGTGAGATCAAGGACTTGATCTCTTATCTGCGTGTGGTGTACAGCTCAACCGATTCGGTTAGTTTCGCCCGGATAATAAACACCCCTACTCGTGGAATCGGCCGGAAGACCCTTGATCTCTTCTACGCTTGGGCTGACCAACATCATTGGCAGCCAGGAGAAGCGATCCTTGCCCTAGTTGCCGACAGCGACCTACAGCATCCTTTTTCGGCAAGGGCGTACAGCGCCTTGACGCATTTTGGCAAGAAGCTGTCGGCTTGGGTTGAGTTGAGTAAGCAGATAACCGTCGGGGATTTGCTCGACTCCATTCTGGCTGCCATCGATTTTCGAACCTATCTAGATGATGGAACGGAAGTCGGACAGGACAGGTGGGCGAATATCATGCAGCTGCGTGGAGTCGCGGTTGAGTACGAAGAACATGATCTCGGCCAATTTCTTGAACAAGTCGCCCTCGTTTCAGATGTCGACAACCTGGAAGACAGCGCCGATGTACCAACCCTTCTAACGCTGCATTCCGCCAAAGGGTTAGAGTTTCCAGTGGTATTCATTATTGGCCTGGTTGACGGCACCCTCCCTCATAATAGATCCCTTTCCGATGGTGAAGAAATTGCCGAGGAGCGAAGGCTGTTCTATGTGGGATTGACGCGTGCCAAGGAGCGAGTTTATCTCTCCTACACGTTTCGCAGGACTTCTTATGGCGAGTCAGAGGTGACTGTTCCAAGCAGATTTTTGAGCGACATTCCCTTAGACCTGGTGGCTGGCGGCGATGTACGCCACCGCCGCCAGCAAACGGTGACAAAGGCCAGCAGTTGGGATTGGCCGGCATCCTCCTCTCCGAGAACGCCAGAAACAAGGAGTCGCCCAAGAAAGCAGCTTCCCGAACCGAACCTTCGTACGCCGCGTACAGAAAGACCTCGAACGCCGATCTTAACCGAAGCTAAATATAAGTCAGGACAAAACGTCCACCATTCTAAGTTCGGAGATGGCACTGTTATCGAAAGCAAACTCACCGGAAGCGATGAAGAAGTTTCGGTCGCTTTTCCTGGAATTGGTGTAAAGAAGCTGGTCGCCAGCATGGCGAAATTAGAGATGAAAGACTAAGGGCCGAGCAGCGGGGCGGCAAAATCGCCAGTGTATTCGGCCGATTTGCAGGTATTAAGGGTTTGCCATGGAACTACATTTCGCCGCGGCGAAGATAGGTAAATATGCGTCGCGAGAGAGCGGCGATACGCTGGAGATGATCGAACGCCCCCACGGCGGATTGTCAATGGTGCTTGTTGATGGACAACGAAGCGGGCATTCGGCAAAAGCGATAAGCAATGTTGTTGCCCGCAAAGCTGTCCAGCTTCTATCTGAAGGGGTCCGCGATGGGGCAGCTGCAAGAGCCGCCCACGACTATCTATATACCTATCGCAAGGGGAAAGTCAGCGCGACTTTGAACATTCTTTCGATAGATACTCGCTCGAAGACGCTGGTTGTATCGAGAAACAACCCCGCGCCGGTAATCGTCCATACGACCGAAAACGGATGTTATCTTCTTGACGAGCCCTCCAGTGTGGTAGGAGTGAACCGCAGAGTAAAGCCGAATATCACTGAGATCCCATTGACTCCAAGGACGCTTATCGTGGTCTATACTGATGGATTGCAGCATGCCGGAAGTATCAGCGGTACTAATCCATTTGACCCACAGGCCCTGGTTATTGAGATGTTGGATGAGGGGGTGATTGATCCCCAGGTTATCGTGGATAAATTGCTAGACTTCGCGGTTGAACTAGAGAAAGGACGTCCTGGAGATGACATCAGCGTCATGGCGATAGCTGTAGTAGACAAGATAGAGGATGAAACCCGGCGACTTTGGGGACGTCTGCCCTTATAAGCCAACTGAGAGAAGACGATGTTCGTAAATCTCGAGGATTAATTGAGGCCTAAGAGACAATGACCTTGGAAGACCGTATAAATCTTCGAGTTACCGTAGTAGGTGCCTGTGCATCTGGCAAGAGCACCCTGGTCAATTCG
>DASRZI010000551.1:0-5481 GCA_035686605.1 Candidatus Zixiibacteriota bacterium
CCTGACGCCCCAAGTTGGTTTAACCAGGCTCCTAGAACCAGGTGATCCCATCGGTCCTGCCTGGAAGAGATAACGTCACTATTTTTGAATCAATCGAGAGGCGTACTTCTTCCGAAATTTAGCCAGCTTCGGCGTGATCACTACCTGGCAATAGGGTTGTTGTCCATTCTGGCGGTAATAATCCTGGTGGTAATCCTCGGCAGGGAAGAACTCAAGGTAAGGGGTGACCTCAGTGACAATCGGATCTTGCCAGATGTTAGTGGAGTCTAGCTCGTCGATTAGCTCGATTGCGACTGACTTTTGCATATCATCATGGTAATAAATCGCGGATCGATACTGGGTACCCACGTCAGCACCTTGTCTATTCAATGTGGTGGGATCATGAATGGCAAAGAACAATGACAATAGGTCTCGGTATGTGAGTTCGCCTGGTTCAAACGTCACCTGAACAACCTCAGCGTGACCTGTATTGCCACTGCATACCTGACTATAGGTAGGATTGGAAACCGATCCCCCCGAGTAGCCCGAGACAACTCTCTTGACACCTCGTACCTCGTCAAAGGCGGCTTCCAGGCACCAAAAGCAGCCTCCGGCTAGGGTTGCGACCTCGATCCCAGGTCCTTCTTCTGTGAAATTGTCTTCAATCATCTATCAATGATCTCCTATCAGAAAAGCTATATTTAATAATAAAGTGCGGCAGTCGCAATTCGAACGTCAATGGAACGACCATCTCATTATATGATAAGGTGTTATCTCATTCTGTAAAAAGGTTTTCAAAAAACGCTCGAGTTCCTGCGGACTGCTCTGGCAGTTTCTCGGCGATCAAAGCCTAATTTCCTGAAACGTTCAGTGTAACTGTTTTCTAAGAAAGATAGTAAAAGTATGCCGGGGCTTGTATCTTTAGAGGAGGGTGATAACCAACCTCCTCGAGAGCATACCAGCTTGTAATTCATGGTATTTTCATTTACTAATACCCACAGTTAATATCCCCGGGAATTATTCCAGGCTTGGAACTATGATTCACAGGCGAGAAAACTGATGGGAGCAGCAAGTAGGCTGAAGGATATTTCCAGGCGCCTTACAGGTCGATTGGGAGCTGACGATCTCAGACCAATCCAATCAAAGCTCGAAGCGATAAATAATTTAGAGGCAAGGTTCCAGCGATTAAACGACTCTGAACTACGCCAGCAAGCGGACCAGTTTAAGAAGCAAGCTGCCACTGGTATGATGCTGAACGAATTATTAGTCTAGGTATTTGCCCTCGTTCGGGAGATAGCAGTCAGAACCACGGGTCTGCAACCGTACGATGTGCAAATTATGGGTGGAATTGGCCTAAATGAGGGAAGAATCGTCCAAATGCAGACGGGGGAAGGTAAGACTTTTGCTGCAGTTGCCCCTATTTGTCTCAATGCGCTCAGTGGAAAGGGGGTACACGTCCTGACCTTCAATGACTACCTTGCCAGCAGAGACGCCGTGTGGATGGGTCCGATCTACCAGTTTTTCGGTTTGAAAGTCGCTTATGTCGTCCAGTCTATGATATCAGCAGAGCGAAAAGCGGCTTACGAAGCAGATGTTACTTATCTCACTGCAAAGGAAGCCGGCTTTGATTTCCTTCGAGACGGTCTGGCCTATGAAACTGAGGAACTGGTTCAACGAATATTTCACATGGCTGTTATTGACGAAGCTGATTCCATCCTCGTTGACGAAGCTCGGATACCGCTAGTCCTGGCGGGAGTGGCAGATAAACACGGTGGCGGTCAAGAGAGGATGAACGAGCTCGTAATGCAGCTTGATCCCGGTCTCCATTACACGGTTGGCGAAGGAGGACGTAGCGTCTATCTGACTGAGGATGGTGGCTCTCAATGCGAGAGGCTCCTCGATTGCGGCGATCTATATTCCGATGCCAATCTCCAACTTCTGACGGAGCTCAATCTGGCTCTTCATGCACACATCCTAATGAGGAGAGATGTAGATTACATCGTTCGTCAAGGTCGGGTCGAGATCGTAGACGACTTTACTGGGCGTGTTATGGAGGACCGGCATTGGCCCTTTGGCTTACAAGCAGCGATCGAGGTCAAGGAGGGCTTGCAGACTTCCAAGGATTCGCGCGTACTGAGTTCGATCACAATCCAGCACTTTCTGCGCCAATACCCCTCTTTGTGTGGCATGACCGCGACGGCTGAACCCGCAGCCGATGAGCTGTTCAAATTCTATGAGCTGGAAATGTTGGTTATTCCACCAAACCGCCCTTGTGTTCGAAATGATCATCCTGACTGTGTATTTTCCAATCGCGAAGCAAAACACCAGGCGCTTATTGAAGAGATCGAGACCACCCATGCCGATGGGCGGCCTATCCTCGTCGGAACCATCACCGTCGAAGAGTCGGAGATGTTGGCATCACGCCTGGAAGAGTCTGGAACAGCCTGCAGCATTCTCAATGCCACGCGTGACGATCAGGAAGCTCGAATCACAGCCGAAGCCGGTGACTTTGGGGCGGTCACAATCTCTACTAACATGGCTGGACGAGGAACTGATATCAAGCCAGGCGGGCAATCCGGTGAACGGTATGAACAGGTCAAATCGCTAGGCGGTCTGTATGTTCTTGGCACGAATCACCACGAGAGCAGCCGAATCGATTACCAACTCCGCGGACGAGCGGGCAGGCAGGGTGATCCTGGTTCTTCTCATTTCTTCGTCAGTCTTGAGGATGAACTACTTGTGCGATATGGGCTAGCCGATTTGTTTCCAAGACGGTTTCGTTCAGCTAATCAGTCGGAGTCTTTTGATAATGCCGTACTCGGCGAGCGATTGAACATGCCCAGCGCGTCATTGAAGGGCAGAACTTTGACATTCGCTATGCTTTTTGGCGCTACTCTCGAGTAGTTGAATATCAGCGTCGCATCATCGGCGAGAGACGGCGAAATATACTCTGGTGGAAAACTCCCTTGAATTTACTCCAAGAGCGTGCTGCGACGAAGTGGAAGCAAGCATGTCTTGCAGCCGGTGAACCAGCTCTCAGAAACGTCGAGAGAAGAATAATGCTGCTGTCAATCGACGAATGCTGGTCCGAGCACTTGGAGAGGATCACAAATACCCAGGAAGGCATCCATCTTGCCCAAATTGGTGGTATGGATCCGCTTACTGAGTTTCAGAAGGAAGCGGCCTCTTCATACGAGCTGGCGCTGCGATTGATTGATGAACGACCAGTTGAGAAATTCAACTCGCTCGAGATAACCTCACCCGATGTCGCATTGGACGAGATGGGACTTCGCGGCCCAACACCGACTTGGACCTATCTGGTGAGCGATAATGCCTACATGGATCGCCTGGCAACTACACTGGTCAGTTCGAGGCAAATCGGCTTTGCAGCGAATGCGGCGCTGTTGACTCCTATAATCCTCGTCACCCACCTTCTCAGCAGACTCAGGCGATGAAGGTGTTAGCAGAAGGGCAATCCATTTCATCCAATCGACTTGTCCCCTGGTCGTCTGATATCAGCCAGAAAAATTCGCACCCTGGAATTTCTGGATAAATCATCGCTTTGGACTATAATCCATCTTGAACGTACCCTTGCATCAAGCACGGTCCCAATCAGAAACTCAATTTAAATAGAGATCGGAGATAGCGCAGCGCGCTGTCTACTGAAGTGTGAAAGGAATCCATGAGTCAGTCAAACTGGATAGGAAAAACCATCGGTGGGCGATACGAAATTCAATCTTTGCTCGGTCAAGGTGGCATGTCGGCCGTCTACAAAGCGAACGATCCCAACCTTAAACGGGTAGTGGCGATCAAGCTAATCCACCCACATCTCTCAAACAACCCTGAATTTGTTCGCAGATTCGAGGAAGAGGCGGCTGCCGTCGCCCGGCTTCGCCATCCGAACATCATTCAGGTTTTCGATTTTAACCATGACCAAGATGTCTTCTATATCGTTTTCGAATTTGTGGCAGGTGAGAGCCTTCAACAGTACCAATCTCGTCTTGTAGAGGCTGGTAGGACCATGGCCCTGACCCAAACTGTTGAGTTGGGAGCGAGTGTGGCTGATGCCCTCGCTTACGCACACGCCCGCGACATCATTCACCGGGATATAAAGCCAGCCAACGTCATGCTAAACGTTCAAAACGAAGCCATCCTGATGGATTTTGGCTTGGTCAAGATCGCCGGAGGTGACTCCCACACCGCCACGGGAGCAGTCATGGGTACTGCTAGCTATATGTCACCCGAACAGATCAGAGGTGAACGCGTCGACGAGCGGACAGATATCTATTCGCTAGGCATCATGTTGTTCGAGATGGCAGCCGGTCGACCGCCGTTCAAGGCCGATTCCGCACTCACTCTCATGATGATGCATGTAAACGATCCTGTCCCTGATCTTCAGGAAATTCGACCGGAAGTGCCCCCGGCGTTGGTCCAAGTGATTGACGAAGCCCTGGCCAAGGATCGGGCAGACCGCTTTGCATCGGCAGAGGAATTTGCTCTGGCATTGCGCTCAGCAATCTTGAGCGACGCCGGCGCGATCGCTCCCAAAGCAGCGATTGTGGCGATCGCCTCCGCTGCTATCGCGGCAAGTGCTCCTACGGCGACCGGTCCGGGCTCAACCGTGGCTCAGCCACCTGCAAGCCCGCAACCACCACCAAGACCCCAAGCCGCTCAGGCCCCAGTTCCCCCAATGCCGTCTCAAGCAGCCGCTGCATCGGGAAAGTCCTCCAAGAGGAACATAGGAATTATCGGGGCGGTAGCTGTGGCGCTGCTTCTGCTGTTGTGCATCGCTTCGGCGGTCATCATTTTTGGATCAGGCCTGTTATCAGGAGATGATAACAACCAGGATGCAGGCAACGAAACCCAGGTCGCCATGGTGGAGGAAACTCGCGACGAGGCTGCAACGGAAGAGTCCACCGCATCTGAGACAGAAGAAGCCGCTGCTGTTACAGACCCGACTAAGACGATACCGGCTGCAACTCTAATACCGACAAAGGAGCCAACAGAAGAACCAACAGAGGAGGTAACCCTACAGTCCATCCTAGTGCCAACTCTACGGCCAACTGAAGAACCCACCTTGGAGCCTACGTTAGCACCTACAATTCAACCTTCGCCGACGACAGCTGCATCGCCAACATCGCCAGCATTTAAGAGCGCCCAGATTACCAACATCACAATCGCCAATGGCCAATATGTCGTCGATTACGTCACCTATGGATATACGCCGTCGCTGCCTGGCGGCGAGCATGTTCATTTTTTCTTTGATACCGTCGGCGTCCTGGACGCGGGTGTGCCCGGTGCTGGCCCCTGGATCCTTTATGCTGGCCCTGTACCGTTTACTGGATACCCGGTCAACGCACGACCAGCGGGCGCCAGCGAGATGTGCTCCCTGGTTGCCAACCCGGATCACTCCATCCAGCCAGGGACCGGCAATTGCTTTGCACTGCCCTAGCATCCAAGTCTGAATATGCCGTCATCTCGGGGGAATGTGCGCACCATGGC
>DASRZI010000552.1:0-2388 GCA_035686605.1 Candidatus Zixiibacteriota bacterium
AGGGTTCCCACGGCAATCGGCCTATCCAGCCCGTAAGTGATCTCGGTGTGGCCGCCTATCACAGTTACACCAATCCTATCAGCTGCCTCGACTATCTGGCCGAATATATAGGTCGCGGATTCTTCGGACGTGGATCCTTCAGGCAAGAGTAAGGTAACCAGCAACCATCGCGGCCTGCCACCGGTTGTCGCGATATCGTTGGCATTGATCTGGACCAGGTACTCGCCAATCGCCTCTGTGGCAAAAGTAATCGGATCAGTTTTTAGAACGAGGAGTTTCTCGCCGAACTCGACGACTGCGCAGTCAAGACCGGTGCCCGGCCCTAGAAGTACTTGGGGATCACGAACAGAAATTGTCTCAAGCAGCTGGGCTAACAATGTTGCTGGTAGTTTACCCAGCGGAAGATTGTTCTCGATCATCAGAGCCTGAAATGGTGTTTAACAATTCGAAGGTTTCCGATTCGGTCTCCCCGGAATCGGAAACAACCTCATCTTCCATAACGTTAATCGTTTGGGCGACGCTCTCAATGGCAACTCGCTGCTTGCGATACAGGTCAGATTCGCTCATGGCCAACCGTCTGGCGACGTCTCGAACTCTCAGCCCTTGGATGAATTTCAACTCTAGAATATTGTACAGAATCCACTCAGCCGTGGTCATATTGCGTTCGCCTTCCGGTCTCTGCTGTTCAACAGCTTCGGCCAAGATGGCTCGCAGCGCCTTTGTGGAGTTTCCCTCGTATCTTCCAATTGCCCGTTGAACGATCTGCAGGCGTACCAGTGGACTTTCTGAGAGTTTGGGCCCTCCCCAATAATGACTGAGGGCATCCCAGACCATGTTATTGAACTGGGGATCAGTGATCAATATGGCAGAACTTTCTGGAGCAGTTAGCACAGTTGTACCACCAAAGGTTGCTTTACTCCGGCGCTGTTGAAGAGATGTAACCTCGGGCAGCAAACCTTCGACCGCTGCGAACACCTCCAGCTGAAGAATCCTATCCTCAAGGGCTTTGGTAGCTTGGGCCACAAGCCGGTCAAAGGCTTCAATTTCAACTTCGGTTAGGTTTGGCTCGTCTGAGATGGCTCTGATTCCAAGGATCCCAAGAACCGCGTTATCAAGACCGCTGCGCAGAGGACGAATCCAAAAATCCTGCCAAATCAAGAAACCACCAATCAACTTGAGGTCACCCTCAGCGACAAAACCATCACCGTTCTGCTCGGCCAGTTCCTGCAGGTCGCTTTCTGCCCACACATGTGTTTCACTCCCGAGCGGACCTACGACTGACTCAAGCTTCGGCCCTTCGGACGTGATAACGGCAACGAAAGCCGTTGGTGTTCTAATGACTTCGCAGGTCGCTGCCAAAACACTTTCGAGAAACTGGTTCATATCACGGGTAGTCATAACCCGTTCGCTTAGCTGCTGGATACGTCTTACCTCGGGTTCGTCGGTGAGCTGAAAAAAGCGCTCAAGTGGCCGTTTGAGGACATGAAGCGTCCATTCGACCAAGATCACTGTAGCAACCACAGAAATCGCGACGGCTGTCTCGACAGCTAGTCCAAAGATGGAGCCTGTCCGGACAACAAGAACATATACCAAGAGCACGATCATGGCAGCCAGAGGAACTCGGGCCATATATTTGAACAATCGTACGCGTACGTCCCTATCAGGGGAATTGGCTCCAATGTAGGCGATGTAGTCAGTGAGGAAGGCAAACATCACGCTAATGACGATATTTCCGGCTATCAGGAGCAGCCAAAACGCGATCGAGATTTCTGGCCGAATATTTCTACTCAGCAGCAGATAGGGAAAAACAGCAAGAGGCGCTGCAAGAGAGGTCACGAAGATGACGGACATACGCTTTCGCGTCGTATAGGTGATGCACCTTTCCCGAGCACGCCAGACATTGTTAATACACAAGGCGCTCAGCAGCCAGTAGTAAACAAAGAAAGCGCCAAATAGAGGGCCTGTGGCCAGATGTGGAGCCTGAGGAGCCTGTTCTAGACCGGTTACAAGCAGGTCCGAGAAGATTGCGAAGCAAAATACGGCGATTCCCAGCAGGTACCATACGCGTACTAACATTCGCCGCCCTCTGGAAATGTCGCCTGTTGTAACCAGCAAGGCATCAGCCAAATGGAACAGGGCAGCTGGCACCATGGCGATGCCAATCCATTCAAGGCGCAGCCATTGTTCAGACGAAAGGGGAGCTGCTGCTCTAGTAGCCATCAACTCCGAGAAGTAGACGATGACCACAAAGAGAAGCAGTGAGTTAAAGGCTCTTGTTACCCGGTCTCGAACGACATGTCGAAGATTATACAATACGACCGCAACGCCAAATATGACGATCGCAGCTTGCAAGACGTCATTGATTAGGGCAAGTGTATCCTGCGGTCT
>DASRZI010000553.1:0-28718 GCA_035686605.1 Candidatus Zixiibacteriota bacterium
AAGGCAATCCGGCTCTACATCAATTCTCCGGGTGGGCAGGTCTATTCCGGCATGGCCATCTATGACACCATGCAGCAGATCGAATGCCCAGTTTCAACGGTAGCCTTGGGCTTCACTGCAAGCTTTGGCACTGTCTTACTGACGGCTGGAACCAAGGGCATGCGCTATGCTTTGCCGAATGCCACAGTCCATATGCACCAGCCACTCGGCGGCGCGCAGGGCCAAGCTTCTGACATCGCCATTCAAGCCAATGAGATATTACGTCTGCGAAGGTCCTTGAATGAGATCCTGGGTTTTCATACGGGACAACCAATTGAGCGGATTGAAAATGACACCGATCGTGACATCTTCATGACTGCTGAAGAAGCGAAAGAGTACGGTCTGGTTGATAAGGTTTTGATCGGAACGGCAGTTGTTGAAGAGGAATAACCGTCCGTCCTTAATGAGACTTCAGTGACAAGCAGCTGGCCTAGTTTGCCCTACGATACCGTGTTCCCTATAATTTTCCTTGAATGGGTCGGCTCGGAACTGCCTGAGCAACCCAGAGCAAAGAAAATGCAAAACGCCGCTTCCCGTCTCGTCTTTAACCAGATCGCTTTGGGACACTAATGAACCGCTCCATACTCAGACGGTTGATTCGTACGAGTATCGGATTGCTGATCGTAGCGATCCCATTGCTTGCCTTCTTTTCAACCCAAACTTTGCCACCTGCCCAGTATTTGGTCCAAGCGGCGCCGCTGCATGTGTCGACGCCGGTTCCATTTACGACTGAGGAAACCCAGACGGCCGTCGCTCAAACTCAAACCTCGTTCGCAATGACGGTGCAGGCGGCGGGTACCCAGACCGCGGTCGCAGCGACGCTGACAAGTATCGCTCGAACACAAACCGCGGTGGCTGCGACCCAAACCGCTGTGGCACAACCCTCAACCACAGCCATTTTCGTCGATGCATACGAGCCTAACAATTCCATAGAAACTGCCTACAATACCGCTCCGGATGCACCGGCGCTCACGAATGCAACCTTGTGGCCAACAGGCGATGTCGACTACTACAGCTTTGTGTTGAAAGCCGGACTGGCCTACCAGGTCCAGACCAGTAATCTGTCAGCAGGGCTTGACACTGTTCTCACCGTATACGATACCCAGGGACATGAAGTCTCCACCAACGACGATTACGAGCCCGACAACCGGGCATCTCGGGTTACATTGTCAGCCCATGTGGATGGCTTCTACTTTGCCCGGATCGTCAACATCAATCCTGGTGATCCAGCTAGCCTGACCTATCGATTCCAGGTCTTGCAGGTTCAAGGCACACCCACACCGACCGCGTTTCCAACAGGCACACGCGTACCTGGCGTCGATATCTGCGAATATAACGGAGCCTTCGATTCAGCTTGTCTAATCGGCGTCGGTTCACCGCTCGATATGAACTTTGTTCCTCTTCACGGAGAAGGACCTGACAACGATTTCTACCGGCTGTGGATAAAAGCAGGCCTATATTACACATGCCAAACTTTTGATCTTTCGAGCGTAAATGACACTAATATGATCATCTACGACCAGAATCAAAATGGCCTGGCTGGTAATGATGACAAAGCTCCAGGAGACTTGGGAAGTCAGGTTAGCGTCCCTGCTACCTATACCGGTTGGCTGTTCATCCTGGTCGGACCTTATGCCCCACCAGAATACGCCTTGTCGTATCTGTATACATACAGTATCAGGTGCGACGAGACCGTTCCGACACCGACCCCCACACCGACGGTTTATATACCTCCTCCCTCGAGTGGAGGAGGAATTCGTCCACCCACGCCGACGCCAATCGTATTTCCGACTTTTCCACCGACGCCGACTCCGTTTACTTTCGTGACACCTTTGCCTACTCCACGGCCGATCATTCAGGTCGTACCACTGCCGACCAATACTCCGGTTGCGGTTTTTCAACCAACGATCAGCCTCAATCTCACCGTTTATTATGACCGGAACGTTAACTTCACACCCGAGCTTACTGAGGGTGTAGAAGACGTGGCTGTGACCATCTATGACAATGCCACTGGGGAACTACTCGCCTTTGGTTATACAAATGAAACGGGGGCAATTCGTTTCGGTTCCCTGACTGTTTCGGGACCGGTCCGCATCACTATTCCATTCCTGCAATACAACCAGGTGGTAACTGGCGACTCGACAATATTCATTCGAATCGCACCAACCCAGCCCCTTCCACCTGGTGGATTTTAAAGTGAATCAAGAAATGCAGGACGACCTGCAGGAACCCGCTAGCGAACCGTCTGCTTCTGAAGTGAGCCAAGAAACAGGTTGGCAAGCCAGTCTTAAACCTCTATTAGCCAACCGACTTGCGCTGATCGTGATCATCGTCATGTTAGTCGGCAGCTTTGTCCTCCTGTGCCTTTTCGGTTATTTGCTCACCAAAACAGACGACGAGACCGAACCGACCTCTACACCGTCTGAGAATATCGAATCGGATGTCGACACTGATACCTTTGAGTATGTCGCTGTCAGTGATTCAGGGGCTATTAGCGTGACGATGGAAACCCCGATCTTCATCAACATCGGTGGAGATGAGTTTACGGTTCAGGCTGAGGTTGTTCCCGAGAATTCTGCCTGGAATCCAGAGATCCCCAACGAAACGACGGCCATCTGGGTTTATGGTTCGGTCATCAACTACGTATTTGGAATTGAGGACACAAAGAATAATAGAAACTTGCTCGAAAACCTGGCCTTGGGTGACGAAATCGTCTTGACCACTCGCAGTGGCGCATCGACGACTTTCACTCTCAGCAGCCGGCAAAGTCTGAGTCAAGAGAATCGCGACATCCTAGCCCAACGATCTCCTGCCGTCACCATCGTACTCGAAGGCGGTGATGCTGAAGAACCGCGCCTGACGGTAAAAGGCCGCTATGCGGCATCTGACTCCAGTAATATATCTCGGAACGAGCAGGTTGTTGAGTTAGGTGAAACCGCTCAACTCGAGGGTTTACAGATCACGGCGACCAGCGTTAGCTATCAAGCTGGAAGAGCCGAGGTTCCCGCTGGATTTATGTTCTATGCCGTCGATTACCAGGTGCAGAATGTCGGGATCGAGCGGGTCGATTCGGGTTTGCTGAATATGGTGTTGATCGATGATTTGGGAAACCAGTACGCCCTCAATCCTATTGCCAGCCAGCTGGGAAACTACCCGATGCTCAGTGGATTTCTTGAATCTGGACAGAGTGCGACGGCTACAGCCGGATACCAAATTCCATTAGGGCTGAACAGCAGATTCCTGCGTTGGCAGGTATCCCGGCTTGATACAGGAAGCCAGATCCAGGTCAATATTCCCTTTGCCGAACAGCAAGCTGCCGCCCAACAGGCGTCTACCCAGATTCAAGAAGCCAACATTTCTGAAGACGGCAGTAGTCTGGTTATCGTCGGGCAAATAACCAATTTTGGGGATAAAGAGCTGATAACCGACGTCGGCGATCTGTCCTTAACCAGCCAAGGAACCGTATTTTTGATGTTATCCGTTAACCCGGCGTTTCCCTGGCGAGTGGGGGCGGGACAGACCATCCAATTCCTGGTGACTTTTCAGAGGCCGCTGGCGGATTCGGCGGTCTTCACCGTATTGAACCAATCCTTCCAATTATCTGGGCTTCGCTAGCACCAGCAGATACCGGAAATCTTCAATTGAACCGCTGTTCGGCGATCTACGCCTTGTCGTTCTTGAGAAGGGACTCCAGCGAAGAGGTTTGACGGGAGCCCCGGCTGGTCATGTAGAGGATTAGACCGGCGGTGATCATTAGTACACCGACCAACAGACCACCTAGCTGCAGGGGACCGACAAATGGCCGGCCGAACGAAGGCTGAACGTGGGTTCCGATACCGATAAGATCGGATATTCCTGAAACATAGGCAAAAACGAGACCTGTGGCTCCCAACCGGATACCGATGTCGGCTTGCAGCGAGCGCGGCGCATCGGAAGATCGCAGACTATGAATACGTACGTATCCGGCGATGGTCAACAAAGTGAGGCCCAGGAGCAGCTGAAACATCTGAACGATCCCAAATCCAGGCGTTAGATCCAATCCCAGTATTTCGGCCCCGAGGGAGATTAGACTTAATACGATGCCAATAACGGCCAGTACCAAGCTAAAAACGACCTCGATTCGAGTTACTAGATCTCTTTTCATACTGCTGCCTGTCTTAATGCTCCAGGTGAGATCATGGCATTTCTACCGGCACAAAAAACGCCGCAGCGTAGGCGGCGTTTTTTTAATTCTAGTCGGGGCAGCGGGATTTGAACCCACGACCTCTTCAACCCCATTGAAGCGCGCTACCAAACTGCGCCATGCCCCGCATCGCTGGCATTGTAGCAGAGCGGATCGTGGGTTGCAAACAGTCCTAAAGTCGGTTCGGAAAGTTCAATACCAGCCGCAAAGTTGGACGACTCGATAAGTAATCTTTCAGAATCGCGGGAACCATGGTCGAAGTGTTGAAACTGAGCAGTATTGTTATTTGAGTGGTTTCTCGTACCATGCGACCATATCAAAAAGGTCGAACATGGTTGCATGGTCAGGCTGAGAGACGGATTGAGCAAAAAAACATCTCTCAAAATCGACGTTTCCTGGAATTGACCAGTACTCCCCAAGACCATAGAATACGAAAAGGTGTCATTCCAGTCGCATATTTTGATGACAACTAGTCGCATGATGTTCTGGTTTATGGTTAATGGAGTTTCAAAATTAATTGCCTGCCGTGATCTGACCGGCTGTCGGTGGAACTCGAGCTAAGTAAAGGGAAGGGGTTCATGGAGGTCACAAGAGCTGTAATCACTGCCGCTGGACGGAGCCAACGAACATTGCCCCTCCAGACATTAATCGACAGTGATGGCGCCGAAAAATCTGTGCTATGCATCCTGATCGAGGAGGTTTTGCGAGCTGGTGTCGAAGAGATCTGCTTCGTAGTTCGACCCGGCGATGATGGACCATATGGGCAAGAAGCGGCCAAATACGGCGGCCGCATCTCCTTTGTCCACCAGGAAGAGCCTCTAGGGTATGGTCACGCTGTCTACTGCGCCCGAGAATTCGTCGGAAATGCTCCTTTTCTTCACCTGGTAGGCGATCATCTTTACGTTAGCCACAGTGCTGATGGCTGCGCCCAGCGATTGGTCCAAGTGGCCCAGAGAGAAGCATGCTCCATATCAGCTGTTCAAGCTACTCGCGAAAATTACCTTCCCTATTTTGGGGCCGTGGGAGGGCAGCGAGTTAGAGAAAGAGCCGACTTGTATAGGGTGGAGTGTGTAATTGAAAAACCCACACCCACAATAGCAGAGCAGCGTCTCCTTGTTCCAGGTCTTCGAGCTGGGCATTATCTCTGTTTCTTCGGCATGCATGTGCTTATGCCAGCCGTATTCGAAATTCTCGAAGAGCACATCAAGGAGAGTGGAGGTAAGAAAGGCGTAACCTTGGCCGATGCGTTGTCCGATCTTGCCGAGCGAGAGCAGTATCTTGCTTTAGAGATGCATGATCGACGCTACGACATAGGCGTAAGATATGGTCTGATGACCGCCCAACTAGCCCTGGCGCTAAATGGTCGGGATCGCGACATGGTCTTGACCCGGCTTCTGGAGCTGCTGGTTGGACGCGAACTTGGTCAGGTTTCTGACTTAAGAAGTCTGACTTAAGAAGTCTGACTTAAGAAGTCTGACCTATTAGGTCTGGCGAGAAGGACATCATGAGCTTCCTGATTGAGATTATCACCTCGACGGATCCCGAAATCCGAAATCACCCCTTGGATGCCTACTGCCGGACCGCTTCACAGGAGCAGTTGTTGGCCGAGTGCGCGGATCTCGAAGCGTTCCGCCGGCAAAGCGACAATCTCTATGAACGCGTTCGTGCGCTTTTCTTCTTATACGCAGTGCATCGCTTCCATCTGCCGCTGAAGGAGGGTATGGATCAAGGGGGGATCATACCCTTTGACGGCTACATGCACCTGCTTAACCGTCGATACCAGGAAGCGATTGATTCGTTTAATTACACGCAGACCGTGGAAGGGCCAAACGACAGCATATCAAGCGCCCTGGCCGTTGCTTATCGAGGATTGGGTTTTCAGACACTGGCCGACCAGGTTCGTCGAAGTGTCCGATCTGTTTGTGGGAATCAATGGATGTTTCGTACCGGTCACCCGGCCGATCACCCATTGCGAGTTCGCCGCGAGCTGCGAGAACTTCAGGACGACATGTTTCCCATTCTCAAGGAAGCGACGCCGGTTCGGATGGATCTCAGTCACAGTGGCTGGAGCGATATATTCTTTCTCGGCATGGATTTTCCTGAAGGCGCGCGGGTGATCAACACCTCTATCAATCTTAGCGTGAGGCACAATAGCCAATCGAGCTCTCCATCGCCACCTGTAGAAGCTTACTTCAGGGTCATCGACGAGCCGATCTTACGCCTGACCAGCGTCGATCTAGGGGCAACAACCGTCGTTACATCCCTGGCCGAGATATTTGACTTTGCTCGCGATTACTTGGGACTTCTCAAAGCAGCAGTGATCGCCTCTGGTATCGTACCTCCAGGGATGGAGGGCGCCGGTCAGCCGCTGGCTGATCTACTTGCCCAACTGGTTGGGCCTGGATTTGGCATCGAGATCGTCAGCCGGGTGAACGACATACCCAAAGGATCGCGTTTAGCCGTGTCCACCAGCCTGCTGGCTAGCCTTATCGCCGTATGTATGCGAGCGACTGGCCAGGCGGAGAGCCTAACTGGCACACTTAGCGAGAGCGAACGACGCTTGGTTGCAGCGCGGGCGATTCTGGGTGAGTGGCTCGCGGGTTCTGGCGGTGGCTGGCAGGATTCTGGTGGTGTTTGGCCAAGCATGAAGCTGATTCGAGGGGAATTGGCCGGTCCATCGGACCCAGAATTCGGGACTAGCCGAGGGCGGTTGCTGCCAAGCCATCAGATCTTCACGGATGAGGATGTGTCAGCTGAGACACGGAGAAAGCTGCAGGACAGCCTGGTCCTTGTCCATGGTGGAATGGCCCAAGACGTGGGACCAATATTGGAGATGGTGACCGAGAAATACCTGCTGCGTTCAGAGGCCGAATGGGCTGGGCGTCAGGAGGCGATTGGCATCCTGGATGAGGTCGTTGGACTGCTTCGGCAAGGGGATGTGCGAGCAATCGGCCAGGCGACTGACCGCAACTTCCACGGACCAATCCAGACGATTATTCCCTGGGCTGGCAATCTTTACACTGACCTGATTATCCAACAGGTAAAATCAGAATTTGGGGACGATTTTTGGGGTTTTTGGATGCTCGGCGGCATGGCCGGGGGCGGAATGGGCTTCATCTTCGATCCGTCGCGTAAACCGGAAGCCCAAGACAGGATGCAGCGCATCATGAGCGAGACGAAGGCTCAACTTGAACGCGCAGTTCCTTTTGCAATGGAACCGGTCGTTTACGACTTTTCGATTAACGAGCAGGGTACCTACGCCGAGCTAGCTGAAGGAGAAGCTGCCCTAATGCCTCCTGGCTATTATTCTCTACTTGTGCCCAGCCTGCTCCGTATGGATAAGGGTGGATTACCACCATTCCGACGAGCTGAGTTGGATCGTTTTGGTGAAGCTTGCCGCACCGAGCCGGAATTGGGAGGCATGGTCCAGATGCTTTTCGATCGTCTCCTGCCGAGAGATCTTGATCACGATGGCTCCTCCCAAGATCTTGATACCCTCCTGAATGAACTTGGTTTTGACCGCAGGCAGCATGAACAAGTACGCGCTGATCTCCGAAACGGCCGTATTGGTCTGGCCAAGAATCGACTGCCGATAAACAGCCAGATCGAAGATGTGAATCCCGAGGATCTGTTTGATGCAACCAGAGGTGTCGATAAGACCTGGTACGATCTAGGCATGGATGCGCTGGCGAACGGCGCAGTTGCTGTGGTTTCTTTGGCGGGGGGAGCGGGAAGCCGATGGACGAAAGGCGCAGGGGTCGTGAAAGCCTTGAATCCCTTCGCGAATCTGGGAGGCGTCCAGAGGAACTTTATCGAGGTTCATCTGGCCAAGAGCCGGCGAATAGGCCGCATAGCAGCAAAGCCGCTAACTCATATCATCACGACCAGTTATCTGACACATACTCCGATCGCTGCCTACCTGGAACGCGAGAATAACTACGCCTATCCAGGGTCGTTGATACTTTCTCCTGGCAAGGTTGTTGGCCTACGTATGATACCCATGGAACGGGATCTGCGATTTGCCTGGGAAGAGATGGCCCAACAATTGCTTGATGAACAGGCTCAAAAAGTGGTTGACAGCCTTCACACTGCCTTGATTGGCTGGGCCAGGCAGATGGGAGAAGGAAACGATTATACGGACAACCTGCCTCTGCAATGCCTTCATCCTGTCGGTCATTGGTATGAGATTCCCAACCTCCTGCGTAATGGCGTATTGGCCCGGCTGCTTGCAGATCAGCCAGATCTTCAATATCTCATGGTCCATAACATCGATACTTTGGGAGTTGATCTTGATCCGACGTTACTTGGCTATCATATCGACAAAGGCTCAGCTTGGATGACCGAAGTTATTAGCCGCCGCATTGAGGATAGGGGAGGCGGGCTTGCCAGGGTGGACGGCCAGGTACGCCTGATTGAAGGGCTAGCGCTTCCGCGCGAGGAGATCGAATTCAGCCTTTCTTACTACAACACCAACACTTACTGGTTATCCATTGACCGGCTGCTAACTGTGTTTGGCCTGAATCGAGACGACCTGAGCGATGAGACTCTCGTATCTAAAGCCGTACGAAAGTTAGCCGCGCGAATGCCAACCTATATTACGATCAAGGATGTAAAGAAGCGCTGGGGACATGGTCAGGAAGATATATATCCTGTGGCTCAATTCGAAAAACTATGGGGTGACATGACCGCTTTGCCCGAGCTAGATTGCTCCTACGTCGTCGTCCCCCGGCTGCGTGGCCAGCAGTTGAAGGAGGTCTCCCATCTAGACGGCTGGCTCCGAGATGGATCGGCCGCCTACTTGGAATCTCTGTGCGAGTGGGGCTAACTTATCTGCGCGCGCCGTTTTTGAAACAGGAACCGCGTACAATAGATCAAGCGGGCCCGCATATTCATCTCGATAATTCCGATAGCGATCTTTTCAAAGACCTGCATATTTAAGGCCATCACTGGCTAAAAACACTCTGCTATTGGACTAGTCTTGCCATTCAAAATTGCTGCGAGGAGAGACGGATGCGCCAGATAGACATTCAAAACTGGTCCAGACGCGATCATTTTTATAGGTTTAGCGAGTTTGATCATCCACATTTCAACATATGCACCAATGTGGATTTGACCCGATTTCGTCCTGTGCAAATGGGTCGCGAAGTATCATTCACCGCGGCAATAGTGTACCTGGTGGCGAGGACAGCCAATTCGATTCCCGAGTTCCGCTATCGCATTCGAGGTCAGGGGGTTATCGAGCATGAAGTCGTTCACCCATCTATTACGGTTCTTGCTAGCGAGGATGTATTCAGCTACTGCGCGGTTGACTATACAGAGGATTTTGCGGTGTTTGCCCAGAGGGTGAAAGAAAGGATCGCCTATGTGTGGGAGAATCCCACCGTCGTGGATAAGCCAGGCATAGACGATCGACTATATATGAGCTCAATGCCATGGGTGTCCTTCACCAGCGTTATGCATCCCCTTAACCTTAATCCGCCGGATTCAGTACCTCGGTTTGCCTGGGGGAAATTCTTTGAGGAAGGGCAGTTCCTGAAGATGCCCCTTAGCGTCCAGGCCCACCATGCCCTTCTGGATGGCATTCATCTGGGGCGGTTTTATGCTCTCTTACAGGATTACCTGGACCATCCGGAGGATGTTCTCTTCAACTGACAAGGACCCTCTCATCGCGTCTTTTAGCCTCAAAACCTCGACCCTGCGACTTTGCTACCTGGCGGGTCGAATTAATTCTCGCCAACTCTCGACGAGGGATTTTTCTTGGTCAGGTTGGATCATAGTTGGGGGAGGAACCACCAATCGTACCGTGAATTATCAGAATCACACGCTGGATACATCCCATCGAAAACTTGGATAGGTACTTCCTGATGGACGGGCGGGCGCTGCACCGGATTTAGCTGTGATTGCTAAGCGACAACATCCTGGAGGTAGGCGGCAAGTACGGCCAACATTCCAAGTGTGAAGTTGTAGCCGACATGTATAAATATAGTGATGGTTGTGCTGTAGTAGCGCCGCACGAGACCGAGCACGATGGCAAGCAGAACTATGAAAAGCGTGACAGGTGAGAAGCCGTATTGGATGTGGATCAGGGCGAAGAGAACGGAGGTGAATCCCAAACCTAAAGCTGGCTGGAGGGCGCCTCTAAAAAGCACCTCTTCGCTGATACCCGTTGCAAGGGCTAGTATTAACCATTCCCACACGGTGTCGATTTCGGTGAACAGGACCTCGCCTATGTCCTCCATAATCTTAGATTGATCAGGGTTGAGGTATCCCCAGATGAGGCCAGCACAGGCTTGAAGCAGGACCAGGATAAGGATTAAGCCGACCGCAACGGCTAGCTGCTTCAATGTGGGCCGCTCAAGACCCAAGCGATGGGCTAATTCTCGGCCACGGCGCCTGATGACGAATCCGACACCGAACATGGCAACGAGGGCAAAGAGAAATCCTTGAAGAATCAATGAGAATAGCGGAGCTGGCTCGGCCGACTCGGCCAAACCGGATAGACCGCCCTGGCTCAACAGCAGCAGCGTATAGCCAATCAGGTATATAGATAGAAAAAGGGCCAGCGAATGTACCGGCGACCCCGGATTGATGGGCATAATTCGAGCTAGTAATCGTCGCACTTTGCCGATCGACAGTGCCATTGCCACAGCACCTGTGATGGCTAAGACAATACCATACGAGCGCATATCAAATGAGCCAGCCGCTGCTCCGTTTGCCTGCTCAAAGAAATCGGGAGGGATCACGATTAACATCGCCCCAATGAAGAGGACCAATGCGCTGATGAGGAAGAGAAATATATCGAAAACCAGTTTTTCGATCCGGCGATCCCTGACATGGAGGAAGTTGGCAAATAATATGATGCCCAACAATGTGACCCCCAGCATCAGAGTACCTACGACAAGAATATCCACTTTACTCAATCCTTAAGCTACGGCTATCACCCATAATCCAATCGGCGATAGGTCAATGGACACCGGCGGTAAGTATAAATCAACTACGGGCAATAACCACAAACCAGAAAGCCATTCCTTTCAGAAGGTGGGCACCTGAACGTATTATCGTTCTGAAACCACGATCACTATCCGGGTCAGTTTAGATAACTCCAAAACCCGTCGAGGTCGTGCAGCGCATACATTCAACATGGCTTTACGCATTCTCCCTTCTTTTGTTGCTCTCCCATTCTCTTGCCGCCCTTTGTATATAGACATAAAATGAGGATCATGGAAGACGACCTGGGAAAAAGGCTGCGACAGCTCGGCGTCGTTAAGGGCCCAAAGAATCTCAAACCAGCGGGTACCAAGCCAGGGAGATCTCCTGGGGACCGATATCGAGCTGTCAGCAGAGACGATCAAACCACAGGAAGGAATACGGAACAATTGTCCGCCTTGCTCCCTGGTTCATATATTGCCGAGAACGAACTGGGCGCCTGCCTGGTGTTGGATCATATTTATCCCGCCGCTTATGAACATGGACGTCTTAAGTTAGGAGAATTACTGGATATCTCAACGAATGCTATTGCCGTCTTTATTGGTGACCGGCGGTTGGGAAAGATGTCCTTAGATGAGTTTGTCTTCTTAGATACTGAGACGACTGGATTGATGGGAGCCGGTACCTTTGCCTTCATGGTCGGTGTTGCCTTTGTTGAATACGAAGCTGAACAGGCGGTCTTCATAGTCAGGCAGTATTTCCTCAGAGATCAGGCGGATGAACCCGCGATGCTTCTATTTTTGGCAGATCTACTGCTGGAGCGTCCAGGGTTGATCACTTTTAACGGACGCTCATTTGATCTCCCTCTCCTCGATAATCGTTACGTGATCAACCGGCTTGACGACCGGACAGGCGACCTGGTTAGCCGACCACATATTGATCTCCTTCACCCTGCCCGCCGCCTTTGGCGGAGGAGAATCGGCTCCTGCTCACTGAGTTCCCTCGAAAAAAGGATCCTGGGGTTAACTCGAAGCCAGGAGGATGTTCCGGGCTGGTTGATACCAGGCTTGTATATGGACTATTTGCGGAGTGGGGATGCTGTCGAGCTTCTCAGGGTCTTCTACCACAACCAGATCGATATGCTTTCAATGGTGACCCTCACGACTCAACTGAGCCGCCAGATCGTGCAGCCGCAGGCAATAGAAGAACCCTTGGATCTGCTTAGCTTAGCGCGATGGCAAAACGCATTGGGCATGAGTGGTGAGGCAGAGTCCACTCTGCTTCTAGCCGCCAAGCAAGATATGCCCCTGGAACATTTCCATCTGGCTTTGCATGAATTGGGTATGCTGCTAAAAAGATCCGACCGGCGGCGGGAAGCCGCGCTGCAGTGGCAGCAGATCGCCGTAACGTATGTTGCTGGCATGACCTCTGGTATTGTAGCGCTCGAAGCTCACATCGAGCTGGCCAAGCATTTTGAATGGCAGCAGCGGGATCTAAACGAAGCCCATCGGTGGACCCAACAGGCGATCTCATTGGTCAACGAATGGGATTCGAATAGATCACAGCTGGTGATTGCAGACCTTCAGTACCGTTTAACTCGTCTGGAACGGAAGCTCGGCGCGAACGACATCGCGGGGCAAAATGATTAGGGGAATCACTGGCTGCCTGATACCAAAGCTCGCTCGACCTTTGACAATGGGCGCCATCATCATTCTAGGTCTGCTCCTATCAGGATGCAGTCCGCCAGAGATTTCGTTGATGCCAACATACGCTGCTGCCGCTCAGGCACCCGATGTGCCTAATTCCGATGTTTGGAGCTTATCTGTTCCAACAACCTACACCGCTTCAGCGCCTGTGTGGGCTGTTACGGCGGGTATAGCCACCGGTCAGCCCACCGAAATGCCAACGCCAACTTTGGGGGTTACATTTACCCCAAGTCCTGTACCCATCGTTCCTGCCAGGTTCCGTCCTGGTGACGCTGGAGCGCCGTTTGTCGAAAGTCCACCAGAAACGGTGTCATGTGATGGCGGCGGATATTTTTTCCGAAGCCGCTTTCCGAGCGATGTAGGTGGCCAATGGAGGGAATATCATGCCTACCTTCCTCCATGCTACGGACATGACGGACGGGTGTACCCGGTCGTATATCTGATTCATGGCTCTGTCCAGACAGACAGCCACTGGCTTGATTTGGGACTGGCTCGGGTCATTGACGAAGGAATCGCCAGCGGCCAATATCCGCCGTTTATTGCCATCATGCCATTTAGCGGACCACTGGGGAACATGAGCTCTGGAGGCGAAAACAGTATCGAAGGCATCACGGTCAATAACTTGATGCCTTTCATCGAAAGATATTACTGTACCTGGAACGAGAGACCAGGACGGACGATTGGCGGAATTTCGCGCGGTGGCTACTGGGCTTTGGAGATTGCCTTCCGACAGGCAGAACTCTTCAGCGCTGTTTCCGGACACAGCAGCCATCTTCGATATGAGACTGATTCGGCCAAGTACAATCCCCTGGCGACCTATGCTATGGTCGATCTTACAGATATGCGGATATGGCTAGATAGGGGGGAGACGGATTTTCTACGCGCAGGTCAGGAGCAGCTGCATGAGAGCCTATCCGAATCAAGGATACGGCACGAGTACCTTATCAATCCAGGTGGGCACAGCGATGCATATTGGGCAGAACACCTGCAAGAATACGTTGACTGGCACGCAGAGGAGTGGCCCTTGGATCGCGCTATCTATCCTCTTTGTCATCCTGAATTTGGGTGAGCGGTTTACAGAGCAGAAGAAGATTGAATTTGGATTTTCGCTACCCTATTATCAGGCACAATTATGACTAGATCCTAGTTCCTCATAGTTGCTCGACTATGATAGAATAGATGCAGCGTGCGGGCTGGCAAAGCGTCATAGAATCCACACCTTCGATAATTGAAATCTCCCATATTGTCACCGGCGATTAGGACCGCAATTTATGGCCGAAGTAGGAAGTGGACAGGCAAAAGTATTGGCGGTCGTCAATAGAAAGGGGGGAGTTGGCAAGACGACGACGGCGGTCAATCTAGCCCATGGCCTCTCTAGAAAGCTGATTCGACGCGTCAGACCAAAAGATCTCGACCGCATCCCTGATGTGGATCACCTTTACCAGTATAGGGATCGTCACTACTATGTTGACGGCCATGTGCTTCTTATCGACCTCGATCCCCAGGGTCATTGCTCGCGGGCTCTTGGTGTCGAGACAGGAGACGCCGACATTGGCGAAGTACTCCTGGGACGCCAATATCTCAGTAGGGCAGTGGTCCCGGCCGATAGATCTGCCAGCAACCTGCCCCGACCAAATTTGTGGCTGCTTCCTTCCTCAGATAATCTGGAAGACGCGAAGGATAATCTTCGAAGCCGGTCGTTTGAATATATCGTTACAGGACACGAGAATCGAGACGATTGGCTGCTGTCGGTTATGCGGCAGCGAATTGGCTTCGCTTCAGATAAATTCTTGTTTATCATCTTGGACTGCGCACCCGGATTGGATGTCTTTGCTCACGCGGTCTACCAATTTGCCGAGGCTGCAATCGTTCCCGTGAAGCCGGATTTTCTGAGCATGATAGGCGCTTCTCGTAAGATTAGCGATATTCGCGATGTGCAGCTGCGAGGGATTGATATCAACATCCATACTATTGTGCCAACCTTATGTGTTGATAGGCAGAAACTCGACCGAGAGATGGTTAATGAGTTGAAGCGAATACACGGTGACCTGGTTACCGACCCCATACCGCGAAGTCAGCTCGTGGTCGAGGCGACGGCCAATCAGAAGACAGTCTTCGAATATGATCCTTTGTGTCGAAATCCGGCGACAGCCGCTTACCAAAAACTGGTTGACAGGGTGTATTATGGCTAGAAAACCAAAATCAGACGTTCAAGAGACAACCCAGGATCCTTTGGAAGGGGTTGCTACATTTAATCCCGAGGAGGAACACAGACTCGACTTATTGAAGGCGATCCCGGTTTCACTTTTATCGCCTCTCGGGAGTTCGCCTGACGCACGGGGAACCGAGCTCCAGCCAGTTGAAGTTGTCTTACTTGAGGCCAACAATCGAATCAAACAGCTGCAATCGGAGTTGGCAGGCGAACGCGAGAGAAGAAGAGAGCTGGAAAAGCAGCATTACCAGTTGGAGGCGCTCGCTGCCCAGACCGAACAGATCAGAGAAGATTTCGAGATGGAACGAACCAAGAGAAGAGAGCTGGAACATCAAAACACTGTCATCGAGACGCAACTGAAGCATTCGCAGGAGATGTTGGCGAATTTAGAAGGTGAACGAGAGGCGCGTCTCGAATTAGAGAGAAAAATAGGTTCATTGGAAGTAAGGGCCCAGAACACGCAGGAGCTGGCGGACGAAATAGCGGAAGCGCGTGCGGCTAGGCTTGAACTCGAACGAGATAAGGCGACGCTGGAGATTGAGGTCGTGCATGCCCGCAAACTTGAGGCCTTGTTGACTGAAGAACGCCAGTCAAGGGCTAATGCCCAAATGCGCGCTTCAACAGCTGAGGCGAAACTGGCCCAGTTGGAGGGGGAAAGGTCAGGTCGCGATAGCAAAGGGAGGGGTCTTTTCCGGGGAAGAGGAAAATAGGTGGCGGACTTTTTCAAAGCCACTATTCTCGTTTTTGTTGACGACCAGGTTGCTCCCTGATAGACTTTGTATATCTTTTTATAAGGAGGCGTACTGTATGGCACAACTTGTTATTGAATCTGGACCTACTATGGCCCTGTGTCCCGCTGATGCGCCTTTAAATCCTGCCTGAGAGCTCCTCTATCGAGCTTCCCCGGCCACGGCGCATCTGCCCGTGGCTTTTTTGATCCCTGTTTGAGCCATTCCTGGCAGCAAGAATCTTAAATTCGGCTACGGGTAAGACCTTCGCACCCGTGGTTTACCCCTGCCTGACATCTGGCGATAGCCTACGCCCTATCATGACCAGGCCTGTTTCACGAGTGAGTCGGTCCTTCTTATCAGTCGATGTTAAGCATCATCACGAGGAAATAAGGTGGATTTAACTCAAAGTGATTTCCAAGAGGAATTTGGATTCCTCGAAAAAGAGATTCTACAGCGCGACCGGCAGTTTCGCCGGAAGCAGAAACGCCATGGACGCCCGGCCCTGGATCCCGGGACGGCCCGAAAAGACTTAACCGATCTCAACGATCATGAAAGCGATTTTGTCCCCAGCTACGCTGCTGCCTTAGATCCATTGCACTTTGAAAGGCAATGGGTTATTGATTCTGTTGGTGGTTTCTATCGCGACAATCTCATCACCGACGTTACCCGGTTAGTAAAAGGTGGAAAAGAAGCCAATGTTTACTGCTGTGTGGCGAATCCAGATATTGGCGTTGAGCTCGTCGCCGCCAAGTTGTATCGACCACGCATGCTGCGACATCTCCGAAACGATGCCCTATACAGGGAAGGTCGGATGGTGTTGGACAGTGATGGAAAAGAGGTGAAAGGCGATCGCGAAGGGCGAGCCATGCGGAAGAAAACTAGATTCGGCAAACACCTGGGATTTATGACTTGGATCATGCATGAATATGGTGTGCAAAGAGAGTTGTTCGACGACGGGGCAGACGTACCAAGACCTATCGCCCAGCAAGGAAATACGATCCTTATGGACTATATTGGTGATGACTTGGGACCTGCGCCTACTTTGAGCGAAGTCTCAATCGATCCCGATGAAGCTCAGCCACTCCTCGAAAGGACAATTAAGAACATTCGCCTTATGCTAGAGCATAATTACGTGCATGGTGATCTCTCGGCATATAACATCCTTTATTGGGAAGGTGATATCATGATTATCGACTTTCCCCAGATGGTGGATGCTCGAAAGAATGGAAACGCTTTCTCATTACTCCAGCGCGATGTTCAGAGGGTATGTGAATACTACGTTCAAAACGGGGCTACAGCCGATCCAACCGAATTGACGCTCGACCTCTGGGAGAAGTATTCGAATGGCCTACCGCTATGACAAGCGATTTGGATTGATGCGAGCAGTTTTTCTCTATGAATGCTGCCATGTTACAAGTGATATCCGGCGGAAAGAAGCCGGATATCAACCTATGGCTGAAGCCGCCCGCTCCAACCAGTTCAGATAACCCAACTAGTTGATGAAACTACCAGCTTATCCACTATACCTAGGAATCCAGGGCAGCTTCTGGATGTTTTTCACGATGATGTCCATGATAAGCGCCATCTACAGGGTGCAGTCGGCTGGTCTCGATCCCTTGCAGCTCGTCCTCGTGGGAACGGTGTTGGAGATAACTGTCTTCATCTTCGAGATTCCTACAGGGATAGTGGCCGATATTTATAGCCGCCGTCTCTCGACCATCATTGGCTATTTCTTGATCGGTCTGGGTTTTATGCTGGAAGGAGCATTGCCTTTCTTTGGAACCATCCTGCTGGCCCAGGTTGTCTGGGGCATAGGGGCGACGTTTCAGAGCGGCGCGGAAGAGGCATGGCTTGCCGACGAAATCGGCGAAACAAAACTGGCTAACGCCTACATCCGGGGCTCTCAAGTCGGGCAAGTTGGAACCCTATTTGGCATTTTACTCAGCGTTGGCCTGGGAAGAATTGCTTTAAATTTGCCCATCTTGGTCGGCGGTTTCCTGATCGTATGTATGGCGGTTGTATTGGTGCTGTTCATGCCGGAGGATGGGTTCAAACCAACTCCCATGCCCGAGCGAAATACCTTTCAGAAGATGGTCGCTACCTTCCAAAATGGTATCAGATTGGTTCGTGGACGGCGGCTCGTGACCATAATCCTGGCCATTGCTCTTATCTATGGCCTGGCGAGCGAAGGGCTTGACCGGCTGTGGGAGGCTCATTTCATAGCCAATTTCGAGTTCCCAACGGCTGGTCAACTGGATACGGTTACCTGGTTTGGCATTATCAACCTGGTGCAAATGTTGCTGGTTATTGGTGCCACGGAGATTATCCGCCGGCGAGTGAAAGTGGAAGAACAACTTGCGGCCCTTCGCACCTTAATCCTAATCAATACAGTCATTGTCCTGGGATTAGTGGCTTTCGGTATCGCCCAGAGTTTCGCTGTTGCGGTCGCGGCAATCTGGGCTGTATATGTATTTCGCAGAACAGGAGCGCCTCTATACTCAGCCTGGTTGAACAAAAACCTGGAATCTGGCGTAAGGGCAACTGTTATCTCGACGAGGGGCCAGCTGGATGCATTAGGCCAGCTGATTGGTGGCCCGATCATCGGTTTTGTCGCTCTGCAATTTGGCTTACGAGCAGCCATGGTTGGCGTAGCGCTGATGTTGGCTCCGGCGCTCTGGTTCTATGGCCGGGCGATAAAAATAACACGCGCGATTTGAGTAAGCCCCGATAACAGAAACGGTTGGACAAGGAATGACTGTCCAGAGTAGATGTCCGGTGAAGGCAGTACCTTGGCTATCGGCCGCTGATGCGGATCTTTCGATTATCAACCGATAGTATTGGCAAATGTAGGAGAGCGCGAATGACCACGCATTTCATGGATACAGTAGGCGCCAGGATTCATTACGAGGTGAGGGGAGGCGGTTTTCCCGTTGTTCTGATTCATGCTGGAATAGTTAATATGGGCATGTGGGATGACCAGATGGTTGCCCTAGCCCAAGACTATCGCCCGATCCGGTACGATATTCGAGGATGGGGAAAAAGCGTAGAGCAAAATGTTGGCTACAGCAATCATGGTGACTTACGCACCCTCCTGGCTTATCTCGAGGTGGAGGAGGCAGTTCTAGTCGGCGCATCTTATGGCGGAAGTATCGCCATTGACCTGGCCTTAGAACACCCTGAGCTGGTCAAAGCCCTGGTTTTGGTTGGTTCTGGCTTAGGCGGTTATGAGTTTACGAATCAAGGCTTTGAACAAGAACTTGAGGCATCGCGCAGGACCTATTCTGACGGTAACAAAGCGCTATCTGCCGAATACTCAGCCCGCATTTGGTTTGATGGTCAGGGTCGAGCCAGGGAGTCCGTTTCAATGACCAGCCGTGACAGAGCTTTGGAGATGATCTTACATACGCTTGACCTACCGGATGAAGGTGGTGATGCTCATGAACTAGAGCCCCAAGCTATTGATCGTTTGGATGAGATTGAACAGCCCTTGTTAATCATACTCGGCGAATATGACCAGCAAGACATATTCAACATCAGCTGGCTTGTACGTAGTACTGTCCCCCAAGCGGAACTTTTGACAATTGATGATGCCGCCCACTTGCCAAATATGGAAAAGCCGGACGAATTCAACCGGATTGTCCTCGACTTCCTCGAAGCGCAGCTTGCAGCCCAGCAGTAGAACTCGCGTGAGCCAATATGGGCTCTCCGCTTAATAACGATCCATTGTGGCCGGAAGCTGCAATGCGTTGGCGCCACGACAGAAATCCTATTGACATTGCCGGGAGGGGGATTGATAGTATGAAATCAGATACGCCATTATCAGGCGAGACCTATTTGGGCATCAATCTCGGTAGGTACCAACTTGGTAATCAGTTACGTTGTAATCACCAACGTGTCAATCACTAACTTGGTGACCACCATGACATGCAAAGGAGGTTCTATAGGAAACGAAAAACTAATTGATGTGCACAGCTAAGCACGCTGCAACTAGCTGGCACCTGCCTTTTCTACCCCTTTTTATCATCGCTTTTTTTTCTCAGGAGATCTATCATGAGGATTCATTCGAAAGGCGAGCAAGGGCAGGGGCTAACAGAATATGGATTGATACTCGTTGTGGTATCGATCGTCGTCATAGTTGCCCTTGCCTTATTTGGTCGCCGTCTTAGCGTTGTTTTTGAGGAGATCAACTGCGGCTTTGCTCTATATCCTTCGGCATCAGGTCCATTAACGATCGCGGAATCTGGCCGAACGGACGCCGACACAGTTTGGATGAGATTCAATCTCGGTTCGGCGAGTCAGGTCACGTTTACGGATCTGCCAAGCGGATTTACCGAAACATTCAACTTGAGCGTCCATGAATATGTTTGGATTTCGGAAGATGATTCGGGTCACGGATACGCAACAAACAGATCTGGTTTAATCACGGCTAGAACTCCTGGTGGCGCGTATGTCTGTGGCAAGTACCCACCGACTTCCTAGCTAAGACCTGGACGAGCAGCTGAGATAGACCGCAGAGAACATTCTCCCATACAAGCCTGTAGTATTCATAGGTATTATCTAGAAAAATCGGCTTGAACAGATGTTAAGTTCCTGGCCCGGATTTGCGCGGAATCACGCCCCTGGTGCTGGTGACAATGTGACCACAAGCTTGTGTACGGAGTTTGAGAATTGACAGATCTTCCTGAAAACAGCGTGCTCTGGTTTCTCTTCCATTGGTTATGGCTCGTTTGGATTTCGATCATCTGTCCATCGAGCGTCATATTCGCGATCATAGCCGTCGCTAGTACTGGTGAGCGAAGCAACCGCTATAAGAAGCTCGCCTTCGTCTTCGCGGCCATCGCCGCAGTTTGGACCTTCGTTTTTCTTATACTGCTGCTTATCCTCTAGGTACCCTCGATTAGAAGCAGCTCGCCGAAAATAGGGGAGCTCATTGGCAGTATACTCTTCCAGTATGTTCAGTTCCGTGAATCCCCAGGACGCCTACCAAACGCATCGTTGAGCCACGCTCCAAAAGAATCTGCCAATACGTAATTACGAACAGCCAGCATCTCTGGATTCGTGATAGCAGGGCTTGGGTGGTAAAATCCCCGCTTACTCTGTGTAGGAGCGTGAGATGGACCAGGTGTACGATAAACCGGGCCGGCCGGCAGAACCAGAGCCAAGCCCGCTAGTATCAGCCGCTAGCCAGTCAAAAGGAAGCCTCTTTCGCGATCTGGTTGTTTTCATCGGCCGGCGCCTGCTGTTCGGGATCGCCGTTCTGCTGGCCATCATCTATCTAGCCTACTTCGCCTTTGCTGCCGCCCAGGGCACCAGCACCGCGGAAGCTCTGACGCAGGCAGCATCAGAGACGGGTGGGTATGTTGCAGGTCTCCTTCAGGGGGATCTGGGAATGTCCCTGCCCGCTAGCGTCGCCTTCCGTCCCCAACCCATCCTGGACATCGTTCCAATGGCGATGTTGCGCAGTCTGGGGTTGATAGGCATAACCTTTCTGCTATCCACTGGGATCGGGATTCCTTTAGGCATCTGGGCGGCTGTGCACAAAGATGGAAAAGGCGCCCTGGCCATTTTAATTGTCTCCTTCATTGGCATATCTACGCCAGTTTTCTTCCTGGCTCTCTTCCTGCAAATCGCGGCCATCGAATATACGCAGAATTTTGGGCAAAGCATTGTGCCGGTCGGCGGTTTTGGCTGGGACAAGCATCTTGTCTTACCTATCCTGGTATTAGCTGCCCGGCCGATTGCCCAGATCACTCGGATCACTTTTGTCACCGTGAGCGACAATCTTGATGAAGACTACGTTCGTACGGCTCGGGGCAAAGGATTGCATTCTCGCCAAATTCTATTCGTACATGTCCTAAAGAATTCAGCCATTCCCATACTAACCACGATGGCCGTCTCCTTACGGTTTGTTCTCAGTAGTCTCCCTGTGGTTGAGACTTACTTTGGCTGGGGTGGCGTGGGAGAGATCTTGCTGCGAGCGATGTTTACCGGTGATACAAACCTGACAATCGCTCTACTCACTTCACTGGGAATCGTATTCATCCTGATAAACCTGCTCCTCGATTTGAGCTACTATGCTATTGATCCCCGTATTACGCCCGGCTCATCTAGTCTGGGTCGGAGCAGTCAGGGCAGCGCCTTCGAGGCTCTGAAATCAGCTCCATCGGACCTGGCTAACGCTCTGAAGGACAACGCCATCACTCGTTGGATAAAGAGGAGAGTCTCGCCCGAGGAGGAGGAACCAAGCCCGTTCAAAGCGATTCTTGAACGGCAAGGTATTAGCGAGGTCGATGAAGGTCCAGCTCTCGGAAAGAAGCGCAGATTTGCCGCCTGGAGATATGGTGTGCTTGGCAACGTGCCGTTCCTGCTTGGGGCTTTAATCGTCGGAACGTTACTCTTTTTGCTTGCTTTTGGACCCAAATTGGCGCCTTTCAGCCCGAATACGACCCAGCAGATCGCCATCATTGATGGGCAGATCACCGTACCCCCGTTCGCACCAAGTGCTCGTCATCCATGGGGTACGGACGCCATTGGCCGTGACATTCAGAGCCTGATCATCGCCGGGGTTCAGCAAACACTGATCCTGGCTTTCATCGTGGTTGTCATTCGAATGTCTATCGGTCTCATCCTCGGCATTCTGGCAGGTTGGTTCAACGATTCCTGGCTCGACCAGTTGATCAGGACTGTTGTATCCGCCTTGGCCGTATTCCCAACCTTGCTGCTTGCCGCCTTCTTGATATTCGCCATCGGCGTACAGAACGGGATGCGGACCTTCGTGATCGCCCTATTCCTCGTGGGGTGGGGTGAAATTGTGGAGTTCGTACGCGGTGAAGTCATTAGCCTGCGCAATAAGCCATTCGTGGAGAGCGCCATCGCAATTGGCCAAAGCACGCCCAGATTGATAAGAGTCCATTTCCTACCGAACCTGGCTCCAGGTCTTATTTCGGTTGCTGCAGTGGAGGTGGCTGCTGTTCTTCTCTTGCTCGGTGAGCTGGGTTTTATTGGCATCTTCATCCAAGGGGGCTCCAGCTCGGATTTTGGTCTTTACAGCCAGGTCCCTGAATGGGGTTCGCTCCTGGCTGGTGTACGTACTTGGGTGCGCTCTTACCCCTGGACGGGCATCTATCCGACCCTGGCTTTCTTCATCGCGATTTTGGGATTCAATCTGTTAGGTGAAGGTCTACGACGCCTGCTCGGTCGCTTTGGTATGGTCGTCAACTCCCTATTCAGCCGTTATTCGCTGATTATCATTGGCGTCCTAGTTGTGGCTTTCTTCTGGCTAAGGCAAAACAGTGGCGAGTTGGTGTTTTATCGCCAACAGGCCGACACCTTTAGCGGAGAAACAGCCTTGGCTCACATCGAAGCCCTGGCGGATCCAATTATGGAAGGACGAGCGCTTGGATCGGAAGGGCTAGATCTAGCGGCTGAGTACATTCGCAATCAGTTTGCGAGTCTGGGGCTGCAGCCGGCGGGTGAAAACATTACTTATTACCAGGAGGAGTCGCGCTCATTTCACCTGGTTGACGAGCCCCCGAGTTTGCTGCTTGACGACGGAGGGCCGGATCCAGAGTATCGTCAGGAATATACGGTATATCCAAAGAGCACGATAAACCAGGGCCAAGCGGAGGGGCAGGTCCGACTGCTCACCTGGGCTCCCGATACGCCGCTCGCCGGTTTGGATCTGTCGGATGATATTATCTTATTGCTCTCAGAAGATCATCTGGACGAACTAGCAGGTCTGTCTTGTCGTGGAGTCCTGATTATTGCTTCGGATGTCGCGGGCATGAGGCAGCGTTTTACCATGTCGCCCTTGCCGGCGGCCGAAGGATGCGGTCAGGATACGCCAGTGCTCTGGATAAACGACCGGCTCGGCACCCGCATCGTTGAGGAGACGGGTTGGTCGATACCCAGGCTTATTGAAGCCCAACAGAACCTGGATGACGGGCAGTTGATTGATGTTCGCTCCGGCGTTTCCGCGGAAATCATTATCCCGGGCGTTATCAGGAGCAACGAACTGGTGGTAAATGTGATTGGACACTTGCCCGGCACCTCAGATTCGATGGACCATGAGATGGTTATCGTCGCCGTCCAATATGACAGTCCACCCATTGGACCTGATGGCGTATATCCAAACGCCAATTCGACAGCTAGCAGCGTGGCCGTCATGTTGGAAGCGATCCGCACCCTGCAGGAGTCTGGCTACCAACCGTTCCGAACCTTCTTGTTCGTGGCCTATAGTGGTGAAGGGCTTCCAGACCTTTCTAGTTCACCTGAGATACAACGTTTTCTTGATGCGCGGATTGGCTTCGCCGACAGCTTCGACATTGAGGGAGTTATATACGTTAGAGGCATGGGGGCTGGCGGTGACCTGATGTCGGTATGGACGCCGGGTAAATCCAATCTGGCCAAACTAATGGAGTCATCCGCTCACTTGGTGGGCATGGGCACAGAGCGCTTTGATGGCCCTCCAGATATGAATGTGTTCGTTCCGGGTGGGAGCGAATTCATTGAGAACGACGAATACCAGCAGGTCGGTATCAGTCGACAGGGTTGGCAGAAAACCGCCCAACTGCCCAACGACTCCCTCACGTTCATACCCGCGGATAGCGTAGAGGAATCGGGCAAGGCTCTCACCTTGGCCCTGATGATTCTTGGCCGGGAAGGCAGCTATTAGTTTTGGTGACCGTCACCTGAAAAGCGAACAACATCGGAAAAGTGACTGTCACCCACAGAACGAGCAACATCTGCAAAGTGACTGTCACCCACAAAGCGAACAACATCGGAAAAGTGACGGTCACCTTTCAGGTGACAGTCACTTAAGAAATTCGACCGAGGTGAGCTATAATCTACTCTTGCATCGTGCGGATTTATTCGGTACAAACACCAGCGCAATTCCATGAACTGGAACCGGATTATGGGCCTGGCGGACGCGACGCCGATTTACTGTCGAGTTTAAACAGATAATCCAGAAACTGCATAATCCCCTCATCCATCGAAGGATTCAAGTGCTGGCTAAACGAGAATTTCGGGTTCAAGACGAATATCAATACGACCGGAGCGCTCCGGTCAAGTGGATTATTTCCCACTTGATGCGATATCCCGGGCTGCCTATCGTCGCCTTGGTAGCAGCCATCATCAACAATTACGCCACAGATTATATCCAGGTCGTTATTGGCCGGACCTTTGACCTGATCAGCGAACCCGGATGGGAGGTCTCTGCCCTGGCATTGTTGGTTTTTGGGGTCGTCATAGCCGCCCTGCTCCAGGGAGGACTGGGTCTGATCCGCAATTATTCGACCGAGTTTATTGCCCAACGGATGGAGAGGGATAGCCGGGATGAGCTGTATATCAGCCTCTTAGGTAAGGACCAGACCTTTCACGGCCGGCAGCGCATCGGCGATGTGATGGCCCGCGCTACCAACGACGTCCGCCAGTTAAACTATATGTTCAGCCCTGGCGTCATGTTGATCATGGACTCGACCATCGGCACTATCATCCCGATAATATTGATCGCCGCCATTGATGTCCGGCTGCTCATCGTACCGGTCCTGTTTCTAGTTTTCTTCGGAATCACTCTTTACAGGTACAACGAGCAGCTAAACCCGGTCAGCCAGGCTCAAAGAAAGGAATTCGGCAATATGAACGCCGGATTGGCTGAGGCGGTTTCGGGCATCGGTGTAGTAAAAGGCAACGCTCAAGAGCTCCAAGAAGAGGAGAAATTCGACAAGAACGCCCGAGCCTTTCGAAACTACTATGTCACACAGGGAGAGATCCAAGCTCGATATTTGCCCTTATTGATCTTCAGCGTAGCCTTAGCGGCTGCTTTTATACTTGGACTGTTCATGTGGCGGGCCGGGGAACTTACACTGGGTCAGGTCGTAACTTATATGGGCCTGATTGGTTTGCTTCGATTCCCGACCTTCATCTCCATCTTCTCCTTCAACCTGGTCCAGCTAGGCATCGCCAGCGCCCAGCGAATTCTGGACACGATCAATACCGAGACCGACCTTGACGAGAATGAAGCTGGACAAGGCGTATCCATTGGGGGAGAAGTCGTTTTCGATAAAGTGAGCTTTGGCTACAACGGTTCGGATGTGCTCAAGGAAATATCCTTTACGGCTCATCCGGGCGAGACCGTCGCCATCGTGGGCCAGACCGGCTCGGGAAAGACCACACTTACCCGCCTCATCAACCGCATTTTCGACGTCGATAGCGGAAACGTCAGGGTCGATGGCGCCGATGTCCGAGATTGGAACCTAGAGTCGCTCCGCTCGCAGATCTCAACCATTGAGCAAGATATCTTTCTGTTTTCGCGCACCATCGCAGAGAACATCGCCTTCGGCTGCCCGGACGCCAGCCAGGAGGAGATAGAGAAAGCCGCCCGCCAGGCTCAAGCCCACGAATTTATCATAAGCTTTGAAGAGGGTTATGAGACCGAGGTGGGAGAACGTGGAGTAACTCTTTCCGGAGGCCAGCGGCAGCGGATCGCCATCGCCCGGGCATTTCTCACTGACCCGCATATCCTTATCCTCGACGATAGCACCAGCGCCATTGACAGCGCTACCGAGGATAGGATTCAGAAGGCGATGCGCCAGATTAGCCGGCAGCAGACCACATTCCTGATCACGCACCGGTTAAGCCAAATCCGCTGGGCGGATCGAATCTTGGTTTTGAAGAAAGGAGAGTTAGTTGATCAAGGCTCCCATGAGGAGCTGCTGGAACGCAGCCCGGATTATCAGAGGATATTTGCGAGATATGAGTAGGGATCGGGGATCAAGGAACAGGGATCATGGAGTAGGGATCTGGGACTGGGGCCTAGGGCCTTGGGTCTGGAGAACAAGTCCCCCTAGCGCAGCTGGATATATATTGATTTCAAAAAGGATAGGGATATAGGATTAGGGATGTCGCAGAGCAAATGCTTAGCGAGAAAGATCTGGGGTTCTGGTAACAACAGCTCTTGGCCGGTCTTCCGGCCAAGCCCCCAGGCCCCAGTCTCCAACCCCCGATCCCCAACAAGCCATCAACTTTATTTTATGAGAGATCAAAAAGGATAGGGATATAGGATTAGGGATGTCGCAGAGCAAATGCTTAGCGAGAAAGATCTGGGGTTCTGGTAATAACAGCTCTTGGCCTGTCATCCGGCCAAGCCCCAGTCCCCAACACCCGATCCCCAACAAACCATGGGCTTTATTTTAGACGGTCTGGATACGGAAGATTACGATCGCCAATACGGCGATAGGGTGCTGCTTCAGCGCATCATCGGCTATTTCCGGCCGTATACACGCCAGATGATCCTGGTGGCGATTATGATCACCCTGAACTCCCTAGCCGGAACCGGAACCCCAATCCTTATCGCTCGGGCGATCGACATCGTTGGGGAAAATCCATCCACCAGCACCATCATATTGCTGGGCGTAGGCGTTCTTGTGCTGGGCGCTTCGGCCTGGCTGTTTAATTTCATCCGGCAGACCCATTCGGCTCGAGTCATCGGCGATGTCGTGCTCCAGCTGCGGCTCGATTCATTCAATGCTACTGTTCAACATGACCTGTCCTTTTTCGATGAAAACCCATCCGGCAAGGTAGTCAGCCGTATCACCTCAGATACCCAGGATTTCTCTGAAACGATAGCCCTGGTGATGAATCTCATGAGCCAGCTGCTGCTGGTCATCATTCTGTCGGTCTACCTGTTCACCATCAGCGTTCGACTAACACTGCTGATGTTGGCTTTTACGCCAATCGCAGTCATCATCGCCTTGAGTTTTCGCAAAGTGGCCCGCAGGGTCACCCAGCGAGCAAAACGTGTGACGGCCAAGATCAATGCCTTGATCCAGGAGTCCATTAGCGGCATTGTGGTGGCCAAAAGCTTCCGGCAGGAAACCGCTGTATACGACACCTTCGACGCCAATAACCGGCAGGCTTATGAAGTGAACCTGCGCCGGGGGATCACGCTGATGTCGATCTTTCCCATGATGCTGACCGCCTCGGGTTTGGGCGTGGCCGTGCTCATCTTTTTTGGAGCATTAGCCACGCGTGGACCAGATGGCATCTCGACCGGCGAATGGTATCTTTTCATGCAAGCGGTAGGGTTCTTCTGGTTTCCGATGATGGGCATCGCTTCATTCTGGAGCCAATTTCAGGATGGACTCTCCGCTTCTGAGCGGGTGTTCGCCCTTATCGACCGGGAATCCAAGGTGGAGCAAACGGTTGAGAACCCAGTAGATAAATTGGACGGCCGGATTCAATTTCAGAATCTCATGCTTACCTACACTGGTACGGAGATCGTTCTGCCCGACTTCTCCTTGGACATCGCCCAGGGTGAAACCATTGCCCTCGTCGGTCACACTGGCGCCGGCAAGACCAGTGTGGCCAGGCTTGTGGCTCGCTATTACGAATACCAAGGCGGGAATTTGCTCGTCGACGGAAACGACATTCGCTCGCTTAATTTGAGCCAGTATCGTCGGCACATTGGTCTCGTGCCTCAAGAGCCGTTCCTGTTCTCGGGCACGGTAGCTTATAATATTCGTTACAGTCGGCCGGGCGCCTCCGATGAAGAAGTCCGGAATGCGGCCATGCATATCGGCCGGGGCGATTGGCTGGATGGTCTATCAGAGGGAATGGATACGGATGTCGGCGAGCGCGGGAGCAATCTATCCATGGGGCAGCGCCAGCTAGTGGCTCTCGCCCGTGCTCTGCTCAAAGATCCTTCCATTTTCATCCTGGATGAGGCCACGGCCAGCGTCGATCCCTTTACCGAAGCTCAGATTCAAGAGGGTTTGGAGACCATTATGGAGGACCGCACAGCCATCGTCATCGCTCACCGGCTGTCGACCGTCAAGAATGCCGACCGGATCATCGTCATGAAGGACGGGGAGATCATCGAACAGGGGACCCACGACGGGCTTCTAACCCAGCAGGGTCAC
>DASRZI010000554.1:0-24748 GCA_035686605.1 Candidatus Zixiibacteriota bacterium
TTTATACTGAACCGGAGACGTCTGGGGGATTTAGGAGACAAAGAACTTCTGATTAGTCTAGGTAGGTCCCTTCTTGGTGCGGCCGTAATGGCAGTCGTCATACTTGTTATCGACAGACTCATTGGCAGTCCGCTTCTTACCATTGCCCTTGGTGGCGTAGCAGGCCTGGTCACATACCTTTCAGTAACCTACATAGCCGGCGGCCGGGAGATCTCAACTCTATATCACCTGACAAGAACTCCATCCAGTTCATAGCATCCTTCCCCATCCAGGCCACTAGAAAACATGCCTGGAGTTTGTCACCGCCTCCTGCATTCCGTGATTAGTCACATATTGTTCTTTTCGGCTTTGTCCCAGCTTTTGACAATACCAGAACATTTGTGCTATTATCTAAATCAAGCAGCCTATTGGTCTTGAGGAGTTTCAAATGGGTAAGAACGACATGAGGGACGCCGCTCTTGAGCAAACTCTCGATAATCTTGTCAAACGATTCGGCGAAGGCACCATAATGCGCCTTGGCGATGCCCAGCATCTCCAGGTCGATGTCATTCCATCGGGTTCTCTTGCCCTCGATATCGCCTTAGGGGTTGGCGGCTTACCGCGAGGCCGGGTGATCGAAATCTTTGGACCCGAAGCATCTGGCAAGACGACTTTATGCCAGCACGTGATTGCGGAAGCGCAGCGAAACGGAGGGCTATGCGCCTTCATCGACATGGAACATGCACTGGATCCCAAGTATGCAGAACGCTGCGGTGTCGATGTCGAAGAGCTATATATCTCCCAGCCAGATACAGGTGAAGAGGCGCTCGAGATCGCCGAAGCCCTGATCCGTTCTGGGGCCATGGATGTCGTTGTTATCGATTCTGTCGCCGCTCTTGTACCTAGAGCTGAGATAGAAGGTGATATGGGTGACGCCCATGTCGGCCTACAGGCACGATTGATGTCTCAGGCATTGCGAAAACTGTCAGGCGTCATTAAGCAGACCAACACCGTCGTTATTTTTACAAACCAGCTTCGCATGAAGATCGGTGTCATGTATGGAAGCCCGGAGACGACAACTGGAGGAAATGCCCTAAAATTTTACGCCTCGGTCCGTCTTGATATGCGTCGAATTAGCAGCATTAAGGTTTCTAGCGCAGTATTGGGAAATCGGACGCTTGTAAAAGTCAAGAAGAACAAAGTCGCCCCGCCATTTACGCAGTGCGAGTTCGACATCATGTACAGTGAAGGCATCTCCAGAACCGGCGATGTCGTAGACCTTGGACTTGCCTTTGGCTTATTGGAAAAACGGGGGACATACTACCGGTACGGAGACATCTTAATCGGACAAGGGAGGGAGAATGCTAAGCTCTATCTTCAAGAGAATTCCGATATGTTGGACGAGATTGAGAAGCTAATCCGGCACGATGCTGGGTTGGTTGCCAGCGATTTTGATTTGACTGAAAAACCGTCCGATATCGTCTCAAGTACATTGCCTATCAAAGTGTAAGTTAATAGTTTTGACAGCCCCCCTACCCTTGCTATAATTGGCGCTCCGTCTGATACGAGGCGCGATTTTCCCCTTACAGATGAGGTTAATAAACTAGATATCCAGATCAGATCCTCGCGCTCTGTTCGGACGACAATCGGGTTAGGAGATTAATACAATGGCTGAGGAAGGTTCTGAAATAACAATAGAGGCAGAGGCGACGGAAGTCACTTCTCCTAAAAGCATATCGGAGCTGAAACGCAAGATGCAGCTTACAGGTACGGTTGCGCGTCTTGAGCTCTATGGTGCTTTTATCGATATCGGGGTTGGAACTAATGCTATCCTGCATATTTCCAAGTTGCCCGAGAGAGTGAATAGGATTTCTGATGCCTTGAGCATTGGAGACGAAGTCTCGGTCTGGATCCTAAATGTCGATCGAGATAAGGAACAGATAACTGTATCGATGCTCGAGCCGCTGGCTGTCGATTGGGGCGACTTGAAGATAGGCCAGGTGTACAACGGCAAGGTGACTCGCCTCGAGAGATTTGGCGCTTTTATGGATATTGGGGCGGAGAAAGAAGGACTTGTCCATATCAGTGAGCTGAGTCATGATTTTATCAAGCATCCTTCTGAGGCCGTAAAGGTTGGGGAGGAAACGGACGTCCAAGTACTTGGATTTAGCAAGCGAAAGCGAAGAATTGACCTCAGCCGAAAGGCGCTTCTTCATACTCCGGAGGCCGAAGTCGAAGTGGTAGCGGTAGAGGTCGAAGACGCTGAGGAAGAAGAAGTTATGCCAACAGCAATGGAAATCGCTCTCCGCCGAGCGATGACGTCGCCTCCCGCGGAGACCTCCTCATCTTCCGCCGAGAAGGAAGTCTCAAGTACGGATAAGGTTCGAGCTGAGCAGGATGAAATTTTGAGTAGGACGCTTAAACTGAGTGAGGAGTTCAGCGAATAACCAGAGGATTCGCGATATCGGGAGCGAACTCTAAAATTATTTTGTTGCCCACCAGGTTCGATCGGGCTGCGACAGCGAACTAGAATACAGTCTCTGGCCAGTCGATCATCATCACTTCTACCGCCTGACCTGACTGAATAAGCCGCGTTCCAGCTGGCACAATTAGGAGCCCGTTGGCCTGGACTAGGGAAGTCATGACATGGGAGCCCTGGCGTCCGCTGAGGTCAACCGAATAACCACCGTCTTCATATACGACAATAGCTCGGAGGTAGCTCTCTCTTCCGTCGGAGTGGATGTCTTCCTTAACCGTCGCCCTTACCCGCGGTCTGTCCAACTTTCGATGGCCCGCCATCTTTAAGATAGCAGGGCGCGCAAATCGCTCAAAGGAAACCATTGCAGAGACTGGATTTCCGGGTAGACCGAGGAAAGGAATGCCTCTGTACTCCCCATAGGCAAGCGGTTTGCCAGGCCGCATGTTCACCCGCCAGAATCCAACTTCTCCTCCAGAATCCAGTACATCCTTCACGACGTCATAGGCTCCGACCGAAACCCCTGCTGTGCTGATAATGAGATTCACATCTCGCTCTAGAGCGTCGTCCAGCTTTGACTGAACATCGGAAAATGAATCTCTGGCAACTCCCAGATCCACGGCGATAGCTCCACTTGAACGTATTTGGGCTGTAAGAGTCGGACTATTACTGTTGCGTATTTTCCCTGGGGCCAAAGGCTCGCTGGCCTCTATCAGCTCATCACCGGTTGCTAGAACGGCGACTCGAGGAGTTTGCACCACCGAAATCTCCGTCAGCCCGATGGCGGATAAGACGCCGATTTCCTGCGGCCGCAGTACATGCCCAGATGGCAATACCTCGGTCCCCTTTCGAACATCTTCACCAGGCCAGCGAATATAGCCACCAGAATCAACAGAGCCTCTGACGTCAATTTGGTCTGGTAATGGTCTGACACTCTGTCGCCAGGGTTCGCTGGTCAATTCGACTGGAATCACGGCATCAGCGCCAAACGGCAGAGGTGCGCCAGTCATAATCCTGGCAGCTTCCCCTGAACTAAGAGAAATCTGTGCTACTGTACCTGCTGGGATATCTCCAATAACGCGGAGCTTCACCGGTAAATCTTCGGAAGCACCGGCTACATCTTCCGCCTTTACGGCGTAGCCATCCATGGATGAGTTAGCAAAGTGTGGTAGATCATCTGCGGAAACGGCGGGTTCGAGCAGAACTCGGCCTAATGCATCCATGAGCGATACTCGCTCCGCGGGTAAGAGTGATATACCAGCCAGTACTTGCTGAAGAGCTTGGTCTACCGAAAGAAGTTTTTCATCCACAGAGGGGTATCTCGCAAACCTAGCTGGCTAAAGATCCATCAAGCTCGAGTTTCTCGGCTTGCCCTTGCATTGCTTCAAGGACATGTCGGATATGGTCCCACAAAGCAAGTTCTCCATTAAAGCAAACCCTGCTGAAATCGGCAGTGGTCTGTTCGACATGCTCTCGATCAACACCGCCCGCGAATCTACGGTCCTTCCATTTCTTACGAATCGACTTGAGCTCCACATCTCTAATATCCTTTGATGGACGGACAAGAGCTGTGGCTATCACCAAGCCGGTGATTTCATCGCAGGCCAAAAGGGCAAAGTCGACGGGTTTTTCCCTCTCGACACCTGTTCCAGCTGTGTAGTGTGATAAGACGATCCGGATGGTCTCTTCGTCCCAACCTCTTTCATGTAGAATTTTTGAACCTTCGATTGGATGTTGGCTCAAATCAGGATGGATTTCCCAGTCGAAATCATGGAGCAAACCTACGGACTCCCAATAATCTTCATCTTGTTCAAGTATAACTGCGTAGAATCGCATTGCGGCGGCTACCGATAAGATATGGCGCCGTAAACCAGCGTCTTGGACGAATTCTTTTACGAGGTTCCAGGCTTCGACTTTGCCGTTCTTCATCGTCATTTCCGGGATGCTGTCATCATATATCACACTAAGTTCGTAAACGATGTCAATCTACTTGTGGTCTCCATTGGCGCCACAATCACATTCACCGTTTTCATTCTTCGAGCAGCCCTCTTCGGCTTTTTTCTCGAGAGCACGAAGCTCATCCAGCGGTTCGAATTCATGCCTAAACACCTCTCGCCGCTCGCCTTCAACGTCAACTATGACGGAATCTCGCAGGATACGGACATCCCTGACTTTTCCCTCACCATAGGGGGTGCCAATGATTATACCAATCTTTGGCAGCTGTTTCTTGGCCTGTACGTACTGTTCGAATTCATAAACCAGGCAGCATCGGAGCCGTCCGCACATTCCTGTAATCTCTTGGGGGCTTAAGGAGATGCCCTGAGCTTTGGCCATCCGAATAGACACAGGACTAAATTCTGTTAAGAAAGTAGAACAGCACCTCGGCTGCCCACAGGCGCCGTGCCCCCCTAGAATCTTAGCAACGTCTCTAGGTCCAATCATGAGCAATTCCACCCGTGAGCGAAACGCTCTCCTCAGATTTTTCCGCAGCTGCCGGATATCCAGCCTCTTGTTTTCCGTCGAATACATAAAGGTCAATCGACTGCCGTCGAAACTGTACTCGGCTTTTACAAACTTAACGTCTAGGAGGTTGAGATTGGCAGCTTGTTCTCTACACGTAATTAGCGCGTCAAGCTCTTTCTGTTCCCAAACCTGCTTCATCACCAGATCACGCGGTGTAGCTTTCCGTGTAATCGACTTGAGTCCTCTTCGCGTGTTTACTTTACCAGGTTCGATGTTGGCGATTACCTGCCCTAGCTGGCTTCCCCTCTTTGTTTCGACAATGACGTGATCACCAGGATCAATGCCACTATTATCTTCATGAATCCGGAAATGATACAGCTTTCCGAGCTTTTGGAATCGAACTCCGACTACTGATTCCGCCATTAGCGTACTCCGTCGTTAGTAATATTCGGTGCGGAAACTACCGACCGATTTATCGTTCGTACAAACTTCATAAGGTAGCTGGAAAAAGAAAAGCCGGCCACCTGGGCCGGTTTCCTTGCCTGAAACAGCTGTTATGACCTAACTATCCGACCATTTGAAGAGGGATGAGATCAGGCCGGTTGGTCAATGTTAGAACACTTATGCGCGCCGCAATCGTCTGGGTTATCGTTCTGAATGCTTCAGCTGCGGGTGATTCGGGGTTGGATACAATGATTGGTTTGCCGCTGTCGCCACCAATGCGGACCTGAGCATCCAAGGGCACGGATCCCAGGTAAGGAACATCGTACTCTATGGCCAGGGCTTCGCCGGCGCCAGATCCAAAAAACTCTCCACTCATATTCTCGATCACACCTATGATGGGCACTTCGAGATGCTCGAACATCTTTAATCCTCGGAGCGCATCATCGATCGCCACCTGCATGGGTTGGGTTACGATGACAGCCCCAGACAAGGGAATCGATTGAGCCAATGACAATTGAGCATCGCCAGTCCCAGGTGGAAGATCTATTACGAGGTAATCCAATTCACCCCAATCTACATCGGTAAGGAGCTGTCGTATTGCGCTGTGGAGCATTGGACCACGCCATACCAACGGCTGGTCAGGCTTGGTCAAGAAGGCCATCGAAAAATAGCTAACTCCATAGTTTTCCGCTGGAATTAGCTTGCGATCACGGGGGGCAGGCATCGTTTTGATGCCCATCATCGTCGGAACATTAGGTCCCAAAATGTCAGCATCTAGCAGACCAACAGAAGCGCCGCTATCAGCAAGCCCGATTGCAAGATTGACGGCAACGGTCGTCTTACCGACGCCACCCTTTCCACTCGATACGGCAATGGTATTCTTGAACTTCTGATCTATTTGTTGACTGATCCTGCGGTCCTGGGGGACGGACGAATCCCAGCTAATCGTCACGTCTTTGATATTAGGATTGTTGGCAAGCGCTGCCCTCGTATCCGCCTCAATTTTTCCCTTGAGGGGACAGGCTGGCGTTGTTAGCACAATCGTGAATGCAACATGGTCGTCGACAATTTCCACATCCCTAATCATATTCAGCGATACTAGATCTCGATGGAGCTCGGGATCGTTCACCGTGCTTAGCAGCGACTGAACCTCTTCAATCGATACGTTATTCTGGTCAGAGTTATTTTTACTCATTATATAAGGTTCCTAGCCCACTCCTCGATACGGAAGCTGCCGCTTCTGATTTGGGCTAAGGGTTGGTAACTCCTCTTCCTCGCCTTCTCCTCTCTGCTTACGCCGGCCCTTAGAAGCAAGGGCAGCATCTCGTGAAGCCTGCTCCGCCTCAGCCTTGTTTTTGGCTATGTTGTGCCAGTAGCTAATTGGTTTGCTAAGACGCTCCTTGTCATGGATATGGGCGGTGCTTCTGTCATAGCTGGCTAACTCGTAATCGTGATCCATCTTAATTGCGTCGAACGGACAAAACTCGGCACATAAGCCGCAATTCATACAGATGTCGATATCAATGTAAAACTGTTCGGGCTCGGGTTTTGGCCTACCTGTAGGCAGCTTTCCCCGGACGATCCAGATACATTGGGGTGGGCAAACTTTAGCGCAGATTCCACAAGAGGTGCACCAGTCATGGGGCCATTGCTCACCTGGTTTCGGATCGTCGGTTACCAAGAAAGGGACAAACCGAAATCTTTCGGGCACCGGCAATTTCTCTTCTGGATAGAAGACGGTGATAACGCCTTTGCCGTCGAGACTTTGGCGGTTGCTGAGAGCATCTGGATTATAGTATCTTCCACCTCTCGCTAACCAATGAATGTCATCCAGGTAAGTGGCAATGAAATGCTTCATCGTCACTGCCATACCTTTAACTATTCCTATTCCGTACATGACCTCTCCCTTGGGAAAAATCCTAGCTGGTTCTGCATGTCTATGCCTTTTTTCGTATTGAATCCGCTCAGTGTCTTTGAGGGCTATCGATCAACTTCACCAAGCACGATGTCAATCGAGCCGAGCACGGCGACAACGTCTGCAATTTTGTGCCCTTTTAACATCTTGCCCATCGGTGTTAAGTTGATAAAGGACGGAGCTCTGATGTGGTATCGCTCTGGATTCGAAGCTCTCTGCTTTGCAGTTATATAGTAGCCAAGCTCGCCCTTAGGATTTTCAACTCTACCGTACACTTCTCCACCCTTGACGCGCATGGCGTACTGAGGTTTCCCAGAAATAATCGGACCGCCTTCAGTATCCACGATGTGCGGCATCACCTGCCGCAGAATTCGCAGACTCTGGATCATCTCGTCTATGCGTACCAGGTAACGGTCATAAATATCACCGTTGGGTCGAACAGCGACATCGAAATCAAGATGCTCATAATAGGAATATGGTTGGGCTTTTCGAACATCGTATGGCACGCCGCTGGCTCTCAGTACGGGGCCAGCTGTGCTATAGGCGATAGCGTCTTCATATGACAGTTTTCCAACGCCTATGCACCGCGACCTCACGATCTCATTATTAGTAAGGAAGGTGTTTAATTGTTCCATCGATCTGGGCAGCCGATCATTTATCAACTCATCAAGGAAAGCCATTGTCGGCTGATCTCGAATGTAGTCTGGTAGGTCGTATGCGACGCCACCAAATCTCATGTAATTACACATCATCCGAGAACCAGCGACTGCTTCAAAAAAGTCGAGGACCAATTCTCTCTCCACATACAGATACAGCATCGGTGTCTGGAGCGCGCCTAGATCATTGAGCAAGAAGCCCAGCGCCCAGGCGTGATTGATCCATCTTGTAAGTTCCACCATCAGGATACGAAGCCATTCCGCTCGCTCCGTGACCTCAGAATCAAGTAGTTCCTCCACCGCTAGAACATACCCATGGTTGTTCGACATAGAGCAGATATAGTCGAGACGGTCGGTATAAGGAATATTCATGATAAAGGTGTTGCGCTCGCCAATTTTTTCATGATTTCGGTGCAGATATCCCATGACCGGTTTGAGGTCCACGACAGTCTCGCCGTCAAGCGTGACCACCATGCGGAATACACCGTGAGTGGAAGGGTGCTGGGGACCTAAGTTTACAGTTACCTTGTCGGTTTTTAGTCCGGGTGTTGCGTCTCTGGAAACTGTCATTCCAGCATACAGTTCGGTATCGACTTCAAAATCCAGTCCCTCAGGAATCCAGCCTTTCGGATACTGAACGTTCTTGCCATATGGGTTGTGTTCCTCAGCTCTGGTGACGTTTCCACCAGGCCAACGGCTGCCGAATGGTTTGGCTTCCTCTTCATAGTAAGGTTCGCGCCAATCCTTTCGAAGGGGATGACCTTCAAACCCTTCCCACAAGAGAATGCGACGTAGGTCCGGATGGTTTTCAAAATGAATGCCCAACAGATCCCAAGCTTCTCTCTCCTGGAAGTCGGCGCCAGGCCATACGGATATCACGGAAGGAACCGAAGGCTCATCTCTCGCAACTTGAACTTTGAGGATGACAGATCCCCCACCCTTGCTGGTGTTGTAAGTATGATAGACGACTTCCATCTTGTCTTCTGGCAGTAGATCCACGCCTGTCACACTTGACAAATAGTCAAAGCCCAGCTCATCACGAGCAAATTGACTCACCTCGAGAAGTTTCTCAGCCGACACTATCAATCCAGAGTATCGCTCGCGTGGATCATCCACGACATCGCCGGCGAATTTCTCCTTCAGCATCTTCATGGCTGATTCGACAGGATCGCCCACTGCTTCTCCGATCTCGGGGATCTGTCCTTCTTGCTCGTTTATTTCTTCTATCGCTTCTGCCATCTCTAGTACCTTTTCTAAGGCTATTGATCTCTATTAATCAGCGTGGACTCGTGATACAGCATCCTTTCGATCAAGAATTACCATGCGATATCATTCCGAAACTTGTCGCTAGCGTTAATCGCGAAAATCTGTTCACTCCACTGCCGGCTGCTCTGGCTCGACTTCGATATCCAAAGCGGCCCGTTCCTTAATCATCTCAATCTGACGCAGGTCTACAAGATCAGGACCCAGGACTGGAATCGGAATAAACTCACCCGGAGTGCCTTTCTGATACCAGGGCACGGTTCGAATCGATTGCTGGTCGATTTTTTCTTGAAGGGTAATTAGACCATTAATCAGGGCTTGCGGTGTCGGCGGACAACCAGGAACATAGACGTCAACCGGAACAAGTTTGTCAATCCCGTCCAATACGTTATAGCCTTCCTTGAATGGGCCACCGCCATTTGAGCATGCTCCCATGCTCAACACGTAGCGGGGCTCGGGCATCTGGTTGTAAAGCCGGACAATCGTGGGGATCATTTTCTTGGTGACGGTGCCCGATACAATCATCAAATCGGCTTGGCGCGGAGTTGCTCGAAAAACCTCCATCCCGAATCGAGCCAGGTCAAACCGGCTGGCGGCCGTGCAGATCATCTCGATGGCGCAGCATGCCAAACCAAATCCTAGCGGCCACAATGAGTTCCGTCGTGACCAGTTATAGATCTTGTCCAGACTAGTAATAAATATGTTGTCCGCTACCTCATCGGGGATCAATACATCTGCGGTTGGAACCTCTCCATTGGTACTCATCAGGAATTCAACTCCTCATACCAGCTGATTTGAATATCTAGTAGTATACGCTCTGTAGCCAATCCCGAATCGTCCTCGAATCCTGGCAGGCTTTCGACCATTTCTGAAAGTTCAACAAGACCAACATCCTCGGGGTTTTGATTTGGAAAGTGGTCGATCAGCGCGAGGGCAATAGCATACGCTGAGTCCCAATAAAGTTCTTGTTCAGTATCCTTCATTAAAGAAAACGATTCGCTGATTTGGCCACAAAAAAAGCCGTGATCTGAGCACGTTTTTTTCGTCGTGCCAACGGCGCCTATAATACATCATTGTCTGATCAAGGTCGAATGGGCAGCGATGCACACGGAGGTAAATCAACCATAGAAAAATCGTGTTCAAAAGACGTCACACTTGATGTGCACTTGCTATCCCCTTATCACGGCGGAAGTCACCAGGCTTGGGCTGAGGGACTCCGCGAAAACAGCAGCCACAACATCGAACTCCTGACCCTGCCCGATCGCTTTTGGAAATGGCGCATGCACGGCGGTGCTATCACTCTGGCTCGGGAATATCGGGCGTTGGGAAAACGATCAGAGTGCATTATGGCAACCGATATGCTAGACCTGACGACATTCTTGGCTTTGACACGACCTCTAACGTCGAGTATTCCAACGATCCTCTATATGCATGAAAACCAGTTGACTTATCCTCTGCCAGACGATCCTGAAGAAGGTCCGATGAGAAGACAGAAGGGTGAGCGTGATCTGCATTATGGCTTTATAAACGTCGCATCTATGCTTGCCGCCGATCTAGTATTGTTTAATTCAGAGTATCACAGGCTCGAGTTGCTGGGAGCTCTACCGGAATTTCTAAAACACTTTCCTGACTATAACGAGTTCGAGATCTTGAAATCCATTCAGGAGAAAAGCCTGATAGTTCCGGTCGGCGTTGATCTGGCTCGGTTTGAGACACAGCGTACTGAGTTAGATACGACCGAACCGCCGCTTATCCTGTGGAATCATCGCTGGGAATATGATAAAGATCCGGCACGCTTTTTCAAGACCCTCTACCAGGTACAGGCGAGTGGTTTTCCCTTTCGATTGGCGCTCTGCGGCCGCAGCTTCCGCCAGCAGCCTGCAGAGTTCTCGGAAGCCATCGAAAAACTCTCGCAGAATATCATCCATGTCGGATATGCCGATGAAGAAACATATCGACGTCTACTTTGGGAGTCTGCAATCAGCCTGTCGACCGCAAGCCATGAATTCTTCGGTGTCAGCACTATTGAGGCAATCTATTGTCATTCGTTTCCGATCCTGCCATTAGGTTTGAATTATCCAGCTTTAATACCGCTAGAATTTCACAGCCAGTGTCTTTATTCCAGCCAAGAGGAGTTGTATTCAATCCTCCTATGGGCGCTGTCGCATCCTGGAGAAACAAGAATTATATCAATGAAACTATCAGAACACGTCTCCATATATGACTGGCAGAGAGTTTCTCAACAATACGATATAGCAATCACTGACCTGTGCAGATAGGTTAACAGGTTCAAAAACGCTGGTCGTAAGAAATGAATCAATAAACTATCGACTAATCCACGACGCCTTTTCCGTTGTCATTGCCGTGATATAATCCACCCATCTTTAAGATTTGATAGGACAACCAACAAATCCGGGGCACTTACCAGAACCACACTTCGTATACAAGCGCATTTTCCACTAAGTCAATCCTTCATGGCTGTATACACGTTCGTAAATATTGGATCCATGGCATTGGCCATGCGACCAGGAGACCAGAAGAAAAAACTATGAAAGCAGTTTACGAAAGAATGCCAGATAAAATCAGGCGACTGCCAGAAATCGCATATAACCTCTGGTGGAGTTGGCACCCTGACGCACGAGAACTATTCAGGAGTCTTGATCTGCCACTTTGGAAAAAGACCGAGCACAATCCAGTGCGACTCCTTCAGGAAATCGAACAGGAGAATCTCGAGGCAGCGGCCAAAAGTGCGCTCTTTGTCCGGCACTACGACAAGGTACTTATGGATTTTGATCGCGAGTTAGCCAATGGGCATTCCTGGTTTAAGCAGGAACATGGCGATCTTGGTGACAAGACAATCGCCTACTTCTCGGCAGAATTTGGTATACACAACTCGTTGCCCATTTACTCTGGCGGGTTGGGAATTCTGTCCGGAGATCACGCAAAAGAAGCGAGTGATCTTGGCATCCCATTGGTGGGGGTCGGTTTTATGTATCCCCAGGGTTACTTTCGCCAACAAGTGCCTTCACATGGTTGGCAGGAAGCTGTCTACGAACAGCTCGACATGGGCCAGGCGCCCATAAGACCAGTACATGGTGAAAATGGGCATGAACTCATCATCAGCACCCGGATGGGTGACCGGCAGGTCCACGCCCGGGTGTGGCATGTCCAGGTAGGTCGCGTTCCGCTCTATCTCTTAGATACCGATGTAGATGAGAATGATCCCTGGGATCGCGAATTATCCGCCAGGCTCTATTCTGGTGACATCGAACTTCGAATTCGCCAGGAGATAATGTTGGGAATCGGCGGGGTCAGAGCACTCCGCAGCCTGGGAATTAATCCGGATTTCTGGCATATCAATGAGGGTCATTCTGCTTTCCTAGGTTTGGAATGCATTCGTGAATTGGTTGCCGAGGGTATGAGCTTCGAGCAGGCAAGAGCCGAATTCAGGAAGCGCTCCCTTTTCACCACCCACACTCCCGTCCCCGCCGGTCATGATGCATTTACTTTTCACGTTATTGAGACCTATTTTGCGGGCTACTGGCAGGAACTGGGACTATCTCGCGAACAGTTTTTCGATCTGGGAAAACATGAGGAGGATTGGGGAACAAGCTTCAATATGACGGTGCTGGCCTTCCGTCTAAATGGTCGTGCTAATGGGGTAAGCAAACTCCACGGCCAGGTTTCCAGGGAAATGTGGCAAGGAGTATGGCCTGAAAAACCGGCATTAGAGACACCAATCAGCCACGTGACCAACGGCATCCACGTCCCTACTTGGGCTCCACCGGAATATCACCAGCTGCTAGCCAAATATCTGGGACCCGATTGGGTTGAACGCCATGATAATCCTACCATATGGGAGCGAATCGAAGAGATCCCGGCTGGTGAATTATGGGAACACCATCTAAACCTTAAGCGAAAAATGATCGGTTATCTCCGGGAGAGGTCCAGACGACGATGGGTAGCCGATCGCGCAGACCCCACCCAGGTCTTAACCAGCGGAACAATGCTCGATCCCGAAGCCCTAACTATTGGCTTTGCCAGGAGATTTGCCACATATAAACGGGCGACATTGATATTCCGTGATATTGACCGTCTCAAGGAGATACTGCTTGATATCCATCGCCCCGTCCAGCTGCTTTTCGCGGGAAAAGCTCACCCGGCAGATGATCCAGGCAAAATGCTCATTCAGAATGTTTACAATCTCGCCAAACACAACAGGTTGGGAGGTCGAGTCGCATTCGTCGAGGACTATGATATGCACATGGCCCGATATCTTGTACAGGGTGTTGATGTCTGGCTTAATACGCCGAGGCGACCTCGCGAAGCCAGCGGCACAAGTGGTCAGAAAGCAGCCTTAAACGGAGTACCGAACCTTAGCATTATGGACGGCTGGTGGGCGGAGGCTTATAACGGTGTCAATGGCTGGGCGATCGGGCTCGGGGCTGAATACGACGATCAAGTGAAGCAGGATGAGGAAGACGCCAAATCACTATATGAGATCCTCGAAGATGAGATCGTTCCTCTGTATTATGACAGAGATCGAGATCAGATCCCCCGGGGTTGGGTTGAGATAATGCGCGAATCCATCAAATCGAATGCACCATTCTTCAGTACAAGGCGCATGGTGAAAGAATACGCCGAGATCTATGTTGATACGATTCGGAGCAACGGTACCCAGAGTTAAATTGAGATCCCGCATTTGAGACTGCTGCGTATGGATTCTTCATGAAACGATGGTCTATCCGGCTTGGGATGATGTTATTCATCGTCGTCTGGCTGATAGCCTTTAGCTTTCCGTTGTTTGCCATCATCCTGGCAAACAATGATGAGATTGCAATCGGTCCGGAATTGGGCAGCCACATACGGTTGTTCTTGGTCCGGTCAGCAAAACAAAAAGGAATTGGCCTCGAACGGGTTTGGCGCCTCTCTGGACACTCTGATTGCTTTCAGGGAAGAGTAAATTACCTTCTCTGGGAAGGGAGTGAGCCCGGTCAAGCCGTGGGTTTTTGCGTTTGTTACGATCCAGAGACGGGCTATCGTGTTGATCAGTCTGTTTGCACTGATCGCCTGGCACCATGAACTTGGTAAGCTGCCCGATTGAAGATGCTCCCTATGCATGTATGTGGCAAACAAGTTGCCGATCCTCTAATTGCCTCAATATATGCTCATATCCGTCATGCGCTTACGGATGATACATTTGACAGGATGAAGATTAAGAGCGGCGTGAAGAAGTCTCGGGAAAAATTCTGTTCGGTGGGATCATCTATTCGTGATGACCAGCAGTTTTCATTGTCCTGCATAATTGAGATGTGGCTGGGGATCTAACGCTGATCCTAAATAGCGACGCTTCGTTAGTGTTATCCTCCGATCAGTGCGTGCTGATCGAGATCGGCGACTAAGGGCCATTCCCGATGTGACGCCCTCACCCAATGTGGTACAATTAATTTGCTAAGTACCATGGAAACACCACAATTGAGCCCCTCCTCCAAGATTTTTCAACCTACGCCCGAGCAGCTTCATCGGGCCGAGTCGATACGACGATTTAATCGTCGCTTCATTTACTATCCGCTTGCGATTATCGCGATCGTGGCCTTTTCTATCGTTCTGACCATGGTCCTGTACGTAGTTTTCGCAAATTCGACCGAGTATCTGGTCACATTGTCAGCTATCGCTGATTCGGTCGTTATCTTGACGGTCACTATTTCGATAATCTTGACCACCTTGGTCCTGGGAACAATCGGTGCTGTATACTTTCAGGCTAGAAAACAAGGAATTGCCCCTATTCGCCAAATTCAACGATTTTTTTGGCGGTTGGACATGCTTACGATTAAGATCCAGCAAAGCGTGGCTGGCTTCGTTCCCAGGTTGGCAAATCCATTGATATACCTTCACTCTCGATTTGCTTATTTGAAGACACTATTTATTAGGATGAGGAGACTATTTAGTCGAGGATAACGAATGGCATTATCAAATGTAAACTGGAAAACAAAAATGCTCGTTTCAGGCGCCGTCCTTGGAGCTGCTGTTGGCCTAGCTACCAGCTATCTACTCAGCCGGACTGTAGAGGAAGGCGGAGGAAAGGCGCCAGATATTAATACGATGGACGCTTTTAAGGCTGTGGTTGGAGTGATTGGCGTGATGCGAGGGATCGCGGCCCTGGGATCAGGCAAATAGGAATACTGATCGAAATGGGAACTATCATCTTAGTGGATGATGATAGGTCGAATACCACCCTTCTCAAGATGCTGCTCGAGATGGATGGTTTTCAGGTAAGTGCCTGTCCTGGCATGGTCCAAGCCCTTGATGCGGCCAATGACTCCGTTGATGCTTTCATTATCGACTGCAATCTAGCCCAGGGAGAAGATGGGATCGAGCTCTTGCAGGCAATTCGGAATGGAAGTACAAATGCTCCCCAGGACTGTCCTGTAATTGTAACGTCAGGAGATGACGGGCGTATAGAGGAAGCCGAGCTCGCTGGAGCTACGACATTTCTCTTGAAACCATTTTCCCCTAGTTCCCTGTCAGATTTGCTTCGTTCCGTCCTGGTTCGATAACATTTGAGCACTCCCCTCAGCAGTAATTACTAGAATAACATTTTTATATATCTTCGAGAAGCTCTTCGGATGAAATAATCCGTCGCTTCTTGCAGGGAGAATTGATTTGGAAGAAAGCAACAGACGTCGACCATCACAGGCAGAACCAACCCGCCAATGGCGACGCATAGATCTTCATCTTCACACACCAGGCTCAAGCGACTACCAAGAACCCAACATCACATACTTGGACGTTATGCGCCAAGCCGAGGTGCGCGGTCTTGACGCCATCGCGTTCGCCGACCACAACACTGTGGCAGGCTATGCAGCCATGCGTCGGGAAGTCGAGCAGCTCGAGATGTTGGACGGACTTGGGCGGCTGAAAGCCGATGAAGAGCGGCAACTTAAAACTTATCGTCGGATTTTCGAGAAAGTACTTGTGCTGCCTGGTTTCGAGTTTACCGCGTCATTTGGTTTCCATATATTGGGAATTTTCCCGCCAGAGACTCCGGTTACGTTTCTTGAGCATCTGCTGTTAACCCTGGGAATTCCATTGTCAAAATTGCAGGATGGCAGCTCTACAGTTGGCGCTACTACCGATGTTTTGACAGTCTACCGGCTCATCAATGAAAGCGGAGGACTCGTCATAGCAGCCCATGCAAACTCGAGCAATGGCGTGATAATGCGAGGCCTTGATATTGGAGGGCAAACTAGAATTGCCTTCACCCAGGATCGGTTTCTACACTGTCTAGAGGTTACCGATCTTGAGAAGCGAGGTCGGTATACGACCAGGCGATTCTTCGATGGATCACGTCCCGAATACCCAAGGGCGATGCGCTGTATCCAGGGATCAGATGCTCATCGTCTTGTGCGAGAGTCTTCGGCAGCAAAGAATCTCGGAATTGGTGACCGCGTTACTGAGATATTGTTGGAGGAGGTCTCGTTCGAGGCTTTGAGCAGGGTGCTGGGGGGAACCGATTTCTCACTTACCCGACCTTTCACAGGACCGGCGAAGGCCGTTGATTTCGTGCTTGTAGCTCGAGAAGAGGGACCATCGCTGGTCCAGTCATTCCACAAAAGCATGGCTCAGCGCGGCGGGCATTTCAATCGCATTCTCGAAGATATCTGCGCCTTGTCGAATACAAACGGAGGAACCGTTTATATTGGATTGTCTGCTAATACAAAGGAATCTATTGTCGGAGTGCGCGAACCTTTGAAAGCTATAAATATGCTGAACTCTGCTGTTAGTAAACGATTTACTCCTGAGCCCGAGCTATCGTTAGACAGCCTTGTTACTCAAGGTAAGACGATCGTCCGCATCATCGTACCACCTGGCAATGAAATACCCTATGCCATAGATGAAAACCGATTCTATATTCGGTCAGAAGCTGAGACGACCGTAGCCGTCCGAGATGAGATTGTCCGGCTCGTGGAACGCAGCTATGACAATACCTATTCGGACAAGCAATTGCCAATAGTTGCGCCTGAACCCACGCAATTGCTTCCAATGACCGAGCCAGTCGTTCAGGAGAAGATAGGCAAGAAAAAGCCGGCTCATTCGCCTGTTGCTCCAAGCACCGGGGTAGAGATTGTGGCTAGCGTCGAAAGGGATGGTGTCTTCTATCATTCGGTTCGTGATCTGCGCAACGGCAATCTTATAAAGAATGTTACCCGCACCTCTTCAAGAAAGCTCTGGCACTATGCGATTCTGCAAGTCGAAAATGGCCCCCCAGATCTATCAAAGATTAAGTGGCAAGGGAACATGGCTATGTTAGATAAGCGATCGAGAGACAACTACACATGGTATGACCTGGCGATGAAAGACGATAAGGGAATACATGTCTACTATGGCGTAACCGACAGCGGGTTAAATGAAGAATGGTTGAAGCTGGTCAATAAATAAGTTTGGCAGCATTAATGGAATCATGACTGTACGTGTGGCCGTGTTGACAGTGAGCGATCGCTCAAAAGAGGGCATTTATGAAGATAAGAGTGGCCCACGGTTAATCGAAATAATCCGGATGCATGCCGGATGGGATGTGGCGGAGATTGCTGTCGTCAGAGATGAAGTTGACGATATCAAGTCAATGCTCTCAAAATGGTGTGCCGAAGAAGTAAATCTAATACTGACCACTGGTGGCACCGGCTTTGGACCGAGAGATAGGACTCCCGAGGCGACAAAATCGGTCATTGAAAAGGACGCACCTGGCATTTCCGAATCACTTCGTGCAGAAAGTTTGAAGAAAACTCCTTACGCGATGCTATCTAGAGGAGTATCGGGTATTACAGGGCATACATTGATAATTAACTTACCTGGAAATCCGAAAGCGATCAGTGAATGTATGGATATTCTAATTCCTGTCCTACCCCATGCCCTTGAGCTATTGATGGGTACCGGCAGCGCGAACCATGATGCCTGAGAATCATGGAGAAACCTGTTGCTGTTTTGGAGCTGAAAAAAGGACGGGAAAAGCCCGTTCTCAATAAACACCCTTGGATATTCTCGGGGGCTGTGTCAACAATCAGGGGAGGATCTCCAGAACCGGGAGATATCGTTGACATTTGTGCGCATGATAAGCGCTGGCTAGCGCGAGGGTACTTCAACCAAGACTCGCAGATAGTTGCCAGAATCTTAACCTGGCAACAATCAGAGCCCATTGATCATGCGTTTTGGGGCAGCCGCATCCGACAAGCAATTGACAACCGGGTATCCCTCAAATTTGAACCAGCGACAACTGCATATCGACTGGTAAATGCAGAGTCTGATGGATTGCCTGGGTTGATTGTCGACCGGTATGGCGAATACCTGGTTGTTCAACTTCTGACACTTGGAGCGGATAGACGAAGAGACTTAATCACAAGTCTACTTGTCGAACAGACGCAGCCAGTTGGAATCGTAGAGCGATCTGACGCGAAGATTCGAAAAAGAGAGGGCTTGCCCCTTGTATCGGGAATTCTCCACGGTCATAGCCCGCCCCCAGAATCAACGATCCTCGAAAATGACAGGATATTCGGGTTTGATTTGATGAAGGGTCAGAAGACAGGATTATATTTGGATCAACGTGATAATCGGCGAGAGGTCTGCGCCAGGAATTATGTTGAGCAGCGCGAGATTCTGAACGCTTTCAGTTACACTGGAGGGTTCTCGATTTATGCAGCCCACGTTGGCGCTGCGTCGATTACCAATATTGACGTTTCGGCAAACGCCCTCGAAAGCGCGAAAAAGAACATAGAACTGAACGGTCTTGTTCGACCTAGTGACGAGTATGTGGCGGATAACGCGTTTGAGGTGCTGCGAAAATACCGTGATTCTGGAAGGCAATTTGACATGGTAATCCTTGATCCTCCTAAGTTTGCACACAGTCGCAAGGATATAAGCGCGGCTTGTAGGGGATATAAGGACCTGAATTGGCTTGCATTCAGAATCCTTCGACCAAACGGACTATTGGCGACCTTTTCCTGCTCTGGGCTTATAAGTGCCGATTTGTTTCAGAAGGTGATTTTTGGAGCGGCAATTGATGCCAACCGTGATGTCCAGATAATCAAACATTTGAGTCATTCGCCCGATCATCCCGTTTCGGTTTGCTTTCCCGAATCCGCATATTTGAAAGGATTTTTGTGCCGCGTTCAATAAATGGCTGCCTAGACTACAGCTATAGATTTGAGTTTGCCCTTGCCGCCGCTAAACACTATACTGCCCGCCGCCAATGAGATTAAAGCGACTATCACTTCACGGATATAAAACGTTCGCCACCAAGACCGAATTCGAATTTGGTCATGGCATAACGGCGATTGTTGGACCTAACGGCTGCGGGAAGAGCAATATCGCCGACGCGATTCGCTGGGTGCTTGGCGAACAGAGCTACAGTACATTACGCGGCCGGCGAACAACCGACATGATCTTCGCCGGCAGCCGGTCTCGCTCCCGAGCTGGAATGGCTCAAGCGGTCTTGACGCTCGATAACCAGGAAGGTTGGCTGGCTCTCGACTATGCGGAAATCGAGATCGGACGTCGTGCTTACCGTTCTGGTGAAAATGAATATGTGCTCAACCAGCAGAAGGTCAGGCTTCGTGATGTCAACGAATTGTTGGCGAACAGCGGTCTTGGAGCTCGAACTTACACCATCATTGGGCAGGGGCTTGTTGATCAAGCCCTATCTCTACGAGCTGACGAAAGACGCGGTCTTTTTGAGGAAGCGGCCGGTATCTCCCATTACAAATTGAGACGGGCTGAAACAATTCGTCATCTTGATGAAACCAAGCACAACCTGGAACGCATCTACGACATCATCGCAGAAATTGAACCTAGATTACGAAGTTTGAAAACACAGGCCAATAGGGCCAAGAACTACGAGCATGTAGCGGCCGATCTTCACCATCACCTTCGGATCTGGTTTGGCTTTCATTGGGAGAAAGCCCGGATTGAGCTGCGTGCTTCCCGAGAGGAGAGCCACATTGCCCAGCAAAAATGGGATGCGGGACGCAAGGGACAGCTCTCAATTCAGCAAGACATCGACACTAGTCGTCGCGAGATCAACAGGTTGGTTCGCGTCATTCAGGACAGGGAAGATGACCGGGAGAGTCTTCGCACCGACCTCGAGACAGCGAATCGCCAGGCGGCTATTATGGCGGAGAGGCTTGATTTCATAAAAAAGCGATTGATTGAAATCGAAGAAGACGTGCCGAGGTTAGAGAAGCAGAGAACGAAGGCTCAAGCTGAGCTTGAAAACGCCATACTTGAATTTGAGAGCGCTCGTAAACACCTCGAGAAAGAGAAAAACGTCCTACTCCGTTTTGAGCAGCGTGTTCAAGCTGAAGAGTCTGCGATCGAGAAATGGGAGCTGACCTTGTCAGATCTCGATCTCAAACGTACCAATACTCAGGCACAAATGAACCAGGCTTCCGGTTCTCTTGAGCAATTGCGAGAGAGGCTTGAAGCAAGACAGCTCGAGGTTCAAGATTCCCTATTTATCGAACAATTCAACAAAGAGGTTGAGGACAGGAAGCAAGCGTTTGCTAGCGTTCAGAGTTCAATTGAGGTTGACACATCAAGGCAGCATGAATTTGAGCAATCTCTCACCGCAGTTTCAAATAAGTTACGAGGCATTGAAGATCGTCAGGCAGAGAACGATAAAATCGTAAAACGCCTTGCTTTAGAGCGTGCCGGACTGGAATCGCAGCGTAAAACCCTTGAATCCATTGACAGTCCATTCAATGCTGACCTCTCGAAGTTCACTTCCCTTTTTGGATCATTGGCCGAGCTCATGACGATTCAGCCCAAGTACGAGAATGCGGTTCGAAGCGCCCTGGCCGAACGATTTAACACCCTTGTGCTCAAGGGCGACCAGGATTTGTGGAATCTTGCTGATACAGCACCGTCAGGCAGCTTCATCGCAAACCTTCAACTTATTTCTCCAAACCCAAAATTGGATGCTCCAAAGAGTCCACATGTTATCGGTTGGGCGAGCGAACTCGTGAATGCGGATGAATCGCTCACGAATCTAGTCGATCACCTTCTAGGGCGATTTCTCATAGTATCAGCGAAGCCAGCGGAAGCTTTAGTGCTCGCTGGAAAACTAGCTCCAGGAAGTGCTCTTGTAACCATGGATGGCCTCATTATCTTCGCAAGTGGACTCATTAAAACTCCTGCGAGATTGGATAAGGAGATACTGGAACGCCGAAGAGATCTAGAAAAGGTCATTGCCGATATCGACGAAAACGAAGGCCAGCGATTGCAGTTCGAACAAGATTCGTTGGATCTAGAAAGAGAGTGCGTCGAGACACAGGCAAGCCTAGATGGTATCGTGGCTGAGATCCAGGAACTAAGGGATAGGCTGGCTGATTCTAAACGCATAGCGTATGAGTCGAGAATTGCTCTTGAATCGGCTGAGTCCAAGCTACGATCCACAACTCATCTCCAGGATACACTTGCTAAGGAGATAGGCTCACTCAAACAACGCATATTTGAGACTGAGCAGCTAATTGATGGCTATTTGACAACCACTGAGAAGTTCGAAAGCTCAATCGATTTGGCCAGCCTGGAGCTGAAGGAACTTCCAGCCGCCGAGATAGCTGATGAAAGGCGCCATCTCGAGCAATCAGTTGAAGCTGGCAAGACCATTGTTGCGGGTCGTCAAGCCGTTGTAGACAGCAGACGTGCTACCCTAGTTCAAATTGACGAACAGCTTGAACGGATTGACGAACGAATCGTCGAACTCCGATCAAGTGACGTTGACATACAGTTGGCAGAGCGCATTGGATTAGTCGATCGCCTTCAGGCGGAAATGGATAGTCTAAAGACAGGCCTCGCGCCCGTCCAAAGTTCGCTTCGAGAGAATCAAGACAGCCTTTCGGTACTTGAGAAACGACTCAGTGATCATCTCATCCAGAATCAGGCCGCCGAGAATGGCTATTTGCAGGCTAGACTCGCACTAAACCAGGCAGAAAATCGTATTGAAGGACTCCGCGAACGAATCTCTACCGATCTTGGTCTCGTGGATTTGCCTTTTAATGATGATGAGATAGCTCAATCACCTCTCCCAATGACCGATGTCGTAGATCGCTTGCCAATTGTGGAAGAATTACCCGAGGATATCGAGCGGACAATCCAGCGCCTTCGAGGTCAATTGCACCGAATGGGGGGTATCAACCCTGACGCGCCGGTCGAGTACGACGAGACTAAACAGAGGCACGAATTTCTTCAAAAGCAGGTTGTTGATCTGAATGCGACCATCGCGCAGCTTGAAAAAGTAATAGTTGAGTTAGATGACTTGACATCAAAAGCCTTCGTTGAGACGGTCCGACGTGTTGATGAAAACTTTGGCCAGGTATTTAGACGCCTCTTCGGGGGTGGTACCGGTAGACTCGTTTTGACGGATCCTGACCAACTGACGACGACTGGAGTGGATATTGTTGCCAGGCTTCCTAATCGACAGGAACAAGCTTTGGGATTGCTGTCCGGAGGGGAGAGATCTCTTACCGCAACAGCACTGATTTTTTCGCTCCTCATGGTGTCACCAACCCCCTTCTGCGTATTAGACGAAGTAGACGCCATGCTTGATGAAGCAAATGTGAATCGATTTCGGGAAATGCTTCAGGAATTGAGCCAGGACACACAATTCATCATCATTACTCACAACCGCGGAACAGTGCAGGTGGCTGAAAGCGTCTACGGCGTCAGCATGGGAGCAGATAGCGCCAGCCAGGTTATCTCAATAAAACCCGAAGAGTATGTGGGGTTCTCAACTCTCGGTTAACTTTCCAGATACAACTTAAGCCCAGCAATAAAAAACGCCGGAATGATCGCGATCAATCTGGCGTTTTTGGTGCTGCGCAATTTATCTCGAGAGTCTAACCTGGAGTCGCCTGCGGTATGAGTTCTAGAGGATCACCAGGAGTCAGCGTTGGTACCGGTGTTGGGTAGATCCAAGAACGTGTATCTAACAACGGTCTCTGAGGTATGTTCGCTCTCCACCTTTCAAATCTGAGAACATTCGAGAGAAGAGCTTCGTCAAGCCAATTGATATAGATCTGCTGCTTGGCATTGTCAAATGCGGATTCTGTCAATGGTCTAACTTCTCTCCCGCTAACCATAATGATAAAGAAGGAGTCGGCTCCGTCCTCGGTCTGTGCAGGTACGACGATAACTGAACCGGGCTCATCAATATCCAGTTCAAACGCTTCCCCGCTGAGGTCTGGACCAAGGATGCTCTCGAGATTATCAGCCGTCCTCCAGAGCAATTCTCCTGCAATTGCAGAATCCTCACCGTCTTCCTCAACTACTGCGTTTCTGATTGTGTTCCACACTGTAAGATAATCTGAGCTCTCGATAGCTTCTAAGGCATCGTTCGCTTCATCTTCATTTCCAAACCTGATATAGAAGATACTCGCATGTTCGGCCAGATCGGATAGCTCGCCTTCAAGGGCCAATGCATCAATCAATCGTTCTCGATATAGATCTTGCTCGATCTCGTTCCGGAACAGGGCTTCATCAACACCATAATCATTCAACCGATTGAACCACTCACCCGATGATTCCTCAAAGGACTCAAGGGATATAGCTGTCGGTGTCGGCATAGGTGTGACCGTCGGTCCAGTAGTTGGTGTTGGAGTTGGCGTCAATAACTGGATGGTTTCCGTCAAACCTTCTTGGGCGATTGGTGTTATTGAAGGGGTGGGCATTATCGTCTCAGTGGGAGTAGGCTGTGGCGTCGGAGAATCACCGCCAAAATAGTAGAAGCGCTCCTCGAGCGACGCCTGGACCTCATCTACCGATACCGAGATCCCCCTTGCCTCCGCTTCCTGCCGTACCAGCTCTTGCTCGATCAATTCATCGAGCACCTGCTGACCAAGCAGCTCTGGATCGCCAAGAGTTTGGAGCTCGAGACCAGCTATCTGTTGGATTTGATTCACATCTCCTGCCACCAGATCCGCAATGTCAGAGATTCGGGATACCAATAACGCTCGCCTATACTCGACCTGATCGCGCCACTCGTCAAGGGTTATTTCAACCTCGTTTACAACAGCCACTGGTCTTGATGGCTTCAGTACGAGCTCATTAACAATCCCCAGTATTAGTACAGCAGCGATGAGACCGACTACAGCTAAAACCAGTATCCACACCCGTCTCGTCTGCTGCTCGTGCCTTCTAGCGATAAGCATTTCCTTGCGACTTTGTCGCTGCTTATCCTCAGTTGATTCTATTCGCTTCTTAGCCATGTTTAGTGATTATTCTCGATCTCAATCCACGACGAACGGCAACAATGCCAGATGGCGTGCCTGCTTGACGGCCTTTGAAAGCCGCCTCTGGTGTTTTGCACAAGTACCCGTTTGGCGTCGAGGTCGAATTCGACCGTGCTCATTAAGGTACCGGCGCAGCACGTCGTATTGTTTGTAGTCGACGTAAGTAACTTTCTCAACGCAGAACGCGCATATTCGGCGTTTACGGTGAAAAGGGCTAGATTCGAGTGAATCGTCATCTCGTGGGTTTTCCCTTCGCATATCCTTATCCTCGTCC